>CAVCPY010000170.1:0-2349 GCA_963604245.1 Eggerthellaceae bacterium
ACCGTTGGAAGGCTCTGCACTGTACTCACAATTGACTTACGAAGGACTTACTCCTGTCCAAAGAAAGGGGAACATTATAGTCTTTTACTTGCAGCGAAGTCTCTTGCGGTCTGATATATATTCACGAATCATGGTATATGTAAGAATCAGGCCGAACATCGTAGCCAATATTGTAATAATAGACAATATTGGATGTGAATCTGAGGACAAAATCAATACGAGTATGGAAACGGCAGATATCAGCACGCCCACGCAAATAAGAATCTTGTCAAACTTGATTTCTTTATCTAAGCTTCCAAGTCTGTTGTCAATTTTATCAATAAGAAAACGCTTTCCACGATAATCCATGATTTCGTAACTACTCAGGTGACCAAGCCATAGCCAACCGGCCATAACCTCACGATAAAGATGATTCAAACGATGATACTACGCTCCGGCAAGGGTTGCAATGACCCGAAGGACCTCGAAAGGGTTCTGCCCGTTCTTGACCGCCGTCTGTATGACGGAGGCGACGGTGGCGTAGTTCTCGACGCCGGTCTCGGTGCGGAAGCATCCGCTGACCTTGAAAAAGTAAAATGCGAATTTGCAGGATTATCACTATATTCGTTGTTCGTAGATGAACAAAAGATTGTATTATAATGAGATTGGTGATTCAAAGAGTGTCGCGCGCCAGCGTTGAGATTGAGGACCTGACCGTTTCCGAAATAGGCGAGGGTCTTCTGGTACTTGTCGGTGTTGAGACCGGAGATACGGACGAGGATATGCGATGGCTTGTGGGCAAGACAGTGGGACTGAGGATATTCGATGATGATAATGGAGTTATGAACCGTAGTGTGACCGATGTCGGAGGCGGGATTCTTGCGGTGTCACAATTCACCCTGACAGCTTCCACCAAAAAAGGGAACCGTCCTTCGTACATACGGGCGGCAGGTCACGAATTGGCTGTCCCATTGTATGAAAAGTACTGTGAGGAACTCTCGACTGCGATTGGCAAGCCGGTGGGCAGAGGTGTCTTCGGCGCGGAGATGCAGGTTACCCTTGTCAACGATGGCCCCGTGACGATAATCATCGACTCCAGACTCCGGGAATAGGCTCAAACCCTCCGGGGAATGGTTGGTGCCCTGTTCTTCCGACGCTCCTGAACGGCGCCCGATTCCTTACACCGACTGTCCGGGCGACAACGGCATTTAGAAACCTTTGATTTTCAAACAGCTTCTTATTCTTCACTCAAGTTTCGCCTATGCGGAACTCCTCACTTTCCGTCACGGCAGTGACGGAGCAGACTCCCTCCCCCGAGGGGAGGGATTTAGTGCGGTGGTAACGTGAATTGAGCATTCACGGCCGGTGCTCTCCGAACGTGAGGTAAGGCATTTCATCACAGGCATAAGGTCACTTGCGGAACTTGAATTCTTCACTCAATGAATATCCCGGCGAGTTCCTCGAAAGAGCCGAGGCGGGTGATGCGCGGATGGTCGAACTCTTCCGTCATCTCGTGCCTCCAGATGGTGTGAAAAGGAATATGAATGCCGTAGCCTCCGATCTCGACTATCGGCAGGATGTCGGACTTGAATGAGTTACCTACAGCCGCAACCTCAGATGGAGCGACGTGTTCCACGTCACATATGTCACGATATTCCTTCTCACCCTTTCCGCTGACTATGACAACCCTGCTGAAGTACTTGTCAAGTCCGGAACGCCTGATTTTGTTCTGCTGGTCGAGCATATCGCCCTTTGTCATCAGTATCAGGCGGTAACGTCCTGTCCTGTCAAGTGCGTCAAGGATCTTCGCGACTCCCGGAAGAGGTGTCGCTGGCAGACAGAGCAGCGATTTGACACACGACAATATCCGTGAGAGCCTCTCGCCCGGCACCTTGCAGTCAGACACCTTCAAAGCCGTCTCCATCATCGAGATGCAGACCGCTTTCGCCCCGTAGCCCAGAACGGGCATATTCGCCGACTCTGTCCTGAAGAGTTCCGCCGAGAGTTCCTCCGCTGTCCCATATTCCCCCAGTTCCTTCAAGAAAACATCCTCGGCTTTGTCATAGTACGACTGATTGTCCCACAGGGTGTCGTCTGCGTCGAAGACTATAACTTTGACATCCTTCATCATCTTCCATAATATTTGCGGCCTCAAAAATAGTGAAAAGAAACCGATTGACAATAACCGGTCACGTCCGGAGTCATTCCTTTCATTATGACCGCAACCCTTGGAAACATCGTGCAAAAGGTTTATCTTTGGAAAACTTAAGAAGCTGTTTAAAAATGGTTCCCGCATTTTATTATGCGGAATTTTCAAGACAGTTTCGGCTTTGGAAGAGGGAGCGTAGCAGTAGCTACGTGACCGATGAC
>CAVCPY010000171.1:0-26219 GCA_963604245.1 Eggerthellaceae bacterium
GATGACAAAGATGAAAATGGCCGGAAAGGCCGCATAAGAAAAAAGAGGAATTATTTTTAAACAGCTTCTAAATGAACATTCGGTAAAATAAAATCATTACCTTTGTTGTCGCGAATCCTGGTGCGGAGAAGTATTCCGCAGAGCCAAGTTTTGCGAAGTTTGGAAGGCACGTTGATTGTTCAAGGCGGCCTTGGAAGATGAACGAAGATATTCATAGATAATGAAAAAAAGTTTAATGATTATGGCTTCAGCGCTTGCGATGGCAGCCTGCGGCCAGAAGCAGCAGGTTGAGAAGGTTCCGGCAATCGACCTTGCGAACCTTGACACGACCGTCTCTCCGGCGGTTGATTTTTACCGGTATTCCACCGGCGGATGGCAGAAGAACCATCCTTTGAAGCCGGAATATGCCAGGTTCGGCTCATTTGACCAGTTGAGGGAGAACAACGTCAAGAGACTCAATGACTTGTTTGCTGAGATGGGAACCCTTAAGACGGAAAAAGGCTCGGTCGAGCAGAAGATTTCCGACCTCTACAAGCAAGGGCTTGACTCCACAAGGCTGAACGCCGAGGGGGCGGCTCCGCTGAAGGAATATGTAGGTGAGATTTACGCAGCTGCTGACAAGGAAGCTCTCGTGAAGGTCATCGCCGGGCTGCACAGTGTCTCCGAAAGTTCATTCTTCGGGACTTATGTGATGTCCGACCTTGCCGACAGCGACAATCAGATACTCTATCTTGGACAGGGCGGTCTCGGAATCGGAGACCGTGACTATTACGTCGAGGCGGAGAACGCAGCCATCAAGGAGGGCTACCGCAACTTCCTCGCCAAGGTCTTCACCCTGACCGGATCGGCGGAGCCGGAGAAGGCTGCGGCCAACGCCCTTGCGGTCGAGGATGTACTTGCGGAAAACTCCTGGACAAGCGTTCAGGAAAGGGACATTCAGGCGCAGTACAACCCTTGCAGTACCGAGGAACTCATCAAGAACTATCCGGGCTTTGACTGGAGGCTCTACTTCGAGACAAGAGGAATCGCCGACCAGCCGAAGCTGATTGTGGCGGAGCCCTCGTTCTTCAAGGCTTTCTGTGACTATTTCGCTGTCGCTGACATTGCGGTTCTGAAGGATTATGTGGCCGGGCAGCTCATTCAGGGAGCCACCGGTTCCCTCAGCGATGACTTCTACGCCGCATCGTTCGACTTCTTCAGCACACAGATGTCCGGTATCAAGGAGCAGAAGCCTCGCTGGAAGAGGGCGATGCAGGTTCCGAACAGCATCCTCGGCGAGGCTGTCGGCAAGATGTACGTCGCCAAGTACTTCCCGGAATCATCCAAGGCCAAGATGCTGACCCTCGTGGACAACCTCAAGAAGGCTTTCAGCCAGCACATCGACGAACTGGATTGGATGAGCGACTCCACTAAGGTCAAGGCTCACGAGAAACTGGACAACTTCACGGTGAAGATCGGCTATCCTGACAAATGGAAGGACTACGCGACGCTGGACATCGATCCGGAGAAGAGCTATTATGAGAATCTCCGCGCCGCCGGAGCCTGGTACGTGGCTGACAACCTGGCAAAGCTCGGCAAACCTACCGACAAGACCGAGTGGGGGATGTCCCCACAGACCGTCAACGCCTACTACAATCCTACGACAAACGAAATCTGCTTCCCGGCGGCCATCCTTCAGCCTCCGTTCTTCAACGCTGACGCTGACGATGCAGTCAACTACGGCGGAATCGGGGTCGTGATCGGACACGAGATGTCACACGGATTCGACGACCAGGGACGCCTGTTCGACAAGGACGGGAATATGTCGGACTGGTGGACGGCCGAGGATGCCGAGAAGTTCAACGCCAAGGCTCAGGTGCTTGTAGCCCAGTTCGATGAGGTTGAGATCGCCCCGGGTCTGTATGCCAACGGAAAGCTTTCCCTCGGCGAGAACATCGGCGACCACGGCGGCCTGAGCATCTCCTACACGGCAATGCTGAATGCGATCGAGGGCAGGAACATCGGCCTTATCGACGGCTTCACTCCTGAGCAGAGATTCTACCTCTCCTACGGCGCGATCTGGGCGCAGAACATCACAGAGGAGGAGAAAGCCCGTCTGACCAAGTTGGACGTGCACTCCCTTGCCGAAAACCGTGTGAATGTGTCCCTGAAGAATTTCGGGACGTTCTTCGACGCTTTCGGAATCAAGGAGGGCGACCCGATGTGGCGTCCGGAGAACGAAAGAGTTCACATCTGGTGAAGATATTCAATCGGGACAGGCCTGGAATATTCCGTGAGTCGTAAAACGGCCTCAATGGCCTGTCCCGGCTCAAGCATATTCATAAAGGATTAATTATTTGGACGCATCAAGGTTCATAGCCAGGCGTCTCCGTTTCGGAGGAAGGATAGCGATGGTCTCCATCGCTGTCTCATTCCTCATTATGATTGTCTCCGTCTCGGTCTCGTCCGGATTCAGGAACGAGATTCGGGACGGGATTTCAGGCCTTACCGGCGACGTGCAGCTGATGCCGGTGGATATGAACTACATCAGCGAGACTTCACCGATTTCGGTAGGTCAGAGCTTCATACCTGACATCGAGGCGATTCCGGAGGTCAGGCGCATTACTCCCGCTGTCTATCGCGCGGGGATTGTCAAGAAGGGCGAAAGCATCCACGGAGTCCTGTTCAAAGGGACTCCAAGGACGAAACCGGACACCGTGAAACTCGGGGTGTCCATTCCGGTAAGGCTCTCAGATATGCTCGGCCTGGGGGTCGGGGACAAACTTCTGACCTATTTCGTCGGAGAGAAAGTCAAGGTGCGAAACTTCAACATCACAGGCCTTTACGAAGGAGTGATGGACGGGACGGACAACATCGTGGTGCTTGCGGACATCGCTGACCTTCAGAGGCTTGACGGCTGGGAATCAGATGAGGCTTCCGTGCTGGAACTGACCTTGGCTCCGGGTGCGAAGACGGAAGCCGGGATGCGCGCCGTCACCGACGAGGTAGGCCACATCGCTTTGGACAAGGCCGGCGAGGATGATGACACATTGATAGCAACCTCTGTCATCAGCCGATATCCACAGATTTTCGACTGGCTGAACCTCATTGACTTCAATGTCCTGTTCATCCTTGGCCTGATGACAGTGGTCGCGGGATTCAATATGATTTCCGGACTGCTGATAATGCTGTTCAGGAACATTTCCACAATCGGGACGCTGAAGTCTTTGGGAATGACGGACAAAGCCATCGCCAAGGTGTTCCTTAGGGTGGCTTCTGTGATTGTGTTCAAAGGAATGCTTGTCGGCAACGGCATAGCGTTGATTCTATGCGGGCTTCAGAAATGGACGCACATCATAAAACTAAATCCGGAGAACTATTTCGTGCCGTTCGTCCCGGTTCACCTCAATCTACCTGCGGTGCTTGCCGCCGACGCCCTCTCCTGGCTCGTCATAATGGTTCTCCTCCTGATCCCTTGCCTTTTCATCTCCAAGGTCGATCCGGCCCAGACTGTCAGGGCACAATAGAGTCCGCTCGACGTCTTCCCCCTCTTCAATCATAGCCAAGGCCGTGTCCGTGGGCTGCACCTTGTACCTTGGCTGGACACCTCTGAATATGTCGTATCGGTTGAGTACGGCTTTCACGTAGGCGACGGTCTCCCTGCCTTTGAATTTCCCGTGCCGGACATCCTCCACAAACAGGATTGAGTCCCGGCTCATCTGAGGAAGAACAGTGCACAGACTGTCCCAGACACCGGTCTCCACTCCTTGTGCGCGGGCCAGGTTTATGCAGTCGTAAATCCGACCCTCTCCGGCATTGTAAGCCGCGAGGGTGAACTTTACGAGTTCCTCGCCGTCGGCAGCCGTGTCTCTGAACTTGCTTTGGAGCCGGGCGATATAGGCAGCTCCGGCCTCGATGTTCTCCTTCGGGTCAAGAAGGTTCTCGATTTCGTAGCGGTCTGCTGTCCGTGGCATCATCTGCATAAGCCCGACAGCCCCCCGAGGCGATCTCGCCTGGATTCTGAAGCGGGATTCGCTCCATATCAAAGCCGCGAACATCTTCCAGTCCCAACCGATGGTCTTTGCGTTTTGCCTGATCAGGTCATCGTAGGGACTTATGATTCCGGGAACTTTCTTCACCCCTTTGCGGTAAGGGTTGTAGCCACGGAAAAAGCGGTCTAGGGCGGAGGCATATTCATCTGTTCCTTTGAGATTGTTGAGCCAACGGATGATTTCCCGCTGCCGCTTCTTGTCCGCCTTTGTCACCCAGACAGCCGGGGTGTCCCCGAGCGGGAATGTCATAAATTCTTCAGAGTCAGGTGCTTTTGAAGAGGGGACGGCGAGTATGTCAAGACTGTCGAGCCGTAGCGAGTCCAGATAGTCCGCATCGTAGTCCGCCAGAAATATCTCGGCCGAATCTCTAATATGGCTGGCGAAATGTTCTGCCATCTCATAGCAGTAGCCGGTCACATAGCCTTCAGAGAGTTTGTCTTCCAGCTTCAGCGCGAATCTTACAGGCCCGTCTCCGAAGACATTCTCCGCTCCTTGCTGATTCCTGTTCAATTCGCTGAACGGAATAATCAGGAGTACCGCCAAGGTTGGAATCAGGTACTTCAGGAATTTCTTGGTTACTCGTTTCAGTCCCATAAGGAGGTTCGATTAGAAACTGCTGCCTCCGCCGGACCGGAGGCTGCTCAATCCTCCACCGCCGCCGGAATTGCCGCCGCCGGAGATTCCTGAACCTGCGTTGACGGTTTTGTTGGAGCCTGACTGCAGGTAGAACGGCCAGAATATTCCTAACTTAAGTGCGGTCTGGGTCCTGATGTAGTGGTGGGCGCTGAAATAGTCTGCCTTGTCCATAGGCCAACCCTTCCCGACATTCTCGAATTTCACGAATATGCAAGCCCTTTTCCATTGGATGTTGACGAACGCGTCGATAACCGGGCCGTTGTTGTACTTTACCTCCTTCTGGTTGTAGAAAGCCCCGACAGCGGGATTCCAGCCCGGAGAATAGTACTTGGTGTTGTACCAGGCCTCGGCTCCGAGCTGCATCTGCATTATGTTCCTTTTGACGTTAAGTTGCAGATACCATCTGGAGTTGACGGCAAGCGCAGGAAGCGGAATCACGTCCTGGTCGGAGGAGACCTGGAACAGAATCCGGTTGTCCAGATGCAGCGGCCCGAGCACGAAATTCTTGTCCAGAGAGGCGCTGAGGACACTCATCGGGTTGTTGTTCTGCCTGACAACGCCGGTGGAATCATAATAGACATTGCCGGAAAGCAAGGCATAGCCGACCCGCGCCCCGGCTCTCCATTTCGGAATATTCAGCCCACCCTGAATCTTTGTCGTGGATATCTTGCCGAACTCGTTGTCCCATTTGTAGTGGTTCGAGTAATAATGCTGGTGATAGTATTCCGGTTCCTCAAGATTGGTCTCGAAATGCAGATCCAGCGAAACCGGACTCTTCCTGGCCCTTCTGAAAGGGAACAGGTCAAGTCTGGCGTTTGCCTTGACCGAGAGGTCGTTCATCTGGTCTCCGAGGAACACATAGTCTCCGGTGGCATCCCAGTGGATGTAGTCTTTCAGCTGCCCTTCCACTCCGGCGTAAACAAAGGCAGAGTTCCAGACTTTGTTGGTCGTCCCTTTCAGGAACATCGGGTCGAGCACGCTGAAGTTCAGTAGCCTGTTGCCGATTCCTCCGTTCAACTTGGAGACGATGGCGTTGTCCGACCACGGCTGGAGCCTGAGGAACACCCTGTTCTCCAGCTTCATCACCCTGACCGAGTCGAACGATGTGGTAGGATGGTAGTTGAAGACATTGTTGTAGAAGGACCTGCCGGCATTGTCGGTGATCTGATCCTCGTAACTTTTCCGGAACACGGAATATTCACTGCTGTGCCCGATGAATGCGGTTGTGATGTTGTTGTCGCCCAATGTGTCGGCGGCTTCCCTCTCTTCTTTCCTTTTGGCGAGAAGGTCGCCGAGCGATGCGATCCTTGCCGAGTCTCCCGAGGCCATCACGCTGTCCTTGAAGGCTTTGTCTATCTTCCTGTTCTGGATATTCCTGATGAAGGTGAACGGAATCCTGTACTGCTGGTCGAGGAACAGGGTGTTCCTGATGACGGTTGTGGAGGCATCTGAAAGATTGACAGGGTACTCCCTTGCGTCCAAAGTCGTGTCACTGACCATCTTGTTGTCGCTCGTGCCTCCGTTCTCGTTCCTGATGACCTTGTTGTGGATGTACCCGGCGTGCATCACATACCGCTTGCCAAGGTAGTTGGCCGAAGCGACGAAGGTCTTGTTGGTGGTCTTCTCGTTCTGCATTATGCCGTTGCCGCCGAAACGGTCATATTCAAGTGTGTAGTTCAAGGCGGGGAACAGGTTCTGCGTCGTCAGGATGTGGAGGTTGTCGGACTCTTTCTGCGAATCCGCGAAGATTGTACCGAAGTAGGCTAGTTCCGTGTACGGGGTCTTGGTGTTGTACATCGGAAGTGTCTTGGCTGAATATGTCCACGCCTCGTAAGGGTTGTAGAACGACACGCCGTTCTCACTGGCCCTGTTGAACCAATTGTAGTACTGTACCGCTGATCCCGCGACCCCCAGCCACGTGGCGTTCACGTCTTTGCGGTAGAACGGATAGTCGTGGAACCAATAGTTGTAGCTTGTGTCCGGCTGCCGGACATCCATCCTGTGGAACTCCCGCTCGTGGGTCCAGCGTATGATCCGCTTGTACTGGAGGGAGTCCTGCAGCGCGAAGGTCTCCAGGATTCTCGGAGTCGCCTCCCTGACGCTGTCCCTGTGCGCCTTCAGGCTGTCCTTGACGTTCAGCACGCTGTCGGCTATGTGCTTTTTCAGTTTTTCCTTGACCTCGTAGTCGTACTTCTTCCTGTCGGTCTTGGAGAGTCCGGCATACCAGGCGTCGAACTCGGCTTTCTTTCTGGCGGCGGAGTCAAGGTAGTAAAGGGAGTCCACCACCGGCCAGTCAAGGGAGTCCCCCGCCGCCTTAAGGGAATCCACAACAATCCTGTGGGTCAGCGAGTCCAGGATCGCCACATAGTACTTGTAGCGGAACGGGTCGATGTCCCTGAGTGAATCCGGCGGGAATATGGTGTCCCTTGCGGTCAGCAGCTGTGTGGTGTCGATGGGTGCGAGAAAAAAGGAGGTGTCCTCCTTCCCGGACCCGGCGTTGCCGATGAACTGATTCCTGTAGTGTATAGTGTCGGGTGGCAGAGGCCTTTCCGCGGAGACGAATCCGTATCCCGGATCTCCGGTAAGCGGACGGTTGCCCATACCGATGGCCTGAAGCGCGATCACGCACACCACAACCGCCGGAAACCATATTCTTTTCAAAGTCTCTTTCATATTCCCTTAAGGGTATAATCAGACAAAGTTACGCTTTTTCAGTATCTTCCACAAATCCTATGCTGTGGGGTCTTCAGTGGTGTCTTTTTTCATTTGAAAGTCAACATAGTTATATGACCACACGATATCTGCTTGCTATAAACGTGTCAATGTCTTTAGGGTCGCTCAGTGAGAGGAGATACGCTTTTTCTTCCTCAGAAAACGGATACACCCCGAAGGATTTGACATAATTCTTGGCAAATGAATAATAACCAGTGGAGTATGGTTTGCTGGTATTCCTGATATAATAGCTGAAGACACTGGATTCCAGTAACTTTTTAAGTAGCAGAAGCTCTGTTTCAGACTCGTTGTAGATGGCGTAACCGCAATAAATCATCAGGTCTCGCTGCGGAGCGTAGATGAAATGAGGACGATCACTCATATAAGGAAATAAAAGTTTTTTCCCGCTGTCCGTGAGAGCTTGTGTCCTACCGAATGCATACCAAGCGATATAATCACCTTCTCCTTTGTCTCTGGCATCCAAAATATTTCGAGATTCTAGA
Organism: Eggerthellaceae bacterium; assembly: GCA_963604245.1. Taxonomy (GTDB): domain Bacteria; phylum Bacteroidota; class Bacteroidia; order Bacteroidales; family UBA932; genus Cryptobacteroides. The sequence continues at coordinate 7,883 of CAVCPY010000171.1, forward strand.
AGATAACTATATGCATAAGGGAATCTTTCCTTAAACTCATCTTCCTGCAGAATGCTGTAGTCCGGATTATATGGGAAGATGATCTTTTCTTCCTTATCCTTTATGTCAGTTTCATTTTTCAGGATATTGGGTTTGACAATATCCTTGCATATTCCTCTCTCAATCTGATATGTAATGCCGTTATGTTGAAAATAAAAGTACTGGTTGTCGGAATATGAGGGGCGGAAGATGTAAATATTGTTGGCGAGAGTGGCTATGCCGTTTTTGATAATATACTTACTGCCGAGTGATTCTCCAGCTTGCTCTATTTTCCGAATATTATTAAGTATATCGGTCTTATTGAGATTCCATCCCTTGTGGTTATCAAGATTAGAATAATCTATACTATTGAATGAAAATGTCTTTTTTGACTTGACATCGCTTATTATTCCCTTTACATATTCAACCTTTCCTGTTTGACCTTTTATGATGAAAGTCAGGCACGTATATGCGAGTTTTTTATTAAAAATCAACTGCTGTCCGAAATCAACGATAGAGAGCTCGACCCTGTTCTTGGAGAAAAAATGCCTTAAGGCCCGGGCATTCACGCTTTTGAAGAATGAATTGACAGTGATGTAGCCTATGCGTCCATTATTGTTAAGCAAGGAATATCCTAACTCGAAGAAAGGAATGTACAGATCAGGATTCCCAGTTTTTGATGTGGACCAGAGGGACAGATTTGCTTTTGTCGATGCGTCAATGTGTTTTGAGCGGACGTATGGTGGATTCCCGACAATTATGTCAAACCCTCCGTTGGCAGCCACCTTGGGTAATGATTTGAAATCAAAAGAGAGAGAGTCGCCAGTGTATAGTCTGAAAGAGGTGTTGTCAAGTTCCTCACCGACTGTAATGGCTGCTAATGAAAGTAATATCTTGGCGCGTTCTATACTGACTGCGCTGACATCTACCCCATAGAGGCGTCTTGTTATAGAGGCATAAGGTTGCCCTGTTTTCTTATGAATATATTCGGCGACAGTATATAGAAAGGCACCACATCCACAGGAAATGTCAGCACATAGGCATTTCCCCAAAGAAAACTCGACATTTTGGAAGATATGCTCAACTATGTAGTCACGTACATATTCAGGAGTATAGACAGCCCCATTTGCAGTTTGCTCATTTTGTGGGATCGCCAATTCGAAAATGTTAATGATGTCCTCAATAGATACGATGTCTTCCAATTCTTTAAGATCGCTTTTGATGGAAGGAGTGTCATCAAGGATCAAACTTGAGAGAATATCTCCTTTTGCCTGAAGCTTGGTGTTCCTGATGTAAGCTGTAACGAGAATCTTGTTCAGCTCCTCATATCTGTCTGTGTAGTTGTTGATAAATCTGACCAATCTTTTTTTATCAATCATAGTCTGTCTTCTCTTTTATGGGACATCAATAGTGTATGGTCTCCTGCTTGGTCTTCATATAGAAGACAACAGATCTCGTCAATCCTGTTGAATTTATGCTGGAGCAGAGAACGAAAACGTTCTGCATACCCGCTTGGGACATTGGATATCCTGTCCATTATGTCATTGATACTTTCCCCTATTTCAGCCAATTCCATTATTTCCGCTGAATTGTTTGTGAAAGCCGCACAAGGAAATGGAACCGGGCTTAGGAATTGCTTGCTGAACTTGAAATATCCATTCTGCTGCGGGTTCGCAAACATTCTGGCCATTGTCGCAAACGGTGTGGAGTTGATGATCGCTGAAATGGCATACATCCTCTCTTTGGTCTCATTATCAAATCTGAGATAAAACATATTGGCATTGTCGCAATATACGGCATTGTCTTGTAAGTATGTCGCAACCGGCTCTTTGGAAGTCATAGGTACACAGACTTTTCTTGCTTCATCGCCCAAATGGCTCTCTCTGGTGTAGATATGCCAATACTCATCTCTGTCAAGACTGTTTACCCTATCTGGTTGAATTTGAACATTGGCAAGTATCGTTTCTTTGTGCTTGTCAAGATATTCTCCCGCTTTTGGATAGGTACTCTTAAATTCAGAGAAGGGAATACGCCTGACAGTGGATTCTGACGAGATCGTGTAAGGAAATATGACATAAGTGGAGTACTGGGGCTGCAGAAAAGGCTCGATCTTTTCGTTACAGAGCAATGCCCTGCAAGCAGCTTCTTCTATTATGACATTATTGTCAAGTTTGGTCTTTCCGTAGATGAGGCCATCTTTTATGTATGAGACTTTTATTTGGTAAGCATCTCTCCATAGCACTTGAATGCCAACTTTTACAGAACACATATCTTGAACGGTGCCATATTTCTTCGCCAGTCTGTCCACCATTCTCCATAGTTCCATATTGTCGAAATTCCAAGGCTTATCGCTAAGATACTCTTGTGGAATATTATGTTTTTTACCTTTTGAGTCACTAAATTCTATATATCCTGAAGTGTTGTGTCCACATACGATAACGGCAACATAAGTGATGACCCCGCAGAACAGATCGTTTTCGACATAATCGTGAATCTTCAACAATCTGTGATTTTGCGATATCTCTTTACGTAAAGCCTCACCATATTCAGTTTTGAAGAAACGCTTTTGGACTATATATCCCATCCTTCCATTGTTTTTGAGAAGTGAGATCCCTTTTTCGATGAAAGGAATAGCCAAATCGATCTTGTCCTTTTTACAAGAATTATATTTCCTTTTGATATACCTTGCCATAGATGGCAAGCTTGCATTGTAGTTCTTGACTTCGATGTATGGCGGATTCCCGACAACATAATCAAAGCCGCCTTTTCTGAATACGGCCGGGTATGCTTCCTTCCAAGAGAATACGTTTGTGTCTTCGTATTCATCTAAATTATTGGTAATAGATGGGATGATGTTTATGATATCCGAATCTACAAGAGAATTCCCACATTTGATGTTTTCTCCGACACCTTCTAATATTTTGGAGCCAAAGAAACCGGCCATTTCGAACAGTTCGGGAGTATATCCGTCTAGAACTTTAAGGGATAGCGACATTCTGGCCACCTCTACGGCTTCCGGATTGATGTCCACGCCGTAAATGCAGTGATGAATGATTTCTTTCTTCCCATTGATAGTAAGAAAAGGAACCCCATTTCTGTCAAACATAACCAATTCGGGATTTGTCTCCTTGCAGTCTATGGATTTCTTTAATATGATGTCGCTGATGTAGTCATATACTCCGGCGAGGAAAACACCGCTGCCACAGGCAGGGTCAACGATGCTTAGTTTTAAAATATCCGTTACGTCCAGGCTGTTTATCGTACCACTTGACAGAGTGCTTTTGATGACTTTGCGTACTATGTGCTCAGGAGTAGTGACCGCTCCGGAACTTTTTTTGAATTCAGGTCTCAGTTCGTTCGTGATTATGCCATCCCGGACAACCAACCGGTATCCAAGAAACATATCATACATATCACTGAGGGTTTTCAGAGGGATTACGTCAAAGCGGTATGGCGATGGATAATATAGGTTGGCGAGCAAATTTTTAAAAACGCTGTTGTCGATACGGAGTGTCTGAAGTTCGGTTATCCTTTGGAACATCGGACCGTCATAATGATTGTGAAAATTGAAGTATGACGACTCTTTGAAGTTATCCCAGAAATCTGTTTCGGCAAATTTGAGCAGTAGTCCATCCTCTTCCAATCCTTTGGACTCGCAGACCCTGATGAATAGAATTCGGTTGATGATGATTTGGACGTAAGAACTTATGTGGCCAACATTTACTATCTCGTTATTGTCCAAAATTGATCTCGCCATATCGACACGAATATCCCCAAGCAATTTTGAGAAACGTTTGTCAAGCGTCTCTTCTGTTCTTGGAATAAAATCATACTGTCCGTTGACAATATTGTTACGGTTCAGGAAACGCTCCAACATTTCTTGATTGTCGGCGAACTCTTCACAAGAATATAGCCTTACTCTTGCTATTGAGGGGGCGTCTTCTATGCGGGGCATTGTGTGGCATTCGTAAACGGCTAATTGTCTGAAATTTGTGACAATTGAGAACGTTGCTCCTATTGACCATCCGTATGAACGTATCTGGAATGCCGCGTCTTTGTCTTCTGCTATGTTCACATCAAGGCTTTTAGCATCCAGAAAAGAAAGAGGAACATTACCATTGACGAAAGTATAGTCAGGGCGAATGTTGCTAGATCCAATACTCTTTAATTTTTCACGCTTGCTCTTATCCAGTGTCCTTTCCTGAAGCACTTGGTGAGTATCTCGCACATCCCATCCAAACAGTGATAAGAGTTCGTTAATCCAAGCCCGGATTGTTTCCTCCGAGGCGTCATTAAGTTTCCCATTCTTTCTATCGTTGAGAAACCTTCCAACTAGTTCAGCAAGCTTGTCCTTCAATTCCATACCTACATCCTTTTATCTTGTTGTACAAAGTTATAAGACGATGTCTTGACAACAAAATTACAATATTATTCTTATCTTTCTTTATTTATTTGAGGAGAATTCAAAGATTTCTTATCGCCATCATAATTGGCAAAATATCCTTTTTTTTGATTATATTTATCTCGTTATTATAGTAACTCGATCCAGCCAGTCTGGGCTAAAAATGAACGCTTATGAAGAAGAAACTCTGGATATACGACACGGATCCGTACCTGAAGCCGTTTCAGGCGGCCATCGAGGCTCGGCATAAAAGAATTCTTGACGCAGCGGACAGGATTACCGGACACGGTGCAGAGGGGCTTGCTTCAAGTGTCAACAACCATCTGTACTACGGGCTGCACAAATGTGACGACGGCTCCTGGGTGATCCGGGAGTGGGCACCGAATGCCAGCAGGATCTACCTGACCGGGGAGTTCAACAACTGGAGGCGCACCTCCGCCTACGAGTTCAAGCCTGTGGGTAACGGCAATTGGGAGCTCCGGCTCGATTCGATGTTCCTAAGCCACGGGGAGCTGTACAAACTGTTCATCGAGTGGCCTGGCGGAGGAGGCGAGAGGATTCCCGCCTACTGTACCAGACTGGTGCAGGACCCGGAGACGAAGGTATTCTGCGCCCAGGTCTGGGATCCCGTGCGGACATATTCCTGGAAGAATGACAGGGTGCTCAGGAGACCGCATCCTCTCATCTACGAGTGCCACATAGGGATGAGCTCAGAGGAACGTAAAGTGTCCACTTTCAGTGGGTTCCGTGAAAATGTGCTGCCGAGGGTGAAGCGGCTCGGGTACGACACTGTTCAGATTATGGCGCTTCAGGAGCATCCGTACTACGGCTCGTTCGGCTACCAGGTGTCCAACTTCTTCGCCTTGAGCTCTCGCTTCGGCACGCCGGAGGAGTTCAAGGAACTTGTTGACACCGCCCACGGGATGGGGATTGCCGTGGTGATGGACATAGTGCATTCGCACAGCTGCAGCAATGAGAACGAGGGTCTGAGTCTGTTCGACGGCCGGGATGACCTCTATTTCTACAAAGGCCCGCAGGGGCATCATCCCGCCTGGGGTTCCCGCTGCTTCGACTACGGAAAGGACGAGGTGGTGCGCTTCCTGCTGAGTGACTGCAAGTTCTGGCTGGAGGAATATCATCTTGACGGTTTCCGTTTCGACGGCGTGACGAGTATGATGTATTGGGACCACGGGCTGGGGAAGGACTTCAACGGCTATGAACCATATTTCGACGCCGGAGTCGATGAGAATGCGGTGGTTTATCTGGGACTGGCGAATCTGCTGGTCCGTCAGATCAAGCCTGAGGCCATCACGATAGCCGAGGATGTGAGCGGAATGGCCGGTCTGGCCGCCCCGTTCGAGGTAGGGGGCATAGGCTTCGGTTTCAGGATGGCGATGGGGGTGGCCGACCACTGGATCAAATGGATCAAGGAGAAGAAAGACGAGGAGTGGAGCCCCGGGGAAATATGGTACGAACTCACCAACAAGAGGGCAGACGAGAAGACAATCAGCTACGCTGAATGCCACGATCAGGCGCTCGTCGGTGACAAGACGTTGATATTCAGGCTTCTCGACAAAGAGATGTACTTTTCAATGAATATTGACTCGAAGAATCCGGTGGTTGACCGGGGGATAGCCCTCCACAAACTGATCCGCCTGGCCACCATCGGCACGGCCGGGGACGGCTATCTGAATTTTATGGGCAACGAGTTCGGGCATCCGGAATGGATTGACTTCCCTCGCGAAGGGAACGGTTGGAGTTACGAACACGCCCGCAGGATGTGGTCGCTGGCGGACAACGGGCTGTTGAGGTACCGCTGTCTTGAAAACTTTGACAATGCGATGGTTCATCTTGTAAAACGATACGGCGCGCTTGCGGCAAGACCGGAGCTATTGAGAGCGGACGAAGAAAAGAAAATCTTGATTTTCAAGCGAAAAAGCCTTATCTTTGCGCTGAATTTCAATCCAGTGGAGTCGTTTGCCGACTATGCTTTTCCGGCTCCGGCCGGACGCTATGTCAAGGTGCTCGACACCGATGCCGGAAAGTTTGATGGGTTCGCAAGACTCGAAAATGACGGGGAGCATCTGACAGTTGACGGCCGGCTGAGCCTCTACCTCCCGAGCCGCTGCGCCCTTGTGCTGATTGAAAGAAACGAAGGAATATAAGAAGCTTAAACAGCTTCTAAAAATAACCGATATGGCTTTTTTGAAATTCAACAAGTCTGAGCTGGTCAACCTCTCATATTCATTGAAGAGGGAGATTATCTGTGCCAACAAGACCGGCGCCTACTGCAACACTTCCATAGTGACTTGCAACACAAGGCGTTACCACGGTCTGCTGGCTGTGCCGGTTGATGCTTTCGGGGGCAAGAAGCACCTGCTTCTGTCCTCTTTGGATGAGAGCCTCATCCTTGGCGGGAAGCAGTTCAACCTCGGCATCCATTGCTACGGGAGTGTCTATGAGCCGCGCGGTCACAAGTACATCATCGATTTCGAGGCTGACCCTGTGCCTAAAATCACCTACAGAGTGGGTGAGATCGTGTTCACGAAGAGCATCCTTCTCGTCCCGGATTCCGACCAGGTCATGGTTCGTTTCGAGCTGGTCAACGCTCCGGGGAAAGTGAAGCTGCTGCTCACACCGTTCCTTGCTTTCAGGGACATCCACGCCCTGACCGACGAGAATCCCAACGCGCGGACAGAGGGTTGGGAGATTCCGGGCGGAATGGCCTTCAATCTCTATGAGGGCTTCCCTGACCTGAATATGCAGTTCAACACGAAGGAGGTCTCCTTCGTGACGGCTCCTTGCTGGTACAAGGGTGTGACCTATTCCGACGAGTATCGCCGCGGATTCGCCTGCAAGGAGGATCTTTACGTTCCGGGACATTTCGAGAATGAGATGAAACCGGGCGACTCCGTCGTGTTCTCCGCATCCGTGGTTCCGGTCAGCCCGTCCGGCTTGAAAAGAAGGTTCGACGCTTACGTGGCGAAGGCCGCAAGGATCACCACGAGTCAAGAGCAGCTCGAACACTGCGCCGACCTGCTGAAGCAGGACAGAGGCGGACATAAGATGATAACAGCCGGATTCTCCTGGCTTTACACCGGTCTTTTGAGGGAGACGCTGGAGGCTCTTCCGGGACTCACCCTTTACGCCGGCGGCGACAAGGCCGAGTTCGAGGAGATTCTTGACAATCTTATCGCAGACAATCAGGAGCGTCTTTTCCGCAGGACGACCCAGGTTGAGGCTCCGCTGAGACTGGCTGACACCCTTGAGAGGTACATCGAGTTCGGCGCCGACCCGAAGGCCGTCTGGAAGAAGTACGGCCCGACTGTCAAAGGCATTCTGGAAAGTTACCTGCCGGGGCGCAGGGCGGAGGTGGCGATGCAGCCGAACGGACTTCTCTGGGCGCAGCTTGACCATTGGGCACTCTCCTGGATGAACACCTATGTTGACGGCAATCCGGTTACCGAAAGGGCCGGCTATCAGGTGGAGACGAACGCTCTGTGGTTCCGCTCCGTCCTGTTCGCCGTGACGATGGAGAAGGAATATTCACAGCCGGACGGCGCTTTCGTCAAGGAATGGTCCCGCATTCTGGACCTGGTCCGCGGGAATTTCCAGAACACTTTCTGGAACGCCGGCGCCGGCTATCTTGCTGACTATGTGGACAACGCGGGGCAGCATCTTGAGGTTCGCCCGAATATGCTCTACGCCCTTGTGGGAGAGGATATTCCTGTAGAGCCGGAGGTGGCGCGGAGAGTGTTGCAGGTGATTGACAACGAACTGGTGACCCGGAGAGGCATCCGCACGCTGTCTCCGCGCCACGCTGAATACAAAGGGGTCTATGAGGGTTCCCAGACCGACAGGGATCTGGCCTACTACAACGGCTGCTGCCTTACTGCTCTCCTCGGGCCTTACTGCGAGGTCTGCTTCAGGATGAAGGGGGCCGCTTTCCTGAACAAGGCCCAGTGGCTTGTCAACGGCTTCTACGAGGATCTTAACAAGCACGGTGTCGGGGCGTTCTCGGAACTTTACGACGGGGACCCGCCTCACGAGCCGCACGGAGCGATCTCGTCGGCTCTGAGTACGGCCGCCCTGCTGGAGGTGGAGTACCTTAAGAACAAATACAGGGAGGAGTAGGAATATGAGAGTTCTGATGTTTGGATGGGAGTTTCCTCCCCACATCGCCGGCGGATTGGGAACGGCCTGTTACGGAATCGTCAAGGGGCTGGCCTACAACGGGGTACAGACCCTGTTCGTGATGCCTTCAGCCTCCGGTGACGAGGATCAGAGCGCTGCGAAGATCATCAACGCCAGCGACGTTCCGGTCGAGTCGTTCGGCTCCACCGTCGATGAGTTCCTGGACAAGGTGAAATTCGTGCGCATCGGCTCGAATATGATTCCGTACGTTGACCCGGAGGAGTTTCACGAGATGGTCGAGTCCGAGCGGAGGCTTCAGAGCGAGAATCTGGCCAGGTGCATAGGCTCCAAGTTCCGTTTCTCGGGGCGTTACGGCTCCAACCTTATGGAGGAAGTCGCCCACTATGCGATGGTCGGAGGTACAATCGCGATGGAGCACAAGGATGAGTTCGACATAATCCACGCCCACGACTGGCTGACCTATCTGGCTGGGATCGCCGCAAAGGAACTGACCGGCAAGCCGTTGGTGGTCCACGTGCACGCCACCTCCTTCGACCGCGGCACTGAGGATCAGATTGACAGCCGTGTCTATGACATCGAGAAGAGGGGGATGATGGCCGCCGACAGGGTGATTGCCGTCAGCGACCTCACCAGAAACATTGTCATCAACAAGTACGGGATTGACCCTGAAAAGGTTGTCACTGTCCACAACGCAGTTGACTTCAGCGGCCGCGGGAGCGTGAAGGTCGAGAGGGGAGTGCGCGACAAGGTTGTCACCTTCCTCGGACGGATCACCTTCCAGAAGGGGCCTGAATATTTCATCGAGGCCGCTGCGAAGGTTCTCAAGAGAACCACGGGAGTACGCTTCGTGATGGCCGGAAGCGGTGATATGATGAACCGCTGCATCCGTCACGTCGCCAAGTTGGGAATATCCGACCGGTTCCATTTCACCGGATTCCTCCGGGGTGCGGAGGTACAGAAGATGTTCGCGATGTCCGACGTGTACATAATGCCGTCTGTCTCTGAACCTTTCGGGATATCCCCTCTGGAGGCTATGCGTTCCAATGTACCGGCCATCATATCCAACCAGTCCGGAGCCGCCGAGGTTCTGAAATACGCTTTCAAGGTGGATTTCTGGGATGTAGATGCGATGGCCGATGACATCTACGCTTTGCTGAAATACCCGGCGCTCGCCGATTTCGCTGCCAAAGAGGGCTATGATGAGGTCAACCGACTGAAATGGAACATCGCGACGGCGAAGCTTAAGAATATTTACGAATCAGTGGTTAATAATAAATAAGGGAACGATTATGAAAAAGAACATCTGCCTGTATTTCCAGGTCCATCAGCCTACGAGGCTGAGGCAATACCGATTCTTCGACATCGGCAAGGATTCCCACTACTATGATGTTTTCGCTGACCGGACCATCCTCCGCAGGGTCGCCCAGAGATGCTATATTCCGATGAACAATCTTCTGCTGGACCTCATCAGGCAGCACGGAGGGAATTTCAAGGTGGCCTTCTCGATCACCGGCTCCGCCCTGGAGCAGTTCGAGAGATATGCTCCGGAGGTGCTGGACAGTTTCCGTCAGCTGGCCGGAACAGGCTGCGTGGAGTTCCTCGGAGAGACATATTACCACTCCCTCGCATCGCTCGCCAACTTCGGAGAGTTCAAGCATCAGGTCGAGAAGCATTCCGCTGCGATAGAGAGGTATTTCGGTGTGAAGCCGACGGCTTTCAGGAACACCGAACTGATATATTCGGACTCTATCGGCAAGGATGTCTATGACCTTGGCTTCAAGGTGATGCTGACAGAGGGCGCCCGTCATATCCTCGGATGGAAGAGTCCCGACTACATCTACACTGACAGTCTGCAGAAGCACCTGAAACTGCTGCTGCGCAACTATTCCCTGAGCGACGACATCGCTTTCCGCTTCTCCGACAGGGGATGGACGGACTGGCCGCTGACCTGTGAGAAGTATCTTTCGTGGCTCAAGGCGGCTGACGGGGACATCGTGAATCTGTTTATGGACTACGAGACCTTCGGAGAACACCAGAAGGAGGCAACGGGAATATTCGATTTTATGAGGTATCTTCCCGGGATTCTGCTGAATGACGGCTCGTTCGAGTTCGTCACCCCGACGCAGGCCGCAAGGAAGCTCAGGCCGATCGCCGAGATCGAGGTTCAGGATCCTATTTCGTGGGCGGACGAGGAAAGGGATGTGACGGCTTGGCTGGGCAACGAGCTGCAGCAGGATGCCTACAACAAGCTTTACGGACAGGCCGAGAAGCTGGCCATCCTGAACGACCCTGTCCTCTGGGAGGATTTCGGGCATCTTCAGGAGAGTGATCACCTTTATTATATGAGTACCAAATTCTTCTCTGATGGGGAGGTCCACAGCTACTTCAATCCTTACAACACTCCGTACGAGGCGTTCATCAACTATATGAACGTGCTGAGTGACTTCATCATCAGGATTGACGACGCGATGACCACTTTGGGGAAGAAGGTTGAGGTGAAGCCGGTCACAGAGTCTGCCGGAGCGCCCGCTCCGGCGAAGAAGAAACCTTCAAGGAAAGTCGCTTCGGCAAGGTCGGCGACCACAAAGAAGCCGCTTGAATCAAAGACTGCCAAACAAGTGAAATAATAAATCAGGTTTTGTATTTGCGAAACACCGCTCTTCTTCACTGCCTGCAGTGAAAGCAAGTCCCTCCCCCGAGGGGATGGGCTTAGGGTAGGGGTAACGTGAATTGAAGATGGTGGGCAATCACCTTCGAACGTGAGATAATGTAAAAAAACAGCAAGCAATTGCCTGCTTGCGAGAGTTGAGCAAGAATAAATAAATGACAAACGAACTGACGAACCCGGACTACTTGTTTGAGGTCAGTTGGGAGGTGTGCAACAAGGTCGGCGGCATCTACACGGTGATCGCCACGAAATCCCTTTACCTGAAGCAGCAGCTTCACAAGCATCACATCCTGATCGGCCCCGATGTCTGGATGGACACTGAAAGCAACCCGGATTTCATCGAGGATCCGCATCTTTACAGTCTTTGGAAAGCCCACGCCGCCTCGGAGGGAATCCGCGTGCGGGTCGGCAAATGGAACGTGCCGGGAAATCCTATAGCCATTCTGGTGGATTTCAAACAGTTCCTTACCAACCAGAACTATATTCTGTCCAAATACTGGGAACGTTTCCAGGTCGATTCCCTGACCGGAAACTGGGACTACAAAGAGTGTTTCCTGTTCGGCTATGCTGCCGGAAAGGTTATCGAGAGTTTCAGAAACTTCAACCTGAGCGCCTCCGACAAGATTGTGGCGCAATTCCACGAGTGGCAGACCGGAGCCGGTCTCCTTTACCTGAAATACAAGCAGCTCCCGATAGCGACCGTGTTCACGACCCACGCCACGGTGATAGGCCGCTGCATCGCCGGCAACAATCTGCCGCTGTACGATTCGATGAATCTCTACGACGGAGACCAGAAGGCCCGGCAGTTCAACGTCATCGCGCGCCACTCGCTGGAGAAGAAGTCGGCACAGAATGCGGACATATTCACAACTGTCAGCGAAATCACCGCCAAGGAGTGCGAGAGGTTCCTTCAGCGCAAGGTCGATGTCGTGACTCCGAACGGATTCGAGAACAGCTTCACTCCGGCCACGGAGGAGGAATATGCCGGGAAGCGCCGCGCCGCCCGCTCCAGGCTGATTGAGGTCGCCGCGGCGATGTCAGGAGAAGAAGTGTCCAAGGATGTCATCCTCATCGGCATCGGTGGACGTTATGAATATCGTAACAAGGGGATAGACGTGTTCATCGACGCCTTGAAAAAACTCGATGACACAGCCCCACAAGGTCGTGACATACAGGCGTTCATAATGATTCCTTCCGGCCATAACGGGGCCGATAAGGATCTGGTCGCCAAACTGTCCGGCAACGCGTCGGACTACACGACCCAGGTCTCCCACTATCTGATGGACAATGAATATGACGTCATCACCCGCCGTTTCAAGGAGCTGGGCTTCACCAACGCCAAGGGCAGCCGGGTGAAGGTCTATTTCATCCCGTCCTATCTGAACGGAACGGACGGAGTGTTCAATATGAAGTACTACGACCTGCTTGTAGGACTTGACCTGACCTTGTTCCCGTCCTATTACGAGCCTTGGGGCTACACCCCACTGGAGAGTCTTGCATTCAGCATCCCTTCCCTGACCACCAGCCTGTCCGGATTCGGTCTTTGGGTCAGGTCCCACTACGGAAAGGAACATCCTGGCATCACGGTTCTGGACAGAAACGACTCGAACTATTTCGAGGTTGTGGACGGGGTCGTGGCGAGAGTGAAGGAGATCGCCGCATTGGATGACGAGGGACGCAAGGCCTGTATGGCCTCGGCGAAGGATGTCTCCACGATAGCCCTGTGGGAAAACCAGATTCAGTATTACAAGGAAGCGTATTCAAAGGCAATAGAGAAGGTGATTGAGGCCAGAGGAGCCTTCCCGGACGAACTTAACGAAGACAAATCAATGGCATACAACAAGATAGAAATCAATGACCCTACCTGGAAGAGCGTGATGGTGACCCGTCATCTTCCGACGGCCCTTTCAGGACTTGAGACACTTTCCAAGAACCTCTGGTGGTGCTGGAACGAGTCCGCCAAATCCCTGTTCAAATCGATTGACCCGACCATCTGGCACAACACCTGCCACAACCCTATGGCTCTGCTGGACGCCGTGAGCCTCAAGAGGTTCAAGGCTTTGGCCAAGGACGAGGCGTTCCTCGGCAATCTCAAGTCGGTGATGGACGAGTTCAACGCCTATATGGCTCTCAAGGCCGAGCGGAAGAATCCTACCATCGCCTATTTCTGTATGGAATATGGTCTTGACACATCGCTGAAGATCTACTCCGGAGGTCTCGGGCTTCTGGCCGGGGACTATCTCAAGGAGACCAGCGATATGAATGTCAACCTCGTGGCCGTCGGGCTTCTTTACCGTTACGGCTACTTCACCCAGATAATCACCGGTCAGGGCGAGCAGGTCGCCCGTTACGACGCTCAGGACTTCACGAAGATTCCGGCGGAACCTGTCCTGGACGCGGACGGCAACTGGATGACCACAAGCGTGGCTTTCCCGGGCCGCGCCATCACGGCTCGTCTCTGGAAGGTGGCTGTAGGGCGTACCGATCTCTATCTGCTTGACACTGACTACGAGGCTAACTCTCCGGAAGACCGTCAGGTGACCTATCACCTCTACGGCGGCGACTGGGAGAACCGTCTGAAGCAGGAACTCCTTCTGGGCGTGGGAGGAATCAGGGCCCTGCGGAACCTCGGAATCGATCCGCAGATCTATCATTGCAACGAGGGACACGCTGCGTTCACCGGGCTTGAGAGGCTCCGGGAATATGTCCAGGATGACAATCTTGACTTCGGCGCGGCTGTCGAGGTCGTGAGAGCCTCGTCGCTCTTCACCACCCACACGCCAGTCCCTGCCGGGCACGACGCGTTCGATGAGGGACTGCTCAGGAAATACATCGGCCACTATCCTCAGCGTCTGAAAGTTGACTGGGAGACCGTGATGGGACTGGGAAAGGTGAACGGCAACGATGTGAACGAGAAGTTCTCGATGAGTTTCCTCGCCGCCAATCTTTCGCAGAACGTCAACGGCGTGTCGATGCTTCACGGGGATGTCAGCAAACAGATATTCAGCAGCATCTATCCGGGCTATCTGCCTGAGGAACTGTTCATCAGCTATGTGACCAACGGTGTGCACTACCCGACCTGGGCCGCTGCGGAGTGGAAGAAGATCCACGCGCGGGTCTTCGGCCCGGAGTTCGCCACCCACCACTACGACAAGTCCTGCTTCGAGGGCATCTACAAAGTGGCTGACACGGAGATCTGGGGGACCAGAAAAACCCTCAAAAAGAGGTTGATAGACATTGTGAAGGAGCGAATATCCGACCCGACGCAGTGCAACCACTATTCGCCGAGCCAGATTGTGTCGATCAAGGAGAATCTTCGCGACGATGTGCTGACAATCGGATTCGCCCGCCGTTTCGCGACCTACAAGAGAGGGACCCTGCTGTTCTCCGACCTTGACAGGCTTGACTCCATCGTGAACAATCCGGAGCATCCTGTGCAGTTCCTGTTCGCCGGCAAGGCACATCCCGCCGACAAGGCCGGCCAGGACTTGATCAAGAGGATCATCGAAATCTCCAAGCAGAACCGCTTCATAGGAAAGATTGTATTTATCCCCGGCTATGACATTTCCCTTGCCAAGAGGCTTGTACAGGGTGTCGATGTGTGGATGAACAACCCTACGAGGCCTTTGGAGGCTTCCGGAACCTCCGGAGAGAAGGCCTCGATGAACGGTGTGATGCACTTCTCCGTGCTCGACGGCTGGTGGGTGGAAGGCTACAGGCCGGGCGCAGGATGGGCTCTTCCACTGGAGAGCACCTACGACGATCAGAACTACCAGAACGAGCTTGACGCCGCCACGATTTACACGACCATAGAGAACGAGATCGCTCCGGCCTATTATGATGTGGACAAGGCTCTCGGGCTGTCCCCGACCTGGGTGGGCTACATCAAGAACACCGTGGCCCAGGTGGCCGATAACTTCACGACCAACAGGATGCTGACCGACTACTGCAACCAGTACTACAATCCGCAGTCTGAACGCGCAGGCAGGATGGTGGCCGATGACTACAGGATGGCGCGTGAAATCTCCGCTTGGAAGAAGCGGATGCGCCGTGCCTGGAAGAATGTCGAGGTCATCTCCCGGACACAGCCTGATTCGTCCTACAGCCTCTCCGAGTCAAACTCGCTGACATCTGAGGTCGTGCTGAATCTTGGGGATCTTTCTCCTCAGGACATCGGGGTGGAGATGCTCTTCGCGACGACTGACGTGAAGCATCAGCTGCATATTCAGGAAAAGTGCGACTATGACGTGGTCGAGTGCAATGACGGTGTGGCCAAGTACCGCGCGTCCATCCTTCCGGACAGGACGGGTATGTACCAGGTGGCGATCAGAATGTACGCCAAGAACCCGTTGTTGCCTCACAGGCAGGATTTTGAACTTGTGAAATGGTTATAGCGACCGGATTCTTTGACGGTGTCCACATCGGGCACCGTTTTGTGATTGAGCGGCTTGTGGAGGCGGCCGGGGAGAGGGGCGACCGGAGTATGGTCATCACTTTCTGGCCTCATCCCCGCAACGTGCTTCAGAATGACGCGCGCAGCCTCCGGCTTCTCACCTCGCTGGAGGAGAAGAAGTCGTTGCTTGAGGGGCTGGGCGTGGACCGTGTCGAGGTGCTGCCTTTCACCAAAGAGTTCAGCAGGCTGACCACCAGGGAATATTTCCGTGATGTCCTCATCGCACGTTTCGGCGCGAAGGCAGTCCTCGTCGGCTATGACAACCGGATGGGCTGCGATCCACAGACTCCGGAGTCGATTGAGAGGATTGCCGAGGAAGAGGGGCTTGATGTAGTGCGCCTTGGCAGCGTCACCTCTCCGTCCGGCGTGACCGTCAGCTCCACGAAGATCCGGGATGCTGTGGCAGCCGGGGAGATGGAGACCGCCGCTGCCATGCTCGGATATGAATATTCCTTGTTGGGAGTTGTGGTGGCCGGCAACCGTCTTGGACGCACGATAGGTTTCCCGACGGCGAACATCCAGCTCTACGAGCCTTTGAAACTGCTGCCGGGCAACGGTGTCTATTCGGTTGAGGCCGAGACTCTTGGCCACAAGTACAAGGGAATGTGCAACATCGGGGTGCGTCCGACGGTGCGTGCCGGCGGGCAGCGCACCATCGAGACCAACATATTCGATTTCGATGAGGACATCTACGGTCTCGACCTCAAGGTGACTTTCCATCACAAGGTTCGTGACGAGCGCCGTTTCGACTCCATCGACGCCCTCCGCTCCCAACTCGCCGCCGACAAGGCCAGCATCCTCGCGGAGTGACAATACATTAATCACAGTTTTCGATCGCTGAGCTTGTCGAGGCGCCCATTGTCTGATAACGAAGTCAATGATCGGCGATGCCACGCTCCACCAGAATTTTGCACGTTACCATAATTCTTGGGTGGAGCGTGGCACTCGCCTTTGGGCCACTTGACAGGCTTTTTCAAGGTCACGTGAAATCTTATAATGCGCCAAAACTAATGATTTTCGTTAGTTTTGGCGCAGTTTTAACCTTGAAAACGCGCCAAATCGATGAAAAATTGATAGATTTGGCGCATTATAACTTGCCTTTTTGGATTCTTTCAAGTATATTTGCCAATATTAAGTGCGTAAATATGAGTGAATTGATAGGCAGAAATGCGGAACGAGTGTTGCTTGAGCAGTACATTGAAAGCCCGAAATCGGAATTCATCGCGATTTATGGCCGCCGTCGTGTCGGAAAAACCTATCTGATAACGGAAACTTTCAAGAACAGGCTGACTTTTGATATGACAGGTGTGCTGGAGGGTGATAAGGAGGATCAGATGTCCAGTTTTTTCTTGTCCCTTCAGAAGGCTGGCTATGGTGGCGCTAAGCCGAAGACTTGGATAGAGGCCTTCGAGGCCTTGAAGATAGTGCTGGCTCCGGCGTTGGCGAAAGGGAACGCTATCATATTCATTGATGAATTGCCTTGTTTGGACACTCCAAGGTCGGGTTTGGTAAAGGCTTTGGACTTGTTTTGGAATGGTTGGGCTAATCGTCAGAAGAACATTAAACTGATTGTCTGTGGTTCTGCCACAACTTGGATGGTGGACAACATCATTGACAACCACGGAGGGCTTCACGACCGGATAACACACGAATTGCACCTGCATCCGTTCACTCTTGGAGAGACTGAGGAATATCTGAAATCCAATGGTTTCCGTTGGAACAGGCTCTCTGTCGCCCAAGCGTATATGATTCTGGGAGGCATTCCGTATTACCTGAGTTTGCTTGACAAAGGACAAAGTCTTACGGAAAACATTGACAGGCTGTTTTTCTCGACAGATGCGGAACTGCACCGTGAATATGACCGTTTGTTCAAGTCTCTTTTCCGGAATCCTCAGCCTTACGTGAAGATAATCCAATTACTTTCGTCCAATCGTAAGGGATTGACCCGTAATGAGATCAGCGAGAAACTTGGCAAGGAGACCGGGGGGCATCTTAGCAAGATGCTTGAGAATCTGGAGAACTGTGATTTCATCCGAAAGTATTGCGTCAAAGAGAAGAAGATCAACTCGAAGAACGGGATATACCAATTGGTTGATTTCTTTACCCGTTTTCATAACGACTTCTGTGTCAAAGGAACGACAGATGATCATTATTGGAGCAACACCTTGAACACTCCGAAGCAGAACACTTGGTACGACCTTGCTTTCGAGCGTCTGTGCCAGGCGCATATACCTCAAATCAAAAAGGCTCTCGGAATTGATAGGATCCATACTGAATATTATTCCTGGAGAAGCAAGGAAAGCAAACCTGCCGCCCAGGTCGATCTGGTCATTGAGCGTGCCGATCAAATCACCAACCTGTGTGAGATCAAGTACAGCCGTGCCGAATATTCAATTGATTCTGAGGAAAACGCCAAGTTGCAGAATCGTGTGGCCGATTTCGAACGCGAGACCGGCACCCGCAGCGCCGTCAACCTTACCTTCATCACCACTTTCGGCCTCAAGCCCAACGCCTACTCCTCCGACATCCACTACCGTGTCCAGCTCGACGCTTTGTTCGATGAGGTCAGACCTCGATAGCGATTTAGTAAGCGTTAAAAAATAACTTGGTAATCTTTATGTGTCTTTTTTGACTATATTCC
>CAVCPY010000172.1:0-4273 GCA_963604245.1 Eggerthellaceae bacterium
ACGGAGCAAGTCCCTCCCCCTCGGGGGAGGGATTTAGGGAGGGGGTAACGCGAACTGAGCATTCTCGGCCGATGCACTCCGAACGTGAGATAAGGCACTTTGTCACAGGTACTTTGTTACTTGCGAAAGTTGAATATTGTTTTATCAAAAGTCTCCCATCACCGCCAAAGGGTTAAAGATATTCAGAGATGTCGCAGTAGAAGATCTCGTCCTCAGACCCACCGCTCGTGGCGTAAAGGGTGCCGGTGGAGAAGTCAACCGTGTAAATGCCAAGCTTCATAGGAACAATCAAACGGTGAATCAAGTGGCCGGTCCAGTCCCAAACCTGAAACTCGGAATAATTTGGAGCCTTATCTCGCGACTTCCGGCTATAATTATTACAGATAACGACAATTCTGTTTTTGGAGGCGAACGACTTGCCATAAGTCAAGAAACCTTCTTCGCTTTGATGAATGGAATTGTCCGGGAAATCCGCGGACACCTCCTTCAACACATCTCCATCAAGATTATAATAACGGATTTTCCGAAAATTAAAACCATAGAATGCAGCGAACATATTGTCATCCGGCTTGGCGACAATCGACGAAAAATACCTGATGATGTTATCATCATTGTCATTCCAATTTGGCAACTCTGCAATTCGTTTTTCAACTCCATCCGGTCCGATGACTTGGAATTGACGTGGTCCCTCAGGATTAAATCCTGGTGTCATCGCATACACATCCACATTCACGTACTTATCCTTGACCTTTATCACACCGTTAAGAGTTGCTCCATCTGTTGAGGCAGGAATCTTAGAAGTGACCTTTACAGTGCTATCTAAGATTTCCACTGTCTTGAACGCATCTTGATCCGCGACAAAGAATCCGCCATCGCATCCCAACATACTGCCGACATCCGGATCAATAAACTCATCAGGTCCACGACCGATCATCCCCGCTGAAAAGCACCTGCCGTTCAAAGGCAGGTCATATATCTGGAAGCGCTTCTCCACCTGAACCTGATATAAAACCAGATGATCCGCAGCGACAAACAGTCTGGCAGGAGCCAGAATCGGCAGTTCGCTCTTGACCGATGTCATTCTTACCGTGTCCGTCAGTTCCAAAGCTTTCTCCACTCCTACCGACACCACCTCCTCTGTTCGTGTTCCACAACAAACTACGAGAAAAGAACAAACGATTATAATGACTGACCTTTTCATATTACTGAATTGTTCCCTCTATTGTTGGTATACAATTGCTCTGCTCCGAGACATGAGTAAAGAAATAACTCTTGCAATCAGAGCATCTATTCGCCTTAGCCCACAGCGACCCATCTTGATCAGGATTTTCTTCCGGATCTATTATAAAATCTTTAAAGCATGGGACACTCTCAGATGGTTCTACATCAGACAAAGCCAAAGAATTAGCCAGTACATCCTTTTCCGAGAACAGGATGGCTGATAGCATCACTACCACTCCCACCAGGGAGAATAAACCAATCTTTTTCATAATGATTTTAGTGTTTTAATAAATTGTTTATGTACTTTAGGGTTTACCAACGGATTTCCGACAAACACGGGATGCCTGTTCCGATCTACGAGAAAATGATTAAAGCGAGGATCTATGGGAATGTCAGGGTTAAGCCGCGAGAAACTGTTCCCAGAATCAATAACAACCGGGAATAGGAACTTTCCACCTATAAGCAAGGATATTATCCTTAGATTATCCTCTTCAGAAGGAGACATAATCAGCAGGACATCAAATGAATCCTTTTCCGCCTGTGCTAATAAAGGGTAGTAATCGGCGAGATGAGTGATTTGGCAATCAAGACAGGCTTCCGGAGGAAAATGCGCCACGAAAGTTGGCCTTGTAACTGAATAATCCGCATCGAGGATCCTACCATTCTCTATAACAGTCATTGACTCCGGTATCGTTATTTCCGACTTCTCGAAATTGTGTATTTTCACAGAGGTGCTTATTAATGTACACCCTGCGGAAAACACAAAAATGGCTGTCGTGTATGCGAACAAACGGAGTTTCATTCTTTTTATGACGAGAACTATTTATAATGTCACAATATAATAATTTTCATAGACAAAAGCAAAAACGATGCACTCCTCACTCCGAACGTGAGATAAGGTATGCCACAGGCACTTTGTTACTTGCGAAAGCTGAACGAATCCTGACCTTCTTTTTAATTCCATTGGCTCAAAAATCCCACAAAAGTCGGTTTTATTTTCCCACAAACATCGGAAAAATATTCCCACAAATTCCGGTTTTTTAGTATTTTTGTATCCTAAAGCATTAGGATATGGACAAATACAAAAAAAGAATAGCGGACACAGTCCTCGCAAGAAAACTTGCCGGCAAGGGTGCTGTTCTCATTGAAGGGCCAAAGTGGTGCGGCAAGACAACTACCGCCGAGCAACAAGCCCAAAGCATAATCTATTTGGATGATCCAGCAACCATTAAGGATAATCTTCTCAAAGCCGAGCTCGCCCCCCAGGAACTTCTTGAGGGCAAACATCCTCGCTTACTTGACGAATGGCAAATAGCGCCCCAACTTTGGGACACAATTCGTTTTGACGTAGACCACCGAAAGGGTAACGGACACTATATCCTTACCGGCTCATCAGTTCCTGTTGAAGATGATGATGAAGAGAGCAAGAATATACGACACTCTGGAACCGGACGTTATGGTTGGGTAAGAATGCGTCCAATGGCTCTCTATGAATCCGGAGAATCCAATGGTGCCATCAGTTTGAAGAACCTCTTCAACACTCCGGAGAAGATATATGCCCAAAGCAGCCTCTCGCGAGAAGATCTTGCATTTGTCCTCTGCCGTGGAGGATGGCCTGCCGCCATAGACCTAAAAGGAGACATCGCATTGGATCAGGCTTTCGACTACGTTGACTCCGTTGCAAAAAAGGATATGAACCGAGTGGTGGACAAAGTCAGACGTAACCCGGAGCGTGTGCGGCAGCTGATGCGCTCCTACGCCAGAAACATAGCCTCACAGGTCTCATACGAGACTATTTCCGCCGATATGCAGGCCAATGAGCCAAAGGGGCTGGACGCGGAGACGGTCTCATCCTATATTGAAGCATTGCGGAAACTCTTTGTAATTGAGGAATCTAAAGCTTGGAATCCAAATCTCCGTTCCAAGACTGCCATCCGCACAACCAACACCCGGTACTATACAGATCCATCAATCGGGACCGCCGTGTTAGGTATCGGTCCCGGAGACCTGCTGTCGGATTTCAACACCTTCGGCCTCCACTTTGAGGGATTGGCTGTACGTGACCTAAGGACCTACGCGTCCGGCCTTCTTGGGGATGTCTATCACTATCGCGATTCGGAAGGACTGGAGTGCGATGCCATAGTACATCTACGTGATGGCAGCTATGGCCTAATCGAAATCAAGATAGGTGGTGAAAGACTCATCAACGAAGGTGCGGAAACACTCATCAAACTCCAGAACAAGATTGACCTTACGAAAATGAAAAGTCCCTCCTTCCTGATGGTTCTAATAGGCATTGGAGAGGTTGCATACCGACGCGAAGACGGGGTCTATGTGGTTCCGATAGGGTGCTTGAAGGACTAAAAAAGATTGACAGTGATAAAGCCTCTAACTCTCAGGTGCGCAAATCCGCTCGCACCTGGAGCGCCAACTCTATCACTGTCAAGCGAATGCGGTTTCAGGTGTGCAGAGGTTTCTCACAACCAACCGCAGGTCCAAACTCATATCATATGATAAAACAGAAAAACTAAGGAACCGCCATCAAGAGCCTTCTCGACATCCACACCGGCCTTTTGGAAGCCTGTGGAGACGATAACGTCATACATATCCCTGTCCGACAGCACACTCACGAAAGAATCGGCATAGCTGCCAACGGGTTCCAGCATACAGTTCCGGCCTCCATTTTCTGGATTGGAGACAAAACCGTTTGTGTTTGAGCCATAAAGGCAATAATTGCCACCGGCATCTTTTGTCGTGATGTCACAAAAAAGATAATCACCGCAAACAATCGGCACAGAGCCCATCCGCATCAATGGCAAAATTGTCTATTCGGAGATATTCAGACGCGGCACGGCCGCTCAAGCCTATTCTATTCAGGAACTTTCCGTTCTGGTCAAACCTGGCTATCAAGTTGTTATAATTATCAAAAACAATATATGCCGAATCAGACTTTACGATCTTCTTGACACCCGTCAGGACACATCTGTCAGTCTGCTCAAGTGGCACGATCTCATAGTTGTCCACAACCGCCGGATATATGTCAGAAGTCTTC
>CAVCPY010000173.1:0-6154 GCA_963604245.1 Eggerthellaceae bacterium
TGTCTCGAAAATCCCACATAATAAAATGCGGAAACCATTTTTAAACAGTTTCTAAACTCACAAAAATACAAAAATATTCCGCAGTTTTGTTTTTTTGGGGAATGTTCTTTTTTGGGGAGAAAAAAAGGGGACTATAGCCTGTCCCCTTTCTCGTCATAAAGTTCATTCTGCAGAACCGTGAAGTCGGTCACCTCGACAAGGTTGAGCCGACATTTGTACTTTTTCTTCCATTTCCCGAGGAAGGATTTGTCTGACAGCATGGTTGCGCCGCGTTTCAGGTACGCTCCCAGGATCGGGCTGACCTTCAGAGTCAGGTCTGTCTTGCCGTGCTCCACGCAGTAGGCGATGTTCCGCTCTATCTGCTCGTCGATCACCGCGCTTGAGGAAATCTTGCCGGTGCCGTGACACACAGGGCAGACCTCGGCGGTGTTGATCTCGGTCACCGGACGGATTCTCTGCCGGGTGATCTGCATCAGGCCGAATTTGGTGAGAGGCAGCACATTGTGCTTGGCTCTGTCACTTTCCATAAGCGATTGCATATACTTGTGCAGCTCGTTGCGGTGCTCTCCGGAGTCCATATCGATGAAATCCACAATCACTATTCCACCCATATCCCTGAGCCTCAGCTGTCTGGCGATTTCTTCAGCCGCGATCTTGTTGACCTCGAAAGTGTTCTCCTCCTGATTGTCGGTCTTCGCGCGGATGCCGCTGTTCACATCGATCACGTTCAGGGCCTCGGTCGTCTCGATGACCAGATAGGCTCCCTGCTTCATCGGCACCACCTTGCCGAACGAACTCTTGATCTGTCTTGTGACCTCGAAATGGTCGAAGATCGGATCCTTGCCGTTGTACAGCTTCACAATCTTTTCCTGACCCGGAGAGATCAGGGAAATATACTTCTTCGTCTCCTCGAACACGTTCTCATTGTTGACGTAGATGTTCGAGAACGAGTCATTCAGGAGATCCCTGAGGATAGTGGTGGTCTTGCTGTACTCTGTGAAAAGCAGCTGGACACTCTTGGATTTGGCGATTTTCTGCCACGAAGACTCCCATTTCTCAATGAGGGACTTAAGTTCGGCCACAAGAACCGCTGCGTTCTTGCCTTCGGCCGCCGTGCGGATGATGGCGCCGTAGTTTTTCGGGAGAATGCTCTTGACGAGGGTCTCAAGCCTTCTTTTCTCCTCCTTGGAAGAGATCTTTTGGGAAACGCTCACCTTCTCTGCGAAGGGAATCAGTACAATGTTACGTCCTGCCAATGAAATTTCCGCGGTCAGTCGTGACCCTTTCGTGGAGATCGGCTCCTTGACGATCTGCACTATCATCATCTGGCCGGGCTTCAGCACGTTCTCGATGCGGCCTTCCTTTTCGAGGACAGGACCGATCTTGATGTTCGAGTAGAGCGAGAGAAGATCCGTGTTAGGATTGCTCTTGCGCACAAACTCATCAAACGGGGAGAAGTAGAGTCCCAGATCCAGATAATGGACGAATGCTTCCTTCTTGTCTCCGATGTCCACAAAGGCAGCGTTGAGCGCAGGAAGAATCTTCTTCACTTTCCCCAGGTAAACATCCCCGACGGAAAAACTGTGCCCCTTGCTGGACTCCTTGTTGAGTTCAATCAGCCGATGGTTTTCCATCAGCGCGATGTGAACCTCGGTCGATGTGACATCGACGATCAGATCTTTTTCTGATTTTTCTGACTCCATAAGGAAATTACAATGGTGATAATATAGTATGGCGTGTCGCCAACATAAAAAAGGCTGTCCGGCACTTCCGGTCAGCCTTTTTCTCTTAGCAGACTGCTAAAATGGCAGGCACAGAAGCGTACTACTTCTTCTTGTGTCTGTTCTTGCGCAAGCGTTTTTTACGCTTGTGCGTCGACATCTTATGTCTCTTTCTTTTCTTTCCGCTTGGCATAGTAAAAAAGATTTAAAATTATTTTTCCTCCTTGACTGCGTTCACGAAGATCTTGGCAGGCTTGAATGCCGGGATATCGTGTGCCGGGATGGTCATAGTTGTCTTCTTGGTGATGTTTCTGGCCGCCTTCTTGGCTCTGTGCTTGACGATGAAGCTGCCGAATCCGCGGAGGTAAACAGGCTCTTTCCTGATGATTGAACCCTTTACGGAGTCCATAAAAGCCTCGATAACGGACTGAACTGCGATTTTCTCGATTCCGGTTGACTTTGCAACCTCATTCACGATTTCTGCCTTTGTCATAATTTATTAATATTTATTAGGATATACCATATAAACCCCAAATCCCGTTTGGGAATGCAAAAATAGACTTATTTTTTTAATATTCAAAATCAGATACATAAATAATTCAATAGTTTTTCTGGCACGGTGATTGACCATACTCATTGCCGCGTCCGGAAATCTTTGTTTTCTGTCAAAATGGCAGAGGAATGCCGGAGCTTGTATTTAGGCATTATGAACACGAACAACAATAAAAATTTATTTTTCCCGGCGACCGCCGAGGTGAGCATAATCCCTGTGGTTCAGGGAGATGAGCAGATTAAAGTGGAAGCTGGCGACCTTCCGGAGACCTTGCCTGTCCTTGCGCTTAGGAATGCCGTGCTGTTCCCCGGGATGGTCTATCCTGTCACGATAGGACGTCAGAAATCAATTACTTTGATAAAAGAGGCCGAGAGGCGTGATTCGTTCATCGGAGCCGTCCCTCAGTTGGATGTCACCGTCGAGGACCCGGCCGGAAAGGATCTTTATGAATATGGTACGGCAAGCCGCGTGATGAAAGTCCTTGAGATGCCGGACGGCACGATCACTGCGATTCTTCAGGGAGTGAAGCGTATCAAGGTGACCGGCGTGGTCTCTCTGGAGCCATACATCACCGCGACCGTCAAGTACGTCGAGGACATCATCCCGGAGAACGACAACAGCACAAAGATGATTGCCGAATCCCTCAAGGAGAAGGCGGCTGTCATCATCAAGTCCTCGTCTTTCGCCCCGAAAGAGGCCGTCGGCGCGCTCAAGTCCATCGACAACTATGCCTTCCTCGTGAACTTCGTCGCCACCACCGTGGAGGTCGAGAACTTTATGGAGAAGGTCCAGCTGCTCGGAATAGACGACATTACCGTCAGGGCTATGAAGCTCCTGCAGGCTCTTGACACCCAGATCCAGCTTCTGAAGATCAAGCAGGAGATCAACCAGAAGGTCAAGAGCGACATCGACCAGCAGCAAAGGGAATATTACCTCAACAACCAGCTCCGTACCATCCAGGAGGAGCTTGGAATGGACGAGGAGGAAGAGTTCGAGAAGTTCCGCGCCAAGGCCAAGACGAAGAAGTGGCCGGAGGCTGTCGGCAGGCAGTTCGAAAAGGAACTGTCCAAACTGGAGAAGTACAATCCTTCCTCGCCGGACTACAGCATACAGTATAACTACATAGAGTTCCTGCTTGACCTGCCTTGGGGCGAGATGTCAAAGGACAATCTCGACCTCAAGCACGCCCAGAAGGTTCTGGACAGCGACCACTACGGCCTTGAGACGGTGAAGGAAAGGATCATCGAGTACCTCGCCGTCCTTAAGCTCAAGGGGAATATGAAGTCCCCGATTCTCTGCCTCTACGGCCCTCCGGGAGTCGGCAAGACCAGCCTCGGCAAGTCGATAGCGAAGGCTCTGGGCAGGAAATATGTCAGGATCGCCCTCGGCGGAATGCACGATGAGGCCGAGCTCCGCGGCCATAGGAAGACCTACGTCGGCGCCCTCCCGGGCCGGATTCTCAACGGAATCGACAAGGCCGGCACATCCAACCCTGTCATCGTACTGGACGAGATTGACAAGGTGGGCAACGACTACAAGGGCGATCCGTCCTCGGCTCTTCTGGAGGTTCTTGACCCTGAACAGAACGTGGCTTTCCACGACAACTATCTGGACATCGACTACGACCTGTCCAACGTCCTGTTCATAACCACGGCGAACAACATCTCCACGATTCAGTCCGCCCTGCTTGACAGGATGGAGCTGATCAACGTAACCGGCTACCTTGCCGAGGAGAAGATGGAGATTGCGAAGCGTTATCTTGTGCCAAAGCAACTGGAGGAGCACGGAATCGGCAAGAGGGAGCTCCGCATAGACAAGGCCGCCCTGGAGCGGATAATCGATGAATATACCCACGAGTCCGGTGTCCGCGGGCTTGAGAAGCAGATAGCCAAAGTCGCCCGCGTGACGGCAAAGAAGATCGCCCTCGGCGAGAGTTATCCTACCGTCATCAAGAAGGAGCATCTAAAGGAATATCTCGGACTGCCCACCAATTTCCACGACCTCCAGAAAGGCAATGAGGCTCCCGGCGTGGTGACCGGCCTTGCCTGGACGCAGATGGGAGGCGAGATTCTGTTTGTGGAGAGTTCCGTCAGCGGGGGCAAGGGTGCGATGACGATGACCGGCAATCTTGGCGATGTGATGAAGGAGTCAGCCACGATAGCCTACCAGTACATCAAGGCGCATCCGCAGCTTGCCAAAATGACATCCGAGGAATTCGCCGCCAAGGACATCCACGTCCACGTCCCGGAAGGCGCCGTGCCTAAGGACGGCCCGTCTGCCGGAATAACTATGGTCAGCTCAATGGTCTCCGCCCTCCGTGGCGAGGCCGTGAGGTCGGGAATCGCGATGACCGGTGAGATGACCCTGCGGGGCCGCGTGCTTCCGGTCGGCGGCATCAAGGAGAAGATTCTCGCCGCCAAACGCGCGGGCGTCGGCGAGATTGTCATCAGTGAGGACAACCGCAAGGATGTCGAGGACATCAAGCCGATTTACGTCGAGGGGCTGTCCTTCCACTACGTCAAGAACATCGACGATGTGATTTCGTACATATTCAAAGATTAATTCCTATCTTAGCGGTCGTTAAGGAATCCGTGGAAAAACGCCATTTTGCCCCAATGTTCGGGAGGCGCTTCCGTGGTTTGTAAGGCAATCTGTTATGGACGTAAGGATAGAAGAAAGCTGGAAAGAAGCGCTGCAAGGTGAGTTCGACAAGCCCTACTTTGCCGCGCTTGCCCGTTATCTGCACTCCGAGAAGGCACAGGGGAAGGTCATATTCCCGCCAGGCCCGGAGATATTCAAAGCCTTCGAGCTGACCCCGGTCGATCAGGTCAAGGTCGTGATTCTGGGACAGGACCCCTACCACGGACCGGGCCAGGCGATGGGCCTTAGCTTCTCGGTCCCGGACAATGTGCCCGCACCGCCATCCCTCAAGAACATATTCAAGGAGATTGAAAATGACCTTGGAGTGAAGATGAGCGGCCGCCCGAATCTGGAGAAGTGGGCGCGTCAGGGCGTGCTGCTTCTGAATTCCATCCTGACGGTACGCTCCGGAGAGGCGGCCTCGCACAGCGGAATCGGCTGGCAGCAGTTCACCGACGCCGTCATCCGTTATATCTCGGACAATTGCTGCGGGGTTGTTTTCTTGTTGTGGGGCAATTACGCAAGGAGCAAGAAGGAACTCATCGACATCTCGCGGCATTATGTGCTGGAGGCGGCACACCCGTCTCCGCTGGCAAGAGGGGCGTTCTTCGGCTGCCGTCATTTCTCTAAGGCGAACGAGATACTTGCAGGCGAGGGAAAGGCACCGGTTGACTGGCAGCTATAACCCGCTTTAATTGATCCATATTCAAAGAATTATAATGAATCGTACAGCGTTGTTCCCGGGTTCGTTTGACCCGTTCACCTCAGGGCATCTGAACATCCTGACCAGAGCCTTGGCCATCTTCGACGAGGTCGTGGTGGCAGTGGGAATCAATCAGGACAAGCGTGGCTTCTTCACGATGGAGCAGCGCGAGGACATCATCCGTCAGGCCACCCGAGGGATGAGCGGGGTGAGAATCATTCATTACGAGGGACTTACCATCGATATATGCCGTGAACTTGGAGTCCGCCACATTGTCAGGGGTGTGAGGAATATGACCGACTTCGACAACGAGCAGGCGATCGCCGACGCTAACCGCCATCTTGCTCCCGAAGTCGATACCATAATCATCCCTACCGCCCAGGAATATTCCCACATCTCCTCTTCGGCTGTGAGGGATGTGGTGCGCCACCGAGGCGACCTGTCGCAGTTCATTCCGGAAGGGGTTGTGTTGCCGGAAGTAACTTAGAAGCTGTTTAAAAATGGTTCCCGCATTTTATTATGCGGAATTTTCGAGAC
>CAVCPY010000174.1:0-7443 GCA_963604245.1 Eggerthellaceae bacterium
ACTGTGTCGGATACAAGGACGGGAAGCGGCAGGATTTCATCAAGGTCATAAGGCCTAAATAGAACCCCGGCTATGTTATCGTGCTTGCCTCACTTGCCGGGAATATTCCGTTTTTTCAGGGGCATCTTCCCTGCGGGCCGTGCGTCAGACATAAAAAAATGGCATATTCCCTTTGAAAAATATTGCCGGGCCCGCTTTGGGCGTAAAAATCGCCGACTTTTATGTAAGTTTGTCCCAAGACACAAACAATAACCCAGATTAGGGGGAAACATCTTTCATTATGCGAATAAAATTCAGGTGGGTGGCCGCCATGCTTCTGATTCTTGGCGGATCGGTTCAAGCCCAGGACAACATCAGCACAGTCGAGAAGAATTTCAAGAACACACCAGAGAGCCAGAAACTCGCCGTCTATTGGTACTGGATAGCGGGGAATATGTCAAAGGAGGGTGTCGTCAAAGACCTCCAGTCAATGAAGTCCGTTGGAATCAACAGGGCGTTCATCGGCATGATCGGCGAAGACCAGGGCATCCCTCAGGGCCCGGTCCGGATGTTCACAGACGAATGGTGGGACATTCTCCACACAATGTTCAGGACGGCCGGTGAGCTTGGTATCGAAATCGGTTTGTTCAACAGTCCCGGATGGAGTCAGAGTGGCGGCCCGTGGGTGGAGCCGTCCCAGGCAATGAGATATCTTGGCTATTCCAAAGACACTCTTTCCGGGCCGATGAAATACAGCGGGAAACTCCGTGAGGTAGGCAAGGACGCCCAACCGGTCCGGGTTCTCGCCTACCCGCTCGCCAAAGCTTCCGCTGTCTTCGGAATGGAAGTGGCGGAAGACGGCTCAATCCTGCTGAAGGCCGGCAAGGAGACCACGGTCCGTTCGGTCATCATCAAGCCTGTCGAAAAGGAAAGCGTCTGCAACGCCGCCCTTTATGCGCGCAAAGACGGGAAACTTACCCTTGTCGAGGAATTCCTCGTTGACAGGAGCAATTCCGCGACCAATGTCGGCTTCGAACCCTTCGCACCAGTGGTGATCTCGATTCCCGAGACAACCGCGGGCGAGTTCGTCCTCAAGGTCAAGCCGGGAGTGGTGAAGAGCGTCACCCTGTCCGACCAGCCGGCCGTGGAGAGATACCCGGAGAAATCACTCTCGAAAATGTGGCAGACTCCGCATCCGATGTGGGACGCCTATATGTGGAGAGACCAGCCTGACTACAAGGGCATCCCATCAAGCGAAATAAGGGACATCACCGCAAGCGTGTCGGAAGACGGGACACTCGTCTGGGATGTTCCGGCTGGCGATTGGGTGGTGATGAGAACCGCGATGCTCCCTACCGGCACCCTATGCTCTCCGGCTCCGAAGGAAGGTACCGGACTTGAGACAGACAAGATGAGCAGGGAACACATCCGCACCCATTTCGACAACTATCTCGGACAGATTCTCAAGCGCATCCCGGCGGAGGACAGGAAGACCTTCAAGGTCTGCGTTGAGGACAGCTACGAGACGGGCGGACAGAACTGGACTGACAACCTCATAGAGGACTTCGAGGCGGCCTACGGCTACGACCCTGTTCCTTTCATCCCGGTGATGAGCGGTGTCGTGGTAGGCAACGAGGACATTTCCGACCGTTTCCTCTGGGACCTCAGGCGGCTTGTCGCCGATGAGGTGTCCTACAACTACGTCGGCGGACTGCGCGAGGTCAGCAACGAACACGGCCTGACCACTTGGCTGGAGAATTACGGGCATTGGGGATTCCCTGGAGAATTCCTTCAGTACGGTTCACAGTCCGACGAGATTGCCGGCGAGTTCTGGAGTTTCGGAGACCTCGGCGACATCGAGAACCGTGTGGCCTCATCCTGCGGACACATCTACGGGAAACAGAAAGTCTGGGCGGAGAGCTTCACCTGCGGCGGGCCTGATTTCACCCAGTACCCGGGGCAGATGAAACAGCGTGGCGACCGTTTCTTCACAGAGGGAATCAACGCCTCTCTGTTCCACCTCTACGTGCAGCAGCCTGACGACAGGATACCGGGACTCAACGCATGGTTCGGCAACGAGTTCAACAGGAAGAACACCTGGTTCTCCCAGCTTGATGTGTTCACCGACTACATCAAACGCTGCAACTATATGCTCCAGCAGGGACGCTATGTCGCCGATGTCGCCTACTTCCTTGGCGAAGACTGCCCGAAGATGACGGGAACGAAGGATCCCGAGCTTCCGGAAGGCTACTCATTCGACTACCTCAACGGGGATGTGCTCAAGAAGGCTGACGTCAGGAACGGCAGGTTGGTTCTTGAGAGCGGGATGGAGTACTCGGTTCTGGTTCTCCCTAAAATCAAGACTATGCGCCCGGAACTTCTTGAGAAACTCGAGCAGCTTGTCCGTAAGGGCCTTGTGGTCCTCGGCCCTGCTCCGGAAAAGTCCCCGAGCCTTCAGGGCTATCCTGAATGTGACGCCAAAGTCAAGGAACTTGCCGCAAGAATGTGGAAGGAGAACACCAACCCGTTCTCTCATTCAGTGAGCTGCGGCAATGGGACAATCTACAAGGACTCCTCACTGGAACAGGTGCTTGGAGACCTTGGGGTCGCACCTGACTTCACCACCGACGACCCTTCCCTCCCGCTCCAGTTCATCCACCTCAGGCTTGCGGACGGAGAGTACTACTTCGTTTCCAATCAGGGAGACAAGGCTGTCTCGTTCGACGCTATGTTCCGTGTGAAGGGCAAGACCCCGGAACTATGGAATCCTCTCACAAAAGAGGTCCGCGAGTTGACACAGTACAAGGCCCTCAGCAGCACCACAAAGATTCCGATGAAACTTGAGGCCTACGAGAGTTCATTCATCGTGTTCAGGAAGGACACCGACAAGGCAGAATCCTACGGATGCAACTATCCGGAGAAATCTGTCATAGCGACCCTTGACACACCTTGGACAGTGGCCTTCCAGGAAAAGAGAGGTGGCCCTGAGGGAACGGTCACATTTGACACTCTCTATGACTGGACAACCAGCGATGACCCGGCAATCAAGTACTTCTCCGGGAACGCCACCTACACCAACAGCTTCAAGCTCAAGAAACTGCCACAAGGCGAAGTCTGCATTGACCTCGGTAAGGTTATGGTGATGGCGAAGGTGAAAGTCAACGGCGAGTATGCCGGCGGTGTCTGGACGGCTCCATACAGACTCAACATCACGAACCTGCTCCGCAAAGGTGCCAACACCATCGAGGTGGAAGTTGTCAACTGCTGGAGAAACAGGCTCATCGGAGAGAAGGAGGTCATCCCGGCCAAGGACAGATTCACCTTCCAGACATCGACCTACCTGAGCAAGGACTCCGAGCTTCAGCCTTCCGGACTTCTCGGCCCTGTCGAAATCCAGGCCTACGAGTACTAGGGAGGTCCCGCAGGAATGAAGAGAGGGGGATGACCAAAATCGGTCATCCCCCTCTTGTGTTCAACAAAACCTAAAAAAACTTCTTGATCGTACCGACAGGATGTCTATCCTCTACCGGAATCGGAGATGAGGTCAAGAAGGGTGAGGTTGAAGTCGGAGCGGGTCAGAAGGTCTTCAAGGGTGATGTGCATCCTCCAGCGCCAGTAGTGACGAGGGTTGGCCGGGATGTTGATGCGCTCATCCTCCGGCTTGCCCTGATAGCGGACTTCTCCATCGATGGACATCCAGTCCTGAAGCGGAAGGACACAGAGCATCGAAGGTGAGTTCAAGTGCTGGCTCACAATCCGTTCACAGATCCACGGCTCGCAGAAATACGGGGCTTGACCCTCGCAGTGGAGAATCTCGTGGAAGAACCTCTCGGACATAGCGCGGTCCTCCTCCCACCATCCGCGAAGAGTGGAAGTGTCGTGGGTGCCGGTCGCGCAGACCGACAGATAAGGGTAGGACCACGGCTCGTCGAAAGTCTTTTCGGGAGATTTCGGCATCCTCTGGATTTCAAGCGAAAGGATGTTCAATTCCCGCATCACTTCCGGAACACAGGCCGGAATCATTCCAAGATCCTCTCCGCAGGCCAGCATTCCGGTCGAGTCCAGAAGCGCCGGCAGTTTCCTCATCGCACACTCCTTCCAGAAAGCGTTGTGGCGGCGATAGAAGAAATCGTTGTAGAGAGCGTCGTAGGCGTTTCTCAAACCGTCGTTCAATGCGTTGAAATCCTCTGTGTTCTGTGATGCTATGCGGGGATGGTACCACCCCTCACGATGCGGATCAGGGACGAACAACTGAGAATCAGGATCGAAGCCACGGTCTCGCAACTCATCGGCCGAGTACGGAAGCGCAGGATTGAAATGCCCCAACAGCCCCGACTTCACCCCGACAGGAATCTCCCAGATGCGGAAGAATCCAAGAATATGATCGATCCGGAAAGTGTCGAAATATTCACTCATCTTTCCGAGCCTCGCCTTCCACCAGGCGTAGCCGTCCTTGGACATTTCCTCCCAATTATAGGTCGGGAAGCCCCAGTTCTGACCGTCGGCCGAGAATGCGTCAGGCGGTGCACCGGCCTGAGAATCGAGGTTGAACAGATGCGGGAACTGCCAGGCGTCCACACTCGTGCGGCTGATTCCGATCGGAAGGTCTCCCTTGATCGCAACGCCCTTCGAATGGGCATATTCAACAGCCTCTTTCAGCTGTGCGTCAAGGCAGAACTGGACGTAGCAGTAGAAGTCCGTCTCGCTCTTATGCCTGCGGCAGAATGACTTGACCTTGGTTTCTGAATATTCTGACAAAGATTTCCATTTCCCGAACTCCGGGGTTCCGTTGATGTCCCTCAGCACACAGAAAGCGGCGTAAGGGATAAGCCAATCCTTGTTGGCGGAATAGAATCTCTTATACTCCTCCCCGGACATAACCTGCTGCCCGACAGCCTCGAAGGCCTCCTTCAAAAGACGGGTTTTCTCTTTGTTAACCCTCTCGTAATCAATGGCTGGAAGGGAATTAAGATCCTTCTGGAGAGCTTTATATTTCTTGTCAGCCTTCACTCCGGCGTCCGGAAGATGGATGAACTGCGGGTGAAGCGCGAACGTGGAGTTGGCGTTGTAAGGATAGGAATCCGTCCAGGTTCCGGTCATCGTGGTGTCGTTGATCGGGAGCAACTGGATGATGCTCTGACCTGTAAGCGCAGCCCAGTCAACAAGTTTCTTGAGATCCTTGAACTCGCCCACGCCGAAACCGGTCTTGCTGCGGAGGGAGAACACCGGGATCGCCGTGCCGGCCCCGCGCCAGGGAACGGTTTCGAACTCGGGGACGATATTCCTTATTTCAAGCGAATCACAGTTAGCCGGAACCTCGGCGAAAAGATGATTCGGGCCGGATTCCCAGGTCTTTGGAGTTCCGGTCTTTGAGTCGAGAATGACAAACTTGTACTCAAAAGGGTCCTTGACATTCAACGTCACGCTCCACAGCGGAGCGGCGATCGGTTTCAACTGGACGAACTTCTTCCATTCACCGAACAACTTACCGCTGCCGGTGATCGCCAAGGTCTCATCCTTGCGGATTACGGCGCACGGAACGGTGAATGTAACGTTGCCGGAACGCCTTGGCGGGAATTCCCTTCTTTTGAATATCACATCGGTGAAAGCTTTGCTCCAGAACGGGGAATCTTCTGGACGGTCGTGCCAGCGGTCACGGATTTCCAAGACTCCGGTCGTTGCGCCTGTGGTTCGACAGGACTCACCAACCATCAAGGCGACGGCCCCTTCGACAAGCTCGGGAACCGAATGGCCTCCCCACTCGCGGCGCACACATTGCCCGTCACGATGAAGTTCAAAGGAATATTCAAGAGCCGATGCGCCTGAAGGCACATCCAATGAAGCCTCCCAACGCCCTCCGGCGGCATATTCCATTGCTATGGATTGTCTGCCTGAGAGGTTCAGGAACAACCCCTCCCCGGGTGAGGTGAAATATTCAAGGGTAATTTTAAGTCGCATAGAGTCATCATTGGCGGAATTTGTCCGCCACATTGTGCAATATTAGCGAAAATATCTGGATTTGAACGCTGTTTTGCTGGTGAATTTGAGGCGGAACAGCGTCTTATTCGCCAATATGAGAGGATGAAATTTGTGTTTGGCGATTATAAAGGTTAATTTTGAGGGATAATATTCAGAGACAATGGACAAGAAGGAACTTGAGATAATGTCGCCGGCCGGCAATTTCGAATGTCTGCACGCTGCGATACAAGGCGGGGCGGACTCCGTCTATTTCGGGGTTGGCAACCTGAATATGCGCTCGCACTCGGCGAACAACTTCACGCCGGACGACCTGCCAAGGATCGTGGAGATTTGCCGGGAATATGGAGTCAAGACCTATATGACTCTGAATATCGTCCTTTACGGAGAGGATCTGGCTCCGATGCGGGAGGCTCTTGATGCGGCCAAGGCTGCGGGAGTGAACGCCATCATCGCATCGGATATGGCGGCGGTCACATATTGCCGGAAGATCGGGCTGGAGGTGCACATCTCGACCCAGCTCAACGTGTCGAATGTCGAGGCGCTGCGGTTCTACTCTCAGTTCGCCGATGTGATCGTGCTGGCAAGGGAACTCAACCTGCATCAGGTCAAGGAAATCCATCAAGCGATTGTGAGTGAAGGCATCAAGGGACCGTCGGGGAACTTGGTGCGGATCGAGATGTTCGCTCACGGAGCGCTCTGTATGGCGGTTTCGGGGAAGTGCTACCTCAGCCTCCAGACCTATGGCGCGTCGGCGAACCGAGGAGCCTGCTACCAGCTTTGCCGCCGGGGGTACGAGGTGACGGATCTGGAGACCGGCACGAAACTGAACATCGACAACAAGTACATAATGTCGCCCAAGGATCTGTGCACCATAGAGTTTATGGACAAAATCATTGATGCCGGCGTGAAGGTGTTCAAGATCGAAGGCAGGGCAAGGAGCGCTGAATATGTCAAAAAGACCGCCGAGTGCTACCGCCGTGCGGCTGACGCTGTCTGCGAGGGACGCTACACTCTGGAGTTGGCGGCTTCCTTGAAGGAGGAACTGTCCGAAGTCTTCAACAGAGGTTTCTGGGACGGGTACTATCAAGGTGCCAAACTCGGAGAGTGGAGCGATGTGTACGGCAGCCACGCCACGCGTAAGAAAACCTATTGCGGAAAAATCACGAACTGGTTTGACAGAATCTCCGTGGCGGAAGTGTTGGTGGAGTCCGAGGCTTTGAGAAAAGGTGACGACATACTCATCATCGGAGAGACAACCGGGGTAATCGAACAGACCGTGAATGAGATACGTGTCGATCTAAAACCAGCCGAAGAGGCGGCCAAAGGAACTCTTTGTTCCATTCCTGTAATATTCCCTGATGACATCCGCACCCCCGGCGGCAGGAAGATCCGCCGAGGCGACAAGGTTTACATCTGGCGGGAGGTCTGAATTAGAAACTGTTTAAAAATAATTTCTCTTTTTTCTTATGCGGCCTTTCCGGCCAT
>CAVCPY010000175.1:0-4257 GCA_963604245.1 Eggerthellaceae bacterium
TTCCGCAGATTTCGGAAAAATAGAATGCTACAGAAATCGGAAAAGTGAAAGCACCCGATTTCGGAAAATAAGAGTCGCCACCTGAGGCTCATCCGGGGTCCGCAGTGTAATTGGAAAAAAGAAAATGGTTGTCTATTTTAGAAAAGCTTAAGGTCTAAAAACAGACAACCATGCACAACAACAATTTAATTTCCATTGTCACTATGTGGAGCGAAGTTAACAAATTATCCAGACAATCCCTCAGCCAGAGCCAGATTGCTCTCAGTCTGGGCATCAGCAGGGATACCGTGCGACGGTATCAGCGTATGTCGGAGGAGGAGTTCAATGAACGGCTAGGAAGGGAGTTCCAGAGGCGCAGGCGCAAGCTTGACGCTTATGAGGACTTCATCCGGGGCCTGCTTCAGGAGGCGCAGTTCCTGTCCTCCGCGCAGATTCACGACCGTCTGAAGGAGAACTTTCCGGATTTCCCGGAAGTGTCGGAGAGGACGGTCTACAACGCCGTACAGTCAATCAGAGAGCGGGAAGAGCTGCCGAAGACGACGGAACCGGTCCGTCAGATGTCGAAGGTGCCCGAGTGCGGGTACGGCGAGAAGTGTCAGGTGGACTATGGGGAGAAATGGATGAAGACCCCTCAGGGCCGCACCGTCAAGGTCTACTTCATCGTGTTCGTCCTTCAGCGGTCAAAGTACAAGTACGTGTACTTCCAAAACATCCCGTTCACGGCGAAGACCACGGTCTACGCCCATCACCGCGCCTTCACCTTCTTCGGCGGCATGCCGGCGAAGATGATATATGACCAGGACAGGAAGATGCTGGTAAAGGAGAACTTCGGGGACTATCTGATGACGGAGGAGTTCGCGAAGTATGTGGCCGAGGCCGGCTTCCAGCCTGTCTTCTGCATGCCGTTCGACCCCGCGTCGAAGGGCCTGAGCGAAGCCACGGTGAAATATGTCAAGGGGAACTTCCTCCCCGGCCGCCAGTACCTGAACATTGACAGCCTGAACGACGAGTGCGTCGGATGGCTGTCCCGCACGGCCAATGCGAAACCGAACGCATCGACGAGGCTGGTGCCGGCGGAAGAGTTCAGGGAGGAGAAACCTCACCTTGCATTCTATATGCTGAAGATGGATGAGCCGGAGATCGACGCCAGGGAGTACGGCGTGCGCAAAGACAACACGCTGCTGTACCACAGCAACTTCTACAGCCTCCCGCTTGGCACGTACTCGGGTCAGGGAACGAAAGTGATGGTCGTGAGGAACGTCGACCTTGATGAACTTGAGATATATGATCCGAAGGACTTCTCCCTCATCACGAGGCACAAGATAAGCCCCTTCAAGGGCAAATACATCACCAAGGAGGGTCATGCCAGCAGCAAGAGCCGGGACATCCTCGAGTCCGAGCAGACCCTCAGGACCTTCTTCGGCCAGTGGGAAGACGGGAGCCTGCTGTCCCGCTTCCTGTCATCCATCAGGGAGAACAGGCCGAGATACTATCCCAAGACCGTGAAGTCGATGGCCGCGCTTCTGACGGACTACGACAAGGTCTCCGCGCTCCGGCTCCTGGAGCGATATGCGGAGCGCAAGGTATACAATGCCAACGACATGAGGGACATGGCGGAGACGATGGCCGACAGGATGGCGGCGGAGCCCAAGCCCAAGAAAGTCGCGGTGTCGTCCGGTCTCGACGCGAAGGACATCACACCCGAGAAGCGCAGCATGTCCGAATATGACGACATAATCAATGGGAGGGGAAAGTGATGGCGGAACGGAACATTACGACCGAGGACATACGCATGTATGCCAAGGCCTTGAGGCTGAGCAACCTCAGGAACAACTGCCCGGACATCGTACATAAGGCCCAGATTGAAAAGCCGTCCTATCTCGACTTCCTGATGGACATCCTCAGGTCCGAGACGCAGACCCGTCAGGAAAACGACCTGAAGCGGCGCATGAGACAGGCGAAGCTGCCGCGCAGCTGCGACCTTGACAAGTTCGACTTCAACCACAGCGCCGGCGTCACCAGGGCGGAACTCAAGCAGCTGCGGGAACTCGTGTGGCTCGACCAGATGTACAATCTCATCTTCATGGGTCCTTCCGGGACCGGAAAGACCTTTATGGCGGCCGGTCTCGTCAGGGACGCCGTCCTGAGAGGCTACAGGGCACAGTTCATGACTATGGACGCGCTGATTGGGATACTGAGGATGAAGGACGTGTCGTCATCGGCGATGTGCGCCTACAACAACATCCTCAAGTGCAACCTGTTCGGGGTCGATGACATCATGCTGATGCCGATGAAGAAGGAGGAGGCGGTGGCGTTCTTCAACCTCATCAACGCCCTGCACGAGAAGGCCTCCATCATAATCACCACCAACAAGGCTCCGACGGAATGGGTGGAGGTGCTTCAGGATGAGGTGCTCGCCTCCGCCCTCCTGGACAGGCTCCTCTTCCATTGTGAAGTGGTCCGCCTGTCGGGTTCTTCTTACAGGATGGAAAACCGTTCGGGCTTTCTGGAAAAAGAGAAAGAGGAGGAAAGGCAATGAAAAAGAAAAACAGGGAGGCGCTCAGGACAGCGCTGCTGGAGTTCCAGGCTGAGTACCGTGCATATATGGAGCAGGTCGGCATCCTGATGGAGATGAGCAATGGAGGTATCCAGGATGACGCACGCGCTCATCGTTACAATCCGTCCGCCGGACAGGATTGGGAAATCAAGCTTGACATCCTTGAGGAGACCGTAGAGAGAGTGCTTGAGGACGAGAGATAGTAAAAATCAAAGTATAACACAGACCTTAAGCCGCTGAAGATGGTTGCGGCAGCGCGCTGCCGCAACCATCTTCTTTGATATCAATAAAACAAAAAAAATCCGACAAAACTGACGAACCTTAATTGCCGAAAACTGACGACTTAATTTTTCTGAAAATTGTAGCAGAAATATTTGCTTTTTACAATTCAGAGGGAACAATAATGAAACTCTTGCCGGCACAGCCAGTATTTGGTTCAACGAAAATGGACTGCCCGAAATAAGGACGGGAAGTATGAACGAAAAAGAAATAACAGTTAATGCCCCGTCATCGGATGGTTTCTTGCCGGGTGTCTATTACTATATTGTTGCTTTTCCTTCTGAATTAACTAAAGGATACACTATAACGTATTGTGTCAAGAAACGCACTTACATTTCTTCCAATGACAAAACAGCAACATATAAAGAAAGCATCGACACTCCGGTCAGAATTAAACGCTCTACATTTGGAAGACTGACGAAAGTCGGACCGACCGACGATGCTTATATCGGAGATGTCAGTCTTAGATACAACTCTGACATCATAGAGTTCAAGGACTATAAAAAAATTATCGGCAATCTCACAATTGGTGGAAATACGATAACGACATTAACAGGGTTAGACAATAACTTGGAAATTATTTATGGTGATGTAAATATAGATTGTAGTACTCTGACAACTCTGGACGGATTATATGGTCTGCGAACCGTCATCGGAAAAGTAGATATAAATTGTATAAGTTTGCCTTCTCTTGAGGGCTTGAATAATTTACAATATGTCGAGGACAATCTAACTCTGACAAATGTAAATTCATTTAGAGGACTGGACAGCATTGAAGAACTCCATAGTGGACTAATTATAAAAGGCGGCAACATGACCTCCTTTGAAGGTTTGGAGAAGTTGCGACTTATCAATGGTAATCTGGAAGTGCGGGCAGATTTTCTCAAAAATAGCGAAGACAACAATGAAACATTAAGAGCCAAAGGTATTTACAACCTTAAAAACTTCAAAGGGTTATCTAACCTTGAATATATTGGAGGCAGTTTTGTTATTAAAGTAAATAGTACTAATTCGACTTCAAGTTCGATAGGGCGAGTGCTGCCAAATCTTAAAGATTTTGAGGGGCTTGATAGATTAAAAATAATAGGGGACTCACTATCAATTGAAACAACAGTATATGATTTTTCTCCATATAAACCTTTTTATATCCTTGATAGTCTAACATCCTTTCATGGACTAAACAATCTTTCTTCCATAGGAGGATTTTTGGCCATAAAGGCAGATATTAAGACAAAAGGCTTAGGTTCATGTGGATTTACCACCTTATCATCACTAGAGGGTTTCGACTCATTAACTGAGGTTGGAGGCATATCAATAACAAAATCCACTTTTGATAGCAAAGAGAAACTCACTCT
Organism: Eggerthellaceae bacterium; assembly: GCA_963604245.1. GTDB lineage: Bacteria > Bacteroidota > Bacteroidia > Bacteroidales > UBA932 > Cryptobacteroides. The sequence continues at coordinate 4,192 of CAVCPY010000175.1, forward strand.
TCTTCCTAATTTTCCTAAATTCCGCAGCCTAAGCTGCTAAAAAAGTTAAAAAGCCCTGATAAAGAA
>CAVCPY010000176.1:0-4578 GCA_963604245.1 Eggerthellaceae bacterium
CGGAGCACACTCCCTCCCCCGAGGGGAGGGATTTAGGGAGGGGGTAACGTGAACTGAGCATTCTCGGCCGATGCACTCCGAACGTGAGATAAGGCACTTTGTCACAGGTACTTTGTTACTTGCGAAAGTTGAATAAAGATTACCTACCGTTCGGAGTGTCTCACTTGGCAAGTTCAGTGACAAGGAAACTATTTGAAGAGGCTGCGGACAAGGGCGGGGACGTCGGCCACCTTGATGACCTCGATGCCCTGCGGCTTGAAGTCCATTGGTGCGAAAGATGAAATGAATATCTTCTTGAAGCCAAGGCGCGCAGCCTCTCCTACCCTGCGGTCGGTCTGGGCAACAGGGCGAATCTCTCCACTGAGGCCGACCTCACCGGAGAAACAGTTGTCGGAAGGGATGGCGAAATCGAAGTTGGAGGACAGCACCGCCGAGATGACGGCCAGATCGCAGGCCGGATCACTTACCTTAAGCCCGCCGGCCATATTCAGGAAAACATCTTTCTGCGCCAGTTTGAATCCGGCTCTCCGCTCCAGGACCGCCAGAAGCATATTCAGTCGCCTCACGTCAAATCCAGTAGCGGAACGCTGTGCGGTGCCATAGACCGCCGAACTGACAAGTGCCTGAACCTCAAAGAGGAATGGGCGCGTACCATCCAGCATCGCACTGATGGCGGCGCCGCTGAGCCCGGCCTCGTGCATCGGGATAAGCAGCTCCGATGGGTTGGAGACCTCGCGGAGACCTTTGCCTGTCATCTCGAAGACCGCCAGTTCGGAAGTCGAGCCGAACCTGTTCTTGATGCTGCGCAGAATCCTGTACGAGCCTCTGTTGTCGCCCTCGAACTGAAGAACTACATCCACGATGTGCTCCAGGACCTTAGGTCCTGCGATGTAACCTTCTTTGGTGATGTGGCCGATCAAAATGACCGGGACGCCAGTCTCCTTGGCAAAACGCAGAAGTATAGCCGCCACCTCTTTGATCTGGGTCACCGAGCCAGGAGTCGAATCGACTGTCTGCGAGAACATTGTCTGGACAGAGTCCACTATCATCAGGTCAGGTTCTATCACACGCGCCTGTGCGACGACATTCTCTATGAGTGTTTCGCTGTAAATCTGACAGTTGGAGGCATCACCTCCCAAGCGGTCGGCTCGCATCTTGACCTGCCTCAGACTTTCCTCACCGGTGACGTACAATGTCCTCAATGACGGGCATCCGAGCGGAATCTGAAGGGAAAGAGTGGACTTGCCTATCCCCGGCTCTCCGCCGATCAGAACGAGAGACCCCTCCACGACACCGCCGCCAAGAATCCTGTCAATTTCCTCGTTATTCAGGGAAAGACGTGCTTCAGAGCGGGAGTCAATCTCATTCAGTTTCTGAGGCTTGCGGCCAGCTCCGGGTACATCGTCCATCACGGCGGGTCTTCGGGGTCCTCCCGTCACGACTCTCTGTTCGACCATAGTGTTCCACTCTCCGCAAGCGGGGCAGCGGCCCATCCATTTGGGATATTCATTGCCGCAATTCGAGCAGAACCAGACTGTTTTCTCTTTCATACAAGAAGTTATTACGCTCCCAAAGATAGGCAAACGGAAGTGGTAAGACAAAAAAAATTGCAGCATCTGGGAATTGAACCCGGACACCGCACTAAAAAGTCCCGAGGGATAGGGTGAAATTATTCAGCCTTCTCTGAATCGCAGCAAGCCTTGGTCGTGTCACCGCAGCAAGCCTTGGTTGAATCACCACAGCAAGCGTTGACAGAGTCAACAACTTCCTCGACAGCCTCTACGGCCTCTGTCTGGGCCTCGGCTTTCTTTGCGTTGTTACCGCAAGCGGAAGCGGCTACCATAAGAGCCACAACCGCAACAGACATAAATACCTTCTTCATAATAAATATAAATAAAATAATATAGTTACTCTTAACTCGTCTTTCAAACGCAAAAGTACATAGTTTTCTGAAATTTACAATATTTTTTATGAACTTTTTCACCAAAAAAGTTTATCCGGGGAACTCGCATTTTTCCAAACGGAGGACTTCCCCGCTTACAATCTGAAAGCGAAGCGCAAGTCTCGGCACATCTGAAGAGCCCTGGAAGCCACAGGCGCCGGGATTCATAAACATAAAACCGTTCCGCCTGTCCCGGAAAACCTGAGGGATATGTGTGTGTCCACATACGAATATGTCTGGGTGATAGGAGTCAAGAAGAGCCTTGGCGCGCAGGTCGTACAAGGGCTGCTGCGGATTGAAGGCCCAGTAACTGCCTCGGCGTAAACCGATGTGGGTCATCAGAACCCTCATCCCTTCACACTCAAAGTTCTGAAATGCTGGATATTCCTGTCTCACATCAAGTCCGTCGCAGTTACCGTGCACCCCTATCAAAGGCTTGAACTCCGCGATGTCACGGGCGCACTGAAGAGTGCCGAAGTCTCCGGCGTGCCAGATCCGGTCCACCGGTTCAAGGAACTTTCTCACATCCTCCGCGAACACTCCGTGAGTGTCGGAAATGAGTCCGATGAACATATCCGCCTACAGTTTAATCACAATCTTCTTCTTGTAGAGAATCCACAGGAGACTGAATATTATTGTGACGAATATGAGCGCCCACAGCAGGGATGTATATTCGTTGGCTCCGAAACAACGGCTCGGGGCGAACCCGAAGAACCCGTAGCTCTTTGCGATGACTCCGGAGAACACAAAGGCCATCAAGGCGTTCATACCCATCGCCTTGAAAGGCACGAAAGGTTTCACGTACCCTTTGACATCTATCATATAGGCAAGGAAAGCCAGCGCAAGCATCGCCCAGCCTCCTGCATAAAATACGTAGGAAACTGACCAGAGAGGTTTGTTGATCGGAATCCAGATGCTTAGAACCATACCGAGGATGAGAGAGAGGCAACCATAGACAAACGTTCTGTTGACGACCCTGTCAGGGGTATAGTTGACGACTGACGGACACTCCGACAAACTCAGTGACCGGTTGTCTGTAGAGCCTGTCAGTCTTCCGCCATCTTTGGCCGAAGGGTCGCGAAGATCGGACATATTCTTTTGCGAACAGTGGATCATCGAGCCGATAAGGTAGCCGAGAAGGCAGGAGCAGGCCGCAGTCATCGAGCCGAGAAGGCCTTCCGGATCGAAGTCTGTCCCGCTGTAGCCGTGGTAACAATGGTTTCCGCCGACCAGCCATTTGTCAATCCTCATCGAGACATTTCCCTCAAGGGTAAGAGCGCCGGGCTCGCGGCCGAAAATCAGTAATATTCCTGTGTAGGTCACGCAAAGCGTCGCTATCGCGGCCAGAATCTTTCGGGGCTTTTTGAGCCACAGAGCAAGACAGCCGGCGATGGCATACGCCATACCTATCCTTTGCAGGACTCCGAATATTCGTTTATGCTGAAGCCAGTAAAGGTAGTTTTGGCCGAAGGTCCATGTCTCGTTATGCGGCGAGGTCGGGAAGAAAGGGTAAAGGTTCAGCGCAAAACCGACCAGAAATATCAGAGCACCCCTTTTCAGGGCCTTCAGATAAGCCTTGGCGGTCGTTTTCTCATACTTCGAGAAGGAAAACGCCATTGCACATCCCATACAGAAGACGAAGAACGGATAGACCAGATCCGTCGGAGTGCAACCATTCCAACCGGCATGCCTCAACGGTGGGAATATGTGCGCCCAGGTGCCCGGATTGTTGACGATGCACATAAATGCGACTGTCAGCCCTCGAAGGACATCCAATGATTCGTAACGTTTTTTCATAGCCACAAAGTTACGCTTTATTATTCAATGTTGTATCTTTGCAGCATGGAGATTTTCTATGCTTACGAGACAGAGGGATGCAAGGCTCTTCTGGATCCCGAAGAGAGCGCACACTGCGTAAGGGTGCTGCGGCATCGTGTCGGAGACGAGGTCACCGTGGTGGACGGAATCGGGAATATGTACCGTTGCCGACTGGCCGATGATTCATCCAAGGGAGCCGCGGCGGAAATCCTTGGAACCGTGCCAGGATGGGGAGGGCATTCATATTCATTGAATATGGCGGTGTGTCCGACGAAGAACAACGACCGGTTCGAATGGTTCGTGGAGAAGGCCACGGAGCTTGGGGTGGACGTGATTTCACCGGTCATCGGGGAGCGTTCCGAGCGGAAGGTGTTCAAGGCCGAGAGGCCCCGCAAGATCGCGCTTTCGGCAATGAAGCAGAGTCTTAAGGCGAAACTGCCGAAGGTGGAGGAACCGGTCCCCGTGCGGGATTTCATCCTGGAGCATTCCGGGGATTCCGGTGTCAGGATGATCTGTTACTGCTTTGAGGGTGAGACTTTAAGGCAATCCATAAAGGACGTGTTGAAAGGGCTTCCATCTGATTCGGCGATCACGGTGCTGATCGGCCCTGAAGGGGATTTCTCTCCGGAAGAGGCACGTCTGGCCATCGAGCACGGTTTCGTGCCGGTCCACCTCGGGTCAAGCCGGCTGCGCACAGAGACGGCGGCGGTGACGGCGGTGACGGCCTGCTACCTGCACTTTATGGAATAATTTTATGAACTTAAGAAGCTGTTTAAAAATGGTTCCCGCATTTTATTATGCGGAATATTCGAGACAGT
>CAVCPY010000176.1:4588-5772 GCA_963604245.1 Eggerthellaceae bacterium
CGAACGTGAGATAAGGCACTTTGTCACAGGTACTTTGTTACTTGCGAAAGTTGATTTATGAATATGCAAAAGAAGAATATAGATGAGATTCTTAACGAGACGTTGAAGGTTCTCAAGAATGGTGGTGTCATCCTTTACCCTACCGACACGGTCTGGGGGCTTGGATGCGATGCGACCAACCCGGAGGCTGTCGCAAAGATTTACGAGATCAAGCGCCGTTCGGACAGCAAGTCGCTGGTGCTGCTGGCAAACAGCCTGGATCAGATAGCCCTGTACGTGAACGAGATTCCTCCGATGGCAATAGATCTGGTCGAGGTCAATGACAGGCCGATGACACTGATCTACCCGGGAGCGAAGACCTACCCGGCACCGGCAGAGGGAGAGCCTTGGAAAGCAGACCGCTACCATCTGGCGCACAACACCGTGGCGGCGGACGGCACTGTCGGGATCCGCATTCCGATGATGGAGTTTTGCCAGCAGCTCACCTACAAGCTCGGCAGACCGATCGTCTCCACATCCGCCAACATCTCCGGTGAGCCAACACCAAAGAAATTCGCCGACATCTCCGACGAGATCAAAAACGCCGTTGACTACACGGTTGATCCCCGTCTGGAAGCCGGTGCCACCGGCCTCGCCTCCCAGATCATCAAGATCGGCCTTGACGGCGAAGTGGAGATCATCCGCGGTTGAAAAGAAAAGGTAAATTATCTCCACAAAAAAATCAGACAAGAGAATACCGCCGCGTCGGAGCCCGCGACAGAAGGGGTTCGGGGAAACCTTTCCCCGTGCCCCCCAGGGGCTGTCACGAAGTGACTGGGGGTTGGAGTATCTACACAAAAAAATCAGACCAGAGAATACTGGTCTGATTTTTTGTGGAGATATAGAGATTCGAACTCTAGACCCCCTGCTTGCAAAGCAGGTGCTCTACCAACTGAGCTATACCCCCGGAAAATGTAAGAAAGAATTAAAGTAGGCCCTGGCAGAGTTGAACTGCCGACCTCTACATTATCAGTGTAGCGCTCTAACCAACTGAGCTAAGAGCCTATATAAATAATGAAAGATTAGTACAGAGTTCCGAACTCGAAACCTTGTGCAGAGCGCCGACGCTGCCGAAGCAAAACCCCAAAAAGGAGGTGTTCCAGCCACACCTTCCGGTACGGCTACCTTGTTACGACTTAGCCCCA
>CAVCPY010000177.1:0-17722 GCA_963604245.1 Eggerthellaceae bacterium
CGATGCACTCCGAACGTGAGATAAGGCACTTTGTCACAGGTACTTTGTTACTTGCGAAAGTTGAATGAAGAATATGATAGAACTCGGAATCAAAGGCCGTCAGGAGGAAATCGTGACGGTGGAACTTACCGCCAGCCACATCGGCAGCGGCACGGTGAGGGTGTTCGCCACACCGATGATGATCGCATTGATGGAACGTACCTGCCGCCTCAGCGTAAAGCCGTACCTTGAAGAGGGACAGGAGACGGTAGGAATCAGAGTTGATGTCTCACACGTTTCTTCCACACCTGTCGGGCTGAAGGTGTGGTGCGAAAGCGAAGTCATTGAGATAGACCGCAGAAGGATAGTCTTCAAGGTCGCCGCCTACGATGAGAGGGGTCTCATCGGCGAGGGTACACACGAGCGCTTCATCATAGATGTGGCCAAGTTCCAGGCCAAGACTGAAGAGAAGAAAACGCTTCCTATTTAAGGTCAACCGAGTGAGTCAGTTTGCCGTCGGTGTCGTAAATCCTTATGGCTACCCTCCCGGCGCTGACGGTGATCTCCACCCTTTGCCACTGTCCGTTGGTGATGACCGGGAACTTTGCGTCGGTCGAACCGACTTCCCTGAAGGAATATTTATGGACGTGCCCGCTGAGCATCAGATCGACTCCGGCGTCGTTGAGGATGGGCAGGAATTTCCGTGACAGGTTCAGATTGCCGTGCCACGCGTTTTCTGTCTGCGGAGGAATATGGCTGAACACTATCCGCCTTTCAGCGTTCTTCCAGTCATCGCTCTCGACAACCCCCTTGAGCCACTTTGCCTCCTGGTCGAGGTAAGGCTCGGAGCAGAGTCTGCCTTGGTTCTCGATGTCGCCGTCAACCTTGTCCTCGCCGCTGTCCATCACCAGAAAGAAGAACTTGCCGTACTGGAACGTGTAGTAAGGGCCGTGGGTGGGGAAGTCGAAATATTCAGAGATTTTGAGGGCATCCTTGCCTCTGTACTCGTGGTTGCCCCTGGCCATATAGAGGGGAGTTTCGTCGGCGAACAGGTCGCTGGCCGGCTTGAGGTAGTGCCTGATGATCTTGTCACTGTACGAAAGTTCCGAGGTCATATCTCCGTTGAACAGAACAAAATCGAAGGTCTTGTTCCTTTCTTTGTCGGCGAAAAGTCTGCGCAGAAGGGAATCCTGCGCGTGCACGTCATTGACCACGGCGAACTTGACCTCACCGTAACTCTCATCCAGTGTCCTGGCCTTCGGGAGGTCAACCTTGTAGGCGGGCGCACCCGAACTTTTGCCATAGACCGGACTGAAATTGTGATAATAGTCCTGCACCGCCGTCATCATCACCCTGTAGCGGTAGCTTGTGCCCGGCTTCAGCCCGTCCACCGTCACCTTGTGGATTTTGCCGATCGGTTTCAGTCCGTGTCCCCTCATATCGTAGTACTTCGGCCTGTCATTGTAGTAAAAGTTCTCTTCGTTGTCAGGAGCGGTCTCCACCCAACCGACAGCGTCCACGTCTGTTATCCACATCACGGTGAAGCTGTCCGTAGTCACATTCTGAAGATAAGGCCCGCACACAATCTGAGCCGTCACCGGTCTGATCGGGTCTCCATCCTGAAGCTCTGTCAAGCAGGCAGCGTTCACGGCTTCCACATTCCGCGCCCCCGCCACAAACGGCAGCACCGCCAGTGCCGCCGCAAAAAGATACTTTTGCATATTCTTTAATTTCAATTGTTTACCATCATTGGCCAGATTGTCTGAAAGTGCATAAGTGATTTTCAAACAATGACCAGCATCATATTCGACAAATCCGTGGCAACTTCTTTCCGATCCGGCAGACTACAAAGTTACGTCGTTTCGCCGAAAAGGCAAAATCTGTAAGAATGCTTTCCCTTCGCGTTTTTTTTGCATTACGAGATATAGAACCATTCTTAACAGCTTCTTACGTATAAACGATATGAGACAGAGGTGTCTCCGGACGGGAGGACGAGCGTCACGGTCGTTCCGGGCGGATGCGTTCCTGTTTTCCGCCAAGACAGAAGGATTGCCAGCGGGCATCAAGACGCAACCTCGTAAACCACAACCGCCCCGGCGGCTATTTTTCCCCGGTGTACATACGGCAGACGCCGAGGGTGAAGGCTTTGTGGGTGACGGTGCGGAAGCCGGCTTCGCGCATTGTGGCCATAAACGCTTTCTTGCCGGGGAAGGCGGCCACGGAGGCGGGGAGGTAGGCGTAGGCGGCCTTGTCGCCGGAGACCTTTCCGCCGATCTTCGGGAGAATGTGGAGGAAGTAGAGGTCGTAGAACCAGCGGATGACCTGGTTCTCCGGGCGGGACAGCTCAAGGATCACGAGACGGCCGCCGGGTTTGAGGACACGGAGCATTTCCCTTAGGCCTTTCGGTCTGTCCTCGAAGTTCCTGATTCCGAAGGCGATGGTGACTCTGTCGAAGGTGTTGTCGGGGAAGCGCAGCCCCTCGCCGTCGCCTTCCTCTATGGAGATCATCTCGTTTAGGCCGGCTTTTGCGACTTTCTCACGCATCACGGCCAGCATCCCTTCCGAGAGATCCACGCCGGTTACGTGACTTCTGGTCGCTGAGCCTGTGGTTCGACTGGGCTCACCAACCATCGAAGCACCGGTCACTTCGACAGGCTCAGTGACCAGCTTGTGCGACCGGGCCAGCGCCTTGGCGATGGCGATTGAGAAGTCCCCCGTCCCGCAGGCCAGATCCAGAACCTGCACCGGCGCCGGAACGTCCACAATCTGTTTGAGAGCCTTCTTTCTCCAGAGCTTGTCCACGTCCAGCGAAAGTATGTGATTCAGAGAGTCGTAGTCGCCGGCGATGCTGTCGAACATATTCCTGACTTTTGATTTTGTCGGCATATTCCTAGAAAATAAGAAACCCCGCTCCGGCGAGGATGGAGAGGATGAAGGTTGAAATCACGAGAATCGGCAGCATAGGGTCGAGCGCCCGCTCGCTCAGTGTCCAGGCTCCATTCAAATGTTTGATGTACAGGGGCAGAGTGAGGATGAACAGAAAGTGTCCTGGTGCGAAGTCATAGACAGTGCAGAAGGTGAGCATCAGCGCCCAGCCAAGGACAATCAGGATGGTCTGGTAGATTCTCGCACGCTTCATCCCGAGCCTTATGGCCACGGTCACACGGTTCACCGCATCCGTCTTCATATCCCTTATGTTGTTGATGTTCAGAACCCCTACGCTGAAACATCCGATGGCGGAGGCCGGAAGCAGCATAAGTGGCGACGGCAGTTCCCGGGCGGCGACATAATACCCTCCGAGCACTGACACAAGGCCGAAGAATATGAACACGGACACATCGCCCAGCCCTCTGTACCCGTAAGGATTTTTCCCGAGCGTGTACTTCATCGCACCCGCGATCGCCGCCGCGCCAAGCGCTTCCAGGCAGAGCGATTCAATCTTGAATATGCTCCCGAAGGAGACCTGAATCATCACCAGACCGCTGATGACGCAAAGGCAGACGAACGTCACGATGAGCCTTTTGATGTCCCCGATGGTCAGCTCGCCGCTGCCAAGAGCGTATTGGGGACCCTGCCTGTCGGCCGAATCCGTTCCGCTCAGAGTGTCACCCAGCTCGTTGGACAGGTTGGAAAGAATCTGGAGGCAGACGGTCGTCAGGAAAATCAGCAGGACTGTCCAGAGGCTGACCGTGACGCTGTCAGCCGCCAGAGACACTCCAAGGATCACTCCCGCCAGAGACAGCGGCAGAGTCCTCAGCCTCATTGATTTTATGCTGGCTTTCAAACTCATTTTCTTTGATAATTATTCGATTCAGGGCGCAAAGGTAGTTATATTCCCGAAAATATTCATAACTTTACACCCATTGTGTGGATTGTCCGGGCCGTGCGGCTCTTTCCATACAGGGACAGATGATAAATCATTAATATTCTTGAATATGAGACGTAATTTATTCTTTGTGGCAGCTGTGGCTGCTTTAGCCGCAGCCGCTTGCGGTACCAAGGTTTCCGACAAAACCGCCGTCGAAGGTTCGTTCGAGGCGGAGGCTCCGCAGGAAATCAACATCAAGATCAAGAGTCTGGACATCGACACCACAGTTGCCGTGACTGACGGAAAGTTCGCCGTCGAGCTTCCGGCTGACAGGACTGTGCTTGCAAACGCCACTTTGGGAAGTGTCAAAACCCAGTTTATTCCGGACGGAACTCCGCTTGCCATCACCGTAAAGGAGGACGGCACTGTCAAGGTCGCCTCCAAGACTCCTTCAGTCTCAGTGCAGGAGAAGTACGGCGCCTACAATGAGGCCTTGGATGATTTGGGCAAGGAAACTATGGACAAGCTTGACTCACTCGGAGAAGAGGTCGAAGACTCCGTCAGGAACGCCATCATCGAAGACTATCAGGCCGCTGCCTCCGAACTCAACAAAAAGGCTTTTGAAGAGAACAAGGACAACATCATCGGAGCGTTTGTGCTCAGTTCAATGCAGTATGACCTCGAACTCGCGCAGGTGGACTCTCTGCTCAACCTTCTTGACCAGTCTCTCGCCGAGACACAGGTGGTGACAAGGATGAGGAAGTCAGTCGACGCCAAGAAGAACACAGCGGAAGGGCAGATGTTCACTGACTTCGACATCAACGGAGTGAAGCTTTCCGACTATGTCGGCAAGGGCAAGTACGTCCTCGTTGACTTCTGGGCTTCCTGGTGCGGCCCTTGCAAGATGGAGATTCCTAACATCAAGAATGTCTACACCAAGTACGCCGGAAAGGATTTCGATGTCCTCAGCGTCGCCGTGTGGGACAAGCCGCAGGCTTCCGTGGACACCGCCAAGGTCTATGGAGTGAACTGGAACGAGATTGTCGATGCACAGACCATTCCTACAGATCTTTACGGCATCCAGGGCATTCCTCACATCATCCTTTTCGGCCCTGACGGGACCATCCTCAAGAGGAATCTCCGTGGCGAGGGCATCGAGGAGGAGGTCGCCAAGTACGTGACCGCAAAGAAGTAAGAAGTTGTTTTGATTTGTTTGAAATGTTCTTTGAGGTGAAAGAATCTTCATTTTCTTTCCGCTTCTTCAGTCAGATAGCACCGCTATCTTCCTTGGAAGAAGCGGTCGAACCTGAAGTTTTTCACTCTCAAATCTTCAAACAAACAAATCAAAACAACCTCTAAGAAGTTGTTTTGACGGAGGGTGAAGCAGCCTCTGAAAGGGACACGCTTTGAGCGACAAGAATCTTACAGTCAGGGAGAAAATCGCCCTGTTTCCACATTCCCCGGGGGTTTATCGTTACTACGACGCCTCGGGGAAAGTGATTTATGTGGGCAAGGCCAAGGATCTGCACAAGAGGGTGGCGCAGTACTTCGTGCCGCCGGAGAGGTTGAATGTCAAGACCAGGATTCTGGTCTCGAAAATCGCCGATGCGCAGTTCTCCGTTGTGGACACCGAGGCCGACGCTCTGCTTCTTGAGAACAACCTCATCAAGCAGTACAAGCCTCACTACAACATCCTGCTGAAGGATTCCAAGACCTACCCGTGGATCGTCATCACTGGCGATGAGTTTCCGAAGGTCTGTCTCACCCGCCGTGTGGACAGGAGGAACGGCATCTATTTCGGACCGTACAGCTCTGTCTCGCACGCCAACTACCTGCTGGAATTCTTCCGTAAGAACTACCCTCTGCGCTCCTGCAACCTGAAAATCACAGGCGAAGCCATCCTCCGCGGCAAGTTCCGCCCGTGCCTGGATTTCCACATCGGCCGCTGCAAAGGCTGCTGTGTCGGTGCGGTCAGCAAAGAGGAATATTCCGCCTGGATCAACGAGATCACCCGTCTTCTCAAAGGCGGAGTGAACGAGATAATCCGTGAATATGAGGCCGTGATGCAGCGTGCGGCCTCGGAGCTCCGCTTCGAGGAGGCTCAGGTCTGCAAGAACCGGATAGAGTCGCTGCGGAAGCACTATTCACATTCGATAATCTCCTCTGCCGCAGACACTTCCTGCGATGTGTTCTCGCTGGTGTTCGACGGTCAGGAGGCCTTCGGCAACTTCCTCCGGGTGCGGGGAGGAGCGGTCATCCAGTCTCTGAATCTGGGCTTCAGGATGAACATCGAGGAGGAACCGGCTTCAGTCCTCAGCGCATTCATAGCCGAGATTGAGTCCAAGTTCGGCGCTCTGGCCAAGGAGGTCATCGTTCCGTTCAAGCCGGACGTGGAGATTGGCGGCGTGGAGTTCCGCATCCCGGCCAGGGGCGACAAACTGTCCCTTCTCGAACTGAGCGTCAAGAACGCCAAGGAGTTTCTTTTCAATTCCATCAAGCAGAAAGAGCACACAGATCCCGACGAGTATCGCCGAATGGTTCTCGAGGACTTGCGCAAGGCTCTGGGTCTGAAGGACCTTCCGACCCACATCGAGTGCTTTGACAACTCCAACATCCAGGGGTCCAACCCTGTGGCCTCCTGCGTGGTCTTCCGTGACGGTGTCCCGTCCAAGAAGGACTACCGCAAGTTCAAGATCAAGACGGTCATCGGGGCGAATGACTTCGCTTCGATGAAGGAGGTGGTCAACCGGAGATATTCAAGGATGCTGGAAGAGGCTCCTGACGACCTTCCGCAGCTTGTGGTGATTGACGGCGGGGAAGGTCAGCTGGAGTTCGCGCGCCAGGCCCTCGCCGAGCTGGGACTGACGGACAGGCTGACTGTTGTCGGCCTTGCCAAAAGGATGGAACTGGTGATCAGGGTGAACGACCCTTATCCTCTGTTCCTTGACCGCAACTCACAGGCGCTGAAAGTCTTGATGCACATCCGTGACGAGGCGCACCGTTTCGGCATCACATTTCATCGCAGCCTTCGGAGCAAAGCCCAGACACAAAGTGCCTTAAGAGAGATCAAAGGAGTCGGCGAACAGACCGAGAAGCGTCTCCTGATGCACTACGGTTCAGTCGCCCGCATCGCCTCCGCCACCCTCGAAGACCTTTCCGGACTTGTCTCTCCGGCCCTTGCCTCGGAGATTCTCAAAGCGCTCAACAAGGAAGGTGAATAGGTAATCCGCCCCGTCTGTTTTTCTTCGATTCCGAAGGAAAACGATTATCTTTGCAATGTCAAGCTTTGAAAGCCAAAATAATGCACAAAGTACAGTCATTATGAAACGGGTCCTGATAATAACATATTACTGGCCGCCGTCCGGGGGGTCCGGAGTGCAGAGGTGGGTCAAATTTGCCAAATACCTTCCGGAAGCCGGTTGGCAACCGGTTGTCTATACTCCCGAGAACCCCGAGCTGACGACCGTTGACAAGACCTTGGCGGCAGAGATCCCTCCCGAGGCCGAGATTGTCAAGAACCGCATTTTCGAGCCGTATGGTATTTACCGGAAACTGATGGGAAAGGGGAGTACGACCGACCTCAAGACTTTGACGGCGGCAAACGCGGGCAAGGACGAGGTCAATCCGATCAATGGACAGAAAAAGTCCTGGAAGCAGAGGCTTTCCCTGTTCATCAGAGGGAATTTCTTCATTCCTGACCCAAGGGTGATGTGGGTCAGGCCGTCGGTGCGTTTCCTTAAGAAATATCTTGAGGAACATCCGGTTGACGCGATTGTGACCACCGGCCCGCCCCAGTCAATGCACCTTATCGGATTGAGGCTGTCACGGGCCACCGGCATCCCTTGGGTAGCCGATTTCCGTGATCCGTGGACAAAGATGTTCTATTTCAAGCATCTGGAGCTGACCCCTTGTGCGGAGAAAAAGCATCATAGACTGGAGCAATCTGTTCTGGACGGAGCCGCAAGGGTGATCGCCGTCTCGCCTTTGGTCCGGGACGAGTTCAAGGCGATGACAAGGACTCCTGTCGAACTGATCACGAATGGTTACGATGAGGATGACTTCAGGAAGAATGTGGAGTTGGACGAGAATTTCAACATCACGCACACGGGGCTGTTCGCATCAGACGGCAATCCGGAGACCCTTTGGAAAGTTCTGGCTCAAAAATGTGGTGAGGATGAGGAGTTCAGACGCTCGTTGCGAATCAGACTGGTGGGAAAGACAGACAAGGCAATCACGGATTCTATCGAGGCGGCAGGACTTGGGGGCAATCTCAAGGATTTTGGCTACCAAAGTCACGAAACGGCTGTCAGAGAGCAGCTTAATGCCTCGGTTCTGATTCTTCCGCTCAGGAAGGAACCTGAATATCGCGCCGTCCTGCCCGGGAAACTCTTTGAATATCTTGCCTCGCGCCGGCCGATTCTGGGAATAGGACAGACTGACGGGGCGATGGCCGGGATTGTGAGGGACACGTCTTCCGGTGTGGTCTATGACTGGGATGACGAGAAGAAAATCAGGACTTGGATAGACTTCTGTTGGGACGAGTTCAAAAATGATGAGCTTCACGACAACTCTTCGGACATCTCCAGGTTCACGCGCCGCAACCTGACGGCGAAACTGGCCGAACTGCTGAATCAGATAACTGAAAAAAATAAGAATCACTGAACACCTTCTCATATTCATAGATTATGGACAAGATTTTGATGAAGAAGATTGGAATATATGCCGGTATTGTGCTGCTGTTTCTGGTGCTGGCCTATGCCTTTGTGCCGGAGGTTCTGACGGGCAAGATTGTCAATCAGAGCGACATAACCGGCTATAGAAGTATGTCGCAGGAGGCTGTGACGTGGAACAGCGCCCATCCGGATGACCGGACGCATTGGACGGATTCGATGTTCGGGGGAATGCCGACGACTTCGTTCTTGCCTTCGAGTGACGGGGATTGGACGCAGCCGTTGTACAATCTTCTTTTGAAAGGGAAGAGGCCGGCCAACTGGCTGTTCATTTCCTTGTTGGGGGCGTTCCTGCTGATGCTTTCTCTTGGTGTGGACAAGGTTCTGGCCATCGGCGGAGCGGTTGCCGTCACCTTCTGCTCATACAATTTCCAGATTATCCAGGTGGGGCATAACACCAAGATGCAGGCGATAGCGTTTCTGCCTTGGGCGCTCGCCGCTGTGATATTCACTTACCGTTCGGCTCTCCGGCCTTGGCTTGATTCGGCTCTTCGGCAGGCTCAGGGGCCGGATAAGACTGCAGCCCGGCAAAATCCGCTGTCCCCCGAATCCGCAAAACAAACGGCCACAGAGTCCTCCCGTTCAAACGGATGGAAATCCTGGCTTCCGAAAACCCTCCTCGGGGCTGTCCTGTTCGGTTTTGCGCTGAGTTTTCAGATAAAAGCCAACCATCAGCAGATCACCTACTATCTGGCGATAATGATTGTGATCTATGCGCTGTATGTTTTCTTGAGGGTCTGCCTTGACAGACCGGACCGCGCCGGCAAACCAAGTGACAGATCGGGCGTTGAGCCTGTCGTAACGACCGTTGATGAGTCATACCCGCCATCCCGCAAGTGCGCTTTCGGTCGCTTCTTCGCTGCCAGTGCGCTGCTTCTGGCCGTGGGGCTCGCCGGAATCGGCACCAACACCATCAAACTGGCTCCGCTTTATGAATATACCGCACACACAATGCGCGGCGGCTCGGAGCTGTCTCATCCGGAGGGCGGCGAGATCAACAACACCGGTCTCCAGCTGGACTATGCCACGGCCTGGTCCTACGGATGGGAGGAACTTCCTAACCTGATGATTCCTAACTTCAACGGAGGATCGTCAGCCGGATCGGTCAATCCGGACAAATCCGAGGTGGTCAAACTGTTCCGTCAGGCGGGTCAGGGCAACGCGGATGAAATCGCCAAGTCTCTGCCTCTCTATTGGGGGCCACAACCTTTCACGGCCGGCCCGATGTATATGGGAGCCATAACGGTTTTCCTGTTTGTGCTCGGATTGTTCCTTTACAGAGGCAAAGAGAAATGGTGGCTGCTGGCAGCGACAGTTGTGGCCGTCTTCCTTGCGCTCGGAAGCCATCTTATGTGGTTCACGAAGCTGTTTTTCGACTACGCTCCGATGTACAGCAAGTTCAGAACCGTGTCTATGGCTCTGATAGTTCTCCAGTTCACCCTTCCGATGCTGGGCTTCATCACCCTCGACAGGATTCTGAAGCGGGAATATTCAAAGAAAGAATTTTTGAAGGCGGGTTGGATCGCCCTTGCGCTGACCGCCGGATTCTGCCTTCTCTGCGCGCTGGCTCCAAGTGTGGTCGGCTCGTTCTCCGGCAGGGCTGACGCAAAGATGCAGGACATCATCGTGGATGCCCTGAGGGCTGACAGAAAACACCTCCTCTCTGTGGATGCCCTATGGTCGATGGTGCTGATATTAATGTCTTTCGGACTTATCATATGGGTCTACACCATCCCTAAGAACGCACCGAAGTCCTGCGAAAGCGGCCCTCATATCGGCAATGCACGCCGGATGCAGGCGATGGTTGGAATATGCCTCCTTGTGTTCGTGAATATGTTCGCCGTAGGCAAGCGTTACCTCAATTCGGAGAGTTTCACGACCCCGCGCCAGTTCAACAACCAGTTCTCCGCCAGACAGGTGGACAAGCTTATTCTTGAGGACAAGTCTCCGTCCTACAGAGTCGTCGACCTGAGCTCAGACATATTCAATGACTATTTCAACCCTTATTGGCACAAGTGCGTCGGAGGTTACAGCCCGGCGAAGCTGCAACGCTACCAGGACCTTATCGACCGCCACATCCTCAAGGAGTTGCAGAGTGTCGCGTTGAACACCCGCAATGCCAAGAATATTGAGGAATTCCAGAGCGGCATCAGGAATATTCAGGTGCTTTCAGCGTTGAACACCAAATACTTCATCCTTGACGCAGATATGCCTCCGGTGGAGAATCCAGAGGCTTTCGGCCCGGTGTGGTTTGTGGAGTCGTTCATTCCTGCCGAGACTCCGGACGAGGAAATCGCTTTGATTGATTCCGTGGACATCAGGCGCACGGCCGTGATTGGCTCCGATTTCGCCGAGGCCCGCACCGGTTTCGCAGAGTGTGCCGCTGACAGTCCGGCTGCGGACTCCATCCGGATGACATCCTACGCTCCGAACGAGCTTCATTATCATTACAGCGCATCCGCGCCACGCACGGCCATATTCAGTGAGATCTATTATCCGCACGGCTGGACCGCCACAGTGGATGGCTCTTCTTTGGAACTGTTCCGCGCCGACTGGGTTTTCCGCGCCGCCAATCTTCCGGCAGGCGAGCACGACATCGTGATGCGTTTCGAGCCAAAGATCTACGCGGTCAGCGAGAAGGCCTCCAGAGCGTCATCCCTGACGCTGTTCATCCTTCTTGCCTTGTCGCTTGCCGGAGTAGCCCTGATCCGCCAAGCCGACTGACCGGACCCGGGCGGCAGACTCTGTGGCCTGTGTAAAGATTCTTTACACCCGGTGTTAATTTTCTTTACACTTTCCGCAATTGTGGAAATGGTTAAGATATTCATAATTAACTAATTGAATATTTTGGCACACCTAATGCTTGTTCCTTCTGCCGAAAAGACAAAGGAACATGAAGAAAACGATATTCATAATGCTTACGATGATGGCTGCGGCTCCGCTTCTTGCGCAGGAGACGCTTCCGACTCCGATGACGCTGAAGGACTGTATGGAGTATGCGGTCAGCAACAGCACCAAGGTGAGGATCCAGCAGGCGGCCAACGATGACGCGCGGCTTGCAAGAAGGGACGCCATCTTCGAGGCGTTCACTCCGGATGTCAGCGGAAGCAGCTACGCCTACTACAATTTCGGCCGTGCCGTTGACCCTAAGACCAACACTTACGTCACCACCACTTCGTTCCACAACAGCTACGGAGTCAGTGCCGGCATCGCCCTCTTCAACGGATTCAAGGCCGTGAACAATCTGAAGATTTCAAGGACATCCATCGCGTTGGGCAACTCTCAGGAGGACCAGATTGAGGCCGACATCTGCCTAGCCACGATGGAGGCCTACTGCAATGTGCTTTATTACAGCCAGCTCGCTGACATCTACAAGTCTCAGGTCGAGGTCGCCGAGGAATCCCTCGCCAAGGCCCGCCGTCAGGAGGAGCTCGGGCAGAAAGGCCACGCCGATGTTGTGGAGATGGATTCCAACCTTGCCGACAAACAGTACCAGCTAGTTGAGGCAGGCAACAAACTCAACGATGCTAGAATCACTCTTGAGGACGTGATGTTCTGGTCCGAGGACCGGGAGCTTGTCATCGACACTGAACTTCCGTCAACCCTTGACGGCGAGAGGATTCTGACCGATTCCCTGACAATGGAGGATATGGTCGGTTTCGCACAGAGGAACAATCCTTCCGCACAGGTGGCCAGATACAACCTCCTGAATGCCAAGCGTGAACTCAGCACCGCCAGATGGCAGCTTCTCCCTTCGCTGAGTGCCTACGCAGGATGGTCCACGACCTACTTCACCTACCCTGGCAGCGACTCCTCGTCCGACCCGTTCCGCACGCAGTTCAAGAACAACGGCGGAGAATATGTCCAGCTGTCCCTGAGCATTCCGATTTTCTCGGGGCTCCAGCGTCACAGCAGCATAGCGAGGAAGAAGAACGCCGTCGCCAAGGCCACGGCCGAGTACGACCAGAAGATGAGGGACATCTCCGCCGAGGTGCGCAGGGCTGTCCAGGACCGAGACGGAGCTTCGGCCGCCTACATTCAGGCGCAGAGGAAATCGGATGTGCAGGAGGAGGCATATTCATTGAATATGAAGAAGCTGGAGCAGGGACTTATCTCTCCGATCGAGTTCCAGACCGCATCGAACAACTACCTTGAGGCGAACGCGCAGCGGCTGAACTCCCTGCTGACCTACTTCATCAAGCGCAGCGTGGTCAACTACTACAATGGAGTGGATTACATCAATCAATGAATATGACCGCGGTGGTCACTGAACAGGCCGGCGAGCCAGTCGAAGAGCCGCTGAAAACAGAGAACAACAAAGAATTACAGAAGACAATAACAATTATGGACAAGGTAATCGAGAAGAAGAAAGGCTGGAGAGCGGCCTTCACAAAAAAAGCAATGCCTTACTGGCTTGGAGCCTTCGTGCTGGCGTTCGTGCTTTACCTCGTGTTCAGGGACAACTCCAAGACCCTGCGGGTGGACAAGGACACGATTACGGTCAGCCAGGTTACTGACGGACAGTTCAATGACTATATCCGTGTGAGCGGCCAGGTTCAGCCAATGGTCACAATCCAGATAAGCCCTCTGGAAGGCGGCACCGTCCAGAAGATCATCGTGGAGGAAGGTTCGACCGTCAAGGTCGGCGAGCCGATTCTTGAGCTTTCCAACGACAATCTTGACCTCCAGATCCTCAACGCAGAGGCCGAACTTGCCGAGAAGGAGAATATCCTGCGCAACACGATGATCTCGATGGAGCAGCAGAAACTCTCCCACGAGCAGAACAGGCTCCGTTACGCTTCCGAGGCCAAGCGCAACAAGAGAACCTTCGAGCAGAACGAGCAGCTTTACAAAGAGAAGCTCATCTCAAAGGAAGACTTCCTCAAGGCCCAGGAGGACTACGAGCTCTCTAGGCAGAACCTGGATCTTACCCTCAAGAGTATGGAACAGGACAGCCTCTACCGTTCGACCCAGCTCCAGAGTCTCCGTGAAAGCCTTGACAATATGCGGCTGAATATGCAGCTGATCCGTCGCCGTAAGGAAAGTCTGACGATCAAAGCTCCTATCGATGGTGTCCTCGGACTTCTGGACGCCAACCTTGGCCAGTACATCGGAGCCGGCACGAAGATAGGCCAGATCAATTCAGAGGGCAGCTACAAGATTGAAGCTAAGATAGATGAGCATTACATCGACCGCGTGGTTCCCGGGCTTGACGCCACGTTCGAGCGTCAGAGCGAGAAGTTCGACGCCCAGGTGCGCAAGGTCTATCCGGAGGTGCGTGACGGCAAGTTCCAGGCGGACTTCAAGTTCGAGGGCCAGCAGCCGGACAACATCAGGACCGGCCAGACATATTACCTGAACCTTCAGCTCGGCCAGCCGGAACAGGCGGTCCTCATTCCTCGCGGCACATTCTATCAGAAGACCGGCGGCAAGTGGATATACGTCGTCGCCAAGGACGGAGCCAAGGCCGTCAAGCGTGAGATCCGCATCGGAAGGCAGAACCCTCAGTTCTACGAGGTCCTCGAAGGACTTGAGCCGGGCGAGAAGGTCATCACCTCTTCCTACGACAACTACGGCGACAGCGATGTGCTTGTCTTCTGACAGGTCGCCGAGTCTGTCGAAGGGTCGAAGTGCCGTCAAGACAAGGAACAACACAAGAATATGAACAATAACAAATACAAAAATTCAAAGTTATGATTAAAGTCAACAATCTGTCCAAAGTCTTCAGAACAGAAGAAATCGAGACAACGGCCCTCAATGGGGTCTCATTCGAAATCGCTGACGGAGAATTCGTTGCGATTATGGGCCCTTCCGGTTGCGGTAAGTCAACCCTTCTGAACATCCTTGGCCTTCTTGACAACCCTACCGGAGGCTCCTACGAGCTTCTCGGCACGGAGGTCAGCCAGCTCAAGGAGAAGGAACGCACCAAGTTCCGCAAGGGCAACATCGGATTCGTATTCCAGAGCTTCAACCTGATTGATGAGCTGAACGTCTATGAGAACATCGAGCTTCCGCTCCGTTACCTGAATATCTCCGCCTCCGAGCGCAAGCAGAAGGTCACCGAGATTATGAAGAGGATGGCCATCAGCCACAGATCCCAGCACTTCCCTCAGCAGCTCTCCGGAGGTCAGCAGCAGAGAGTCGCCATCGCCCGTGCGGTGGTCGCCGGCCCGAAGCTGATCCTCGCCGATGAGCCGACGGGTAATCTGGACTCCAAGAACGGTAAGGAGGTGATGGATCTTCTGAGCGAACTCAACAAGGAGGGTACGACAATCGTGATGGTGACCCACTCCCAAAGGGACGCCGCAGTCGCCCAGCGGACCATCGACCTCTTCGACGGCCAGATTGTCTCCGACGTCAAGAACGAACTTTAGCATCAAATCTTTTTCGTGAGGGTCGGCCGATTACTTGGCGACTGCTGATGAATCGTCGCTACGGACTTGACGGTAGATAATATAGTTACTCATAAGCCGCCGACCCTCACGTTTAAGATTTTATTGGCGGATGGTTGCCTCGACGAACCCTCTGCGCTTCGCGCTCCTTTCCTCCCGGACCCTCCCCAGGCTGTCTCGAAAATCTCAGCGTTAGCCAAAAAGTCCGTATCCCCGTACACGAATCTCTCCCGCTTATGGCCTCTGGTGGCCAAGGTTCGCTGCGGCAATCTCCCGCCAAAACCAACTGAAGGCGGATGTGGAGGATAAGTGATTGAACATTAAGAATATATATGGATGTCCTCCTCTCGGAAATGGAGATGAGGATAGGTAAATAAATAACTGAAAGATAAAGAGTTGGCCTCCACGAGGCCGTCAATAGATATGAACAGTTTCATCAATTTCCTTAAGCGCAACAAACTTTACAGCGCAGTCAACCTTCTGGGACTCGGTCTTTCGATGGCGTTTGTCCTGCTTCTGGCCGTGTACGTCACCAGTCAGCTCGGAACGGATTCGTTCAACAAGAATGCGGACAGAATCTATTTGGTCGCACAGAAGGAGACCGTTTCGACCGGCTACTGGATGTCACGGCATCTGAAGGCGAACTTCCCTGAGATCGAGATGTCCGCATCATATTCCACCAACGGGTTGCAGGAGTACAAGATTGATGGCAACACCGTGAACGCCAGTACATCCTACGCAGACTCATCTTTTTTCGACATATTCAGTTTCCCTCTTGTGGAAGGCGACTACCGTGTGTGGAAGGCCTCGATAAGCGGGGTTTTGATAAGTGAGTCCTTCGCCAAGGCACAGTTCGGGGACAGGGATCCCATCGGACGGGAGATCCGTTACGACGGAGCCGACTCCACGGTAAGCATCCTGACCGTCTCCGGAGTTCTCAAGGACATCGAGAACTCCATCATCAAGCCGTGTGACATATTCCTGCGCGGGGAGATTATGACTATAACGAATCTGGCCAACGATGAGCGTATGTCCAACGCCGGAGCGGCCAACTGTTTTGTGATGGCCTGGCCGAACGCGGATTTTCCGTCCCGGAGGAGCGATGTCCTCAAATGGTGTCAGAAGAATTTCTGGATATATTCATCAGACTATGGCGGAGAGGAGAACGATGTGAGGATCATCCCTTTGCGGGATGTCTATTTCCTGTCGGACGGCAATGAGGACTACAACGAAAGTCTGGTTCTCGGGAACAAGACGACCGTGATGCTGCTTGCCGGAATGTGCTTCCTGCTCCTGCTGTTCGCCATCCTTAACTATGTGAATATGACCACGGCTCTCTCCGGCTTCCGTGCCAAGGAGATGGCCACCAGAAGGCTTATCGGCGCGACCAAGGGCGGCATATTCCTGAAAATGATCATCGAGAGCACCATCATCTGCGCGGCCGCTATGATTGTCGCCATCCTGCTTGGCGAGGCCATTTCCCCGGCGGCCTCGAGAGTGCTGAACTATGACATCTCGGTTTTCAAGACCGTCTCTCCGCTGAGCGTTCTTGTCTGCGTACTGTTCACTGTTCTGATCGGTGTCGTGGCCGGTCTTGTTCCGGCTCTCATCATCCAGAAGGCCGAGCCGATCGAGATTGTCCGCGGTACGCTCAGGCTCAAGACAAAGACCCTCTACAGCAAGGTCATCATCGTCATTCAGAACGTCATTACTGTGGTGATGCTCGTGACGGCGTTCACGATGTTCCTTCAGATCCGCTCGATGATAAACGCTCCGATGGGATACAACACAAAGGATCAGATCACCATCGGCAACGAGTTCGGGCGCGGCGGAGAACTCGGGCCGCTCATCGACAGGCTCAAGGCGGAGAGCTGCGTTGAGGCCGTGGGTCTGGGTAACGGCTATCCGATGTTTTCGACAAACAACTGGACGATGTCCACCGAAAACGGGCGTGAGGCCTCGTTCCAGATGGTCCAGGGTGACAGCGCTTACTTCAACATCCTTGGCATCAGGAAGAAGCAGGACAACCACACTCCTAACAAGTATTGGTTGAACGAATATGCCTACGGTGTCCTAGGCATCGACGAGACGGCGACGGAGTTCACGACCAAGTCCAACGGCACAATCTCTATAGGCGGAATTTACTACGACTTCAAGATCAAGCCGTTGCTGGAGGAACAGCATCCTGCCTTGATCTACCAGTATGATGAATATCCTGCCAAGAAGTGGCCGTGGACGATTCTTGTTAAGACCACGCCGGATCACAAGGAGGCATTCGCAAGGGTCAAGGCCGTCTTTGATGAGCTGTACCCGGACAAGATATTTGATGCCAGCTACGTGGAGGATGACATCAAGAATGTGTTCGCTTCCGAGAGACGGGTGCTGGAGATTGTGCTGATATTCACTATTCTTTCGCTGTTTGTCTCGGGCCTCGGTCTTGTGGCGATGAGTTCGTACTATATGCAGCAGGAGCGCAGGACTGTCTCGCTGAAGAAGGTCTATGGGGCTGATTACAACTCGGTTCTGTGGAGTCTCGTGGCCGAGTTTATGAAGATGATCGGTGTGGCGTTCATTGTAGCCGTGCCTGTGGCGTGGTACCTGATGCACACCTGGCTGAACGGCTACTCCTACCGCATTGGACTCCATTGGTGGATTTTTGCGGCAGCCGGTCTGTTTACCGCCTTCATCGCCGCCCTCTCCGTCCTCTGGCAGGCCGTCCGCGCCGCACGCACCAACCCGGCCGTCGAGCTGAAGAAGGAATAAGAAGCTGTTTAAAAATGGTTCCCGCATTTTATTATGCGGAATTTTCGAGA
>CAVCPY010000178.1:0-6857 GCA_963604245.1 Eggerthellaceae bacterium
GCCGGAAAGGCCGCGTAAGAAAAAAGAGGAATTATTTTTAAACAGCTTCTTAATAACGGATTTTCAATGAACACTGGAATTATTGCGGCGCGCTATGCCACGGCTCTTCTGAGGCTGGTCGATGAGACCGGCTCCGGGGAGGCGGTTGTGGCTCAGGTGCAGACCATCGGGAAGGCTCTTGACGAGGTGCCAGGTTTCCGGCGCTCCGTGAATGATCCTGCGGTTTCGGCGGCCAAGAAAGTTTCGCTTTTCGAGGCGGCGCTCTCTCCGGTCGCTGAACAGACTTCCCAACCGGTCGCTGAACTTGTTGAAGATCCGGTGGCTCGGCAGGCTCACCAACCGGCCACAGAACAGGCGCACCAGTCGGCAGCCGAATCGCCCTTGACCCCGGAGTTGCGCAAGTTCGTTGAACTTCTGATCCGCAACGGCCGCATAGGCGACGTGCGTCTTGTCTTCACGACTTTCATCACTGAATATTTCCGTTCCCGTCACATCAAACGCGCCCGGCTTGTTGTGGCTGACCCGGCGCTGCTGGATTCCGGGGCAGTTGAACCGGCTCCGGGGCAGGCGGCTGGAGAGCGCAACGAACCATCGGTTGGTGAGCCTGTCGAACCACCGACCCTTGAGTCCCGTCTCCGGTCGTTGATAAAGGAGAAGACCGGCTGCGGACTGATTCTCAAGACCGAGGTCAACCCGTCCTTGATCGGCGGCTTTGTCTTCGAGGTTGAGGACACCGTTCTGGACGCCAGCGTCTCGCGTCAGCTGGACATCATCCGGCGTCAATTCATAGAAAAGAACAGAAGAATAGTTTGACAGGCGGCGGTGGAGACAGACCGCCTCTGATTGAACGAAGATTATTGAAGATAGTTATGGACAACATAAAACCAAGTGAAATCTCCCAGGTGCTTCTGGAGCAGCTGAAGGGCATTGACACCTCTCTCCGGTTCGAGGAAATCGGCAAAGTCTTGCAGGTCAGCGACGGTGTGGCCAGAATGTACGGTCTGACAAACGCCGAGGCCGGGGAACTTCTCGAATTCGAGAGCGGAGTGATGGGTGTGGTGATGAACCTTGAGCAGGACAACGTCGGTGCGGTGCTCCTCGGCCCGACCGATGAGGTCAAGGAGGGAATGACTGTCCGCAGGACCGGGCGCATAGCCTCCATCAATGTCGGCGAGCAGATGCTCGGAAGAGTGGTCGATCCGCTTGGCGTGCCTCTTGACGGATTGGGCAAAATCGAAGGGGAACTGACAGAAATGCCTCTTGAGCGCAAAGCCCCGGGGGTAATATTCCGTCAGCCTGTGACTGAACCTCTCCAGACGGGAATCGTGGCGATTGATTCGATGATTCCTATCGGACGGGGTCAGAGGGAACTCATCATCGGCGACCGTCAGACCGGAAAGACAGCCATTGCCATCGACACAATCATCAACCAGCGGGAGAATTACCTTGCCGGGAAGCCTGTTTACTGCATCTATGTGGCCATCGGACAGAAAGGTTCCACGGTCGCCAACATCGTCGAGACCCTCCGTTCAAAGGGTGCGATGGACTACACGGTCGTGATAGCCGCCACCGCTGCGGATCCCGCTGCCCTGCAATATTTCGCACCGTTCGCCGGAGCCGCTGTCGGGGAATATTTCCGTGACACGGGACGCGCCGCCCTCGTGGTCTATGACGACCTTTCGAAGCAGGCTGTCGCCTACCGTGAGGTTTCGCTGATCCTGCGCCGGCCTTCCGGGCGCGAGGCTTACCCTGGAGACGTGTTCTATCTTCACTCAAGGCTTCTGGAGAGGGCGGCCAAGATCATCGGCCAGCAGGAGGTCGCCGAACAGATGAACGATCTTCCTGACTCGCTGAAGGGTAAGGTCAAGGCGGGAGGCTCGCTGACGGCTCTGCCGATCATTGAGACGCAGGCCGGGGATGTGTCCGCCTATATTCCTACAAACGTGATTTCCATCACTGACGGTCAGATTTATCTGGAGAGCGATCTTTTCAACCAGGGACAGCGTCCGGCCATCAATGTGGGTATCTCGGTGTCCCGTGTCGGCGGTTCGGCCCAGGTCAAGTCGATGAAGACCGTGGCGGGTACCCTGAAGATCGAACAGGCCCAGTTCAACGAACTGGAGTCTTTCTCCAAATATTCCTCCGATGTGGACAGGGTGACGGCGATGGCTCTGGACAAAGGGCGGAAGAACAATCAGCAGCTGATTCAGCCGCAGTATTCGCCTATGCCTGTGGGAGACGAGGTCGCCCTCCTCTACTGCGGCACGCACGCCCTGATGAAGGACATAGGCCTCGACCAGGTGCACGAGTTCGACACGAAGTTCCTTGAAAGGATGCGTGCCACACATCAGACAGATGTGCTTGACAAACTTGCCGCCGGCAAGGTGGATCCGGAATTGTTCAAGGTTATCGAGGATGTGGCTTCGGGAGTGGTCAATTCGATGCTGTCGTCATCGGCGTCGGGCAGAAGACGCAACCTGAAGCTTGACGCTTAAGGAATTACAGAACATCAGCAGGGGAATATGCCGTCACTTAAGGAAATAAAAGGTAGGATCAGCTCGGTCAGCAGCACCTTGTCGATTACTTCGGCGATGAAGATGGTCGCTTCGGCCAAACTCCACAAGGCTCAGCTGAAGATTGAGAATATGCTTCCTTACGATAAGCTTCTGCACCGAATGCTCATCGACCTGATGGGAACTGTGGAGGGGGAGGAATATCCATTGATGACTCCTCGTGAGGTTCACGGGGTGGCGATTGTCGCCTTCGCCTCGAACTCGTCGCTTTGCGGCGCGTTCAACACCAATGTCATCAAGAAGGCTTCAGCGGTGGTGGACGAGTACCGTTCCACCGGTTTTCCTGATTCCGACATCGTGGTCTATTCGGTAGGACGTAAGATGGCCGAGGCGATGAAGAAGCGCGGTTTCCCGAGCCCTGGCGACTACACGAAGATGTCTGACTCTCCGTCCTACGAGCCGGCTTCGGCTTTGGCACAGGAACTTCTGGATGGATTCCTCTCCGGCAGGTTCGACAAGGTTGAACTCGTCTATAATCATTTCGAGTCCACCTCCTCGCAGCCTTCTGTCCGTAGGACTTATCTGCCTCTGTCATTGGTGGATGCGGCTGGGGATGCTCTTGCCGGAGACTCCGCCGGACCTGAGGTTCGGCAGTCTCGCCGGCCTGACACAGAACAGTCTCTGCAGCCGGCCGCCGAATCGTCGGCGGAGCAGCAGACACCCCTGACGCTTGCCGAAGCGTCCGACCTGATCATAGAGCCGTCCCCTGAGGAACTGGTAAGGATTCTCCTTCCGAAGGTGGTACGCCTCGGAATCTACACGACCCTTCTGGACAGCACCGCCGCCGAGCACGCCGCCCGCACCGTGGCGATGCAGCTTGCCACCGACAACGGCAACGAACTCCTTCAGGAACTCACCCTCGAGTACAACAAGAGCCGTCAGCAGAGAATCACCTCCGAGATTCTCGACCTCGTCGGCGGCTCGATGCAGTAATCCATATTATGCGATATTTTGTATCTTGAGCCTGAAAATGACCAATGATTATGAGGTGTGGGTTTAAATGTCTGATTGTTACTATAATGGCGACATTGGTGGCTGACATCTCCTCTGCCCGGACATATTCGGGGAAAGTGATTCTGGGGGATGAGAGGTTCGATGAGTACCTGCCGCTGCTGAAAGGGAAGAGGGTGGCGGTGTTCAGCAACCAGACGGGAATAGTCGGGGATAAAGTGACCGGTTCCAAGCTGGCTGACGCACTTGCGGATTATTGTGGGTGCTTCCCGGCCGCCTCTGTCGCCGCAGTCCGGCAGACTTCTTTGCCGGCCGCAGAGCTTACCGAAACGCCGATGGTTCGGCAGGCTCACCAACCGGCCGCTGAACCTGTCGAAACGACCGGACAAGAGAAGATTTTCGATGAGATTTCATTAATCCCTTTCAATGAGCCTTCCGAACCGGGCGGCAGGATAGAGTATGGTCAGCACATCGTTGACGCACTGATTGAAAGAGGTGTGGACGTAAAGGCGATTTTCTCTCCCGAGCACGGATTCCGCGGCAGTGCCGATGCCGGTGAGCTTGTCGGAAGCGGTATGGACGGGAAGACTGGCGTTGAGATTCTCTCGCTTTACGGTGGCGGCGAGAGAATCCCAGGCAAGGACAAGACAGATAAGTTCGATGTCCTGATTGTTGACATTCAGGATGTTGGACTTAGGTACTATACCTACTATGTCACGATGCACCATCTTATGGAGGCCTGTGCCAGAGACGGCAGACAGGTCATCATTCTTGACCGGCCGAACCCGAACTGCTTCTACGTTGACGGTCCGGTTCTCGATATGAAATTCAAGTCCGGTGTCGGTTGGCTTCCAATTCCGACAGTCTATGGAATGACGCTCGGCGAGCTGGCGCTGATGATCAACGGCGAAGACTGGCTGGAGAACGGAGCCTGTGAGCTGACCGTTGTTCCTTGCCTTAACTACACCCGCCAGACCCGCTATAGCCTCATCCTGCCGCCTTCCCCAAACATCAAGGATATGAGGGCTGTGTACCTATATTCCTCAACCTGCTATTTCGAGGGGACGGTGGTCAGCCTTGGCCGCGGCACGATGTTCCCGTTTGAGGCCTACGGGCATCCGGCGATGACGGGATGCTCGTTCTCCTTCGTACCCCGGAGCATCCCGGGTGCGAAAAACCCGCAGTTCGTGGACGAGGAGTGCCGTGGAGTGGATCTTCGAGGCAAGCCGCTTGCCGACATCTGGGCGGAAAAGATCAATCTTGAATATGTCGTCGATGCTTACCGTAATCTGAATATGGGCGATAATTTTTTCGCTAAGAACAATTTCTTCGAACTCCTTGCAGGTGTGGACTGGCTCCGTCCGTTGATAGAGTCGGGTGCTTCCTCGACGGAGATCTCCGCACGTTGGACGCAGGATGTCGAAGCCTTCAAGACCCGCCGCGCTCAGTACCTGCTGTACGAAGAATAATGCGTTCCTCAGTGATGCGACTCGCTATAATCTACGCCTGAACACAATTTTCGGTGCCTGACCCTTCACCGGCTACTGTTTTCTCCGGTAAAAGGCCTTTCTGCCGGAGAAATCCGGTATAATTGGTCGTTTATCCGGTGAATGGGCATTATCCCGGACAAAAGATAAAAAACCGAAGCGAGGTTCTCACCTGGCTTCGGCTAATCTTATTCAATACTTATGAAATAACTATTGAGTCAGTTTTTGGTTTATGAGTAAAAATATTTATGTCGATAGGGGATAATGCCATTTTCGTGCCAAAGTCTTAAATCATTAAGAATCTGTTTAAAAAAATTCCTCTTTTCTCCTTCTTCCAAAAGAACTCTATCCTCGAAAATACTGCCAAATCTTTACCGACTTTTTTGGAGTTGGAAGTCATAACCCAAGTGTGGTTTCTTCGGGGGTAAAACCGAAACAATTTCTGTTTTTTATGATTTGCGTGTGTTTCTTTTCGTTCTCTTCCGTCAGGAATGCGTATTTTGCGGCGTGTTCCGGGAGATATTCCGGGACATTTTGACAAACAGACACATTCGCTTCAACTATGGAGACTTCAAAGACGAACAAGGCCGTCAGCCTGACTGCCGCTGACCGGACTGCCATTGACCAAAAGACCATTGACCAAAAGGACACCTCCCATCCATCCGTTCTGTCGGAGGAGGAACTTTACCTGAGGCGTTACCGCCGCTGCCTCGGACTGATTGAGCGTGACGGACGGTTCTCGGGGATGACCGGCGAGGAGAAGGACACCTATGCCCAGCGGCTCGCCGCTCCCGAGTACCTTGACCTTACCTGCGACTGGGCGTTCAAGTACCTGTTCCAGAGACACCCGGACTTGCTGGTCAGGCTTCTGAACGACATCCTTTCGGAGGAGATAACCTCGCTGGAGTTCCGGAACACGGAACTGGCGGACGAGTCGGGAAATGACAGGAGGATACTCTTCGACCTCCTGTGCCGGACGCCTGGAGGGACAATACTTGTCGAGATGCAGAGGGTGTCGCGTTCCGACCAGCGTGACCGGCTTCTCTACTATGGGTCGAGGCTTGTGGGCGGACAGGTGAGGCGCGGAGATGAGAAATATGTCCTGTCGCCCGTCAAGGTCATCTGCATTATGAATTACGAGGGCGACCATCCGGACTCTCCGCCTGACAAGATTCTGTACCACTACAGGCTTCAGGAGGTGGATACGGCAGAACCGTTCGGCGACCGTATCTCATTCTATCTGCTGGAGCTGCCGCGGGTCATGCGCTACTCCGAAGACTATGACAGCCCAGTCGCGGCGTGGTGCCGGATATTCAGAAATTTCGCTATCTTTGCGAAGTCGGGGTCGGAGAGGGACTCGGGGTTCGCCACTCTGGAGAGGGCGATGCGTGTCAGCGGTCTTGACGATGTTGAGATTGACAACTATTTCAGCAATATGATGACAGAGAAAGAGATGCGTCCGTACATTGAGGGAGCCGAGCAGCAGGGCTACCGCAGGGGCTTCGAGGCCGGTGTCGAGCAGGGAATCGAGCAGGGTAAGGCAGAGGGGATGGAAAAAGGGATGGAGAAAGTTGCCCGGTCTTTGTTGTCCATAGGCATCCCGGTTGAGCAAATCGGGATTGCCACAGGTCTGTCTTCGGAGCGGATAGAAGCCTTGAGGCAAAGTATCGTGCAATAAACATAACTCCGCTTCTGCGTCAGCATCGTTATGGTTGAATAATGTTAAGCCTAACCTCTTGATTATTAATAATTGTTATGCTGTCCTCATGCTGGAATAAGGTAGGGGGACTCTGTAAGAAGCTGTTTAAAAATGGTTCCCGCATTTTATTATGCGGAATTTTCGAGA
>CAVCPY010000179.1:0-8923 GCA_963604245.1 Eggerthellaceae bacterium
AAATGGCCGGAAAGGCCGCGTAAGAAAAAAGAGGAATTATTTTTAAACAGCTTCTAATTCCAGCCTTGAATCTCGCCGCCGATCTCGATCTTGACTTTGGCGGGGTCACTGTCAAGGATGATGTTGATTGAATGCTGGATGCCGGAGCGGAAGACGAAACGGCTTTCCATCAGGTAGGAGACATTGCTGGTGAGAACCTCGATCAGAGGCTGGCGGTTGTCGATGCGCTGAGGAACGATGATGGAGGAGAAGACCGAATCACTTTCCTTTTTCATCGTGATGGTTTGAGTCTTGCCATAGTTATCTTTGACAACGACTCCGCTGCCGAGATCCACGATCGCGTCCGTAACTGTACCGTGAACCTTGACGACCACATCTTTGGGAATGTCACCCTCGAAGTCATCGCCTTTGACCAGTTTGACTACCAGGCGGCTCATCCTGTGGCTGAACGTCAGCCTCACTACATCCGGGTATTTCACGCCGGTCTGTTTCGCCCAAAGGAAGTCCGAGGCCTCGTAGCCGCCGAGAGCCTCCGTTGTCTTTGCCGTTGATTGATCCGCAGCGACACTGAAACGGAACTCGTCCACGGACGTAGGGTTGGCGTAAGGGTAGTAGCCATAGACATCGTACTTCACACCCTTGTCCCAAAATAGGGTAGGGGAGGTTGCCCACGAAGTCCCGTCGAATCTCAGCGCAGCGTTATTGACCGCATTCCCGGAGGCCAGAAGCGGAGTCGGCTTGTTCGAACCATCATATTCGGTCATGTAAAGTCCGGTTACATCGCCGCTCTCAAAGGTATTGGCCAAAACCCTTGTCTGGCCTGAGAACCCTAAGTTGAAGCGGATCTGAGAATCATCCTCCACCGTTGAGCCCGACTTGGAACAGGCGGCGGCTAAAAGGAGTATGGAGATGAAGAGTATCTTTTTCATTGTGCTATGCGCTATTTAATAACCGGACGCTTACCCATAAACACCGGCCCGTTCTGATGTGCTCCGCCGGAAGCGGAGAAAGTGAACGGAGATGCCTTTGTGGCCGCCGAGGCACTCTCGGGCTGTGCGTCTATCCTGTCATTGGCGGCAAACTTCTCGAATGAATAGTCCTCACCGGCATATTCCATAATCCTTTTGACGATCGCCTCGCGGCTTATGGTGCTGTAGTAAGGAATGTCATTGTTCATACAGCTGTTGTACTCAGAGCGATAGACTCCTCTGGTGTATTTGAAACCTCCTTCGAATATGTCCACAAACTTGCTGTACTTCTCATTGAAGATCAGGTGGCTCCAAGGCACCTCGTTCATCTTTCCGGTGAGGGACAGGTTCTCATACCAGCCTTTCATCTTGGCATTGTTGAACTGGCCCACATTGTCAATGAACGCATTGATGTAGATGTTCTCGTCACCGAGTTTCCCGAATCCGTGTCCTCCGGCCTCGTGCTGGACGACTCCACGGAAGTCCAGAGGATAGCCGTAGTCGCTCATCGGGCAGTAGGCTATGGTCTCTCCGCCATCGTACATATAGGTGACGCCTCCGTATTCAGATGTGTTTGGAATGATGACGATCAGAGTCCGGTTGAGGTTCCCTTCATTGACAGTCGGAGCCTTGCAGGCATATTTGAATATCTCGTTGTAGTCGCTCTCGCCATACCGTCCTCCGAGAGTCGCTCCGCCTTTGGCGGATGTGTTGAATTTGTTGTATATTATCGTGTTGACTCCTCCGATGCCTGATTCCGGCGATGCCGCTATCCCTGTATAGACGTTGAAATATTCCTTGTAGGTCTTGTAAGGCTCGATGCTGAAAAAGTGCCCTACAGCTTCCTGCACAGTATTCATCAACTGCCCTTCGCTTATGTCCTTGGCACTGAATCCGTCTCCGAGGAAGACAAGGTTGATTCCGTTGCCTTTGGAGGCTTTGCGCAGGGTGATGATCTCATCCTCGGCATAGGCGCAGTCATACTGGGTCAGGTTGCAGGTTGTCCTGTAGTCCTTGCCCTTTAGTTTGAAGATGATTTTGCCTTCGCGGTTCTTCCCTTTAGGCATTTGTAGGAATTCCAGTTTGAGTAGTGTTTTCCCTTTTCCCTCTTTCTGGCTGAGTGTCACCCATCCTGGCATACTTTCAACCTCCCACTCATCATCCGCGTTCAGGATCAGTTCCCTTGTTGTCTTTGTGTTCAGGGCTGTGGCCACACTGGGCCTTACGATAAGATTACGGTAGGCGGAGATGCGTTTGAACTCATTCCATCCCTTGGTTGTCTGGTATTGGGCGACCGCTGATTCCGGCACTTCTACGGTGAAGCTGTCCTTGGGCACACCATCGAAAGCATCTGGAGCAACTTTAGGTGGGTATGGATTCTTGCATACGATCGTACTAATGTTGAAGCAATCTTTGAATATTCCATTAGAAAGAATGTCACAATTATTTGGCAGAATTATGCCTTCTAGCATATTGCATCCCGAGAAAGCATTAGCTCCGATTTTCATTAATGATTCGGGTATTTGAAGAGTTCCGCGTAATCTGGAGTTGCCTTCAAAAGCTTTATCTCCTATCTTTACTAAATTGTTCGGAAATGAAAGTGATCTGCTGAAACATGCCATTGAGAAAGCCTCGTTGTCAATGGTGGTCAGATTTTTAGGAAGAACAAGCTCTCCACGGAATGGGCAACGAAAAAAAGCGCACTGACCGATCTTCGTGATCTCATCGTGGAGTGTCAATGTTCCATTTAGACCTATGCAATTATAAAATACAGCCCACTCTATTTCTTTTATTCCTTTGGGAATTGTTATACTGCCGGTTAGCCCTTGTACATCAGAAAAGGCCTCTCTTCCAATAAAAGTGAGTTTGTCTGGCAGGTGCAGTTCTCCATAGATGGAGCCACACCGGTAGAAAGCGCACTCTCCAATATATTCAAGATTTGCTG
Organism: Eggerthellaceae bacterium; assembly: GCA_963604245.1. Classification (GTDB taxonomy): domain Bacteria; phylum Bacteroidota; class Bacteroidia; order Bacteroidales; family UBA932; genus Cryptobacteroides. The sequence continues at coordinate 2,914 of CAVCPY010000179.1, forward strand.
GCAACGTTAGTTCTCCGGTGATACTAGAATATCCGAAAGCCATATTCCCTATATGCAGCAATGAATTCGGTAGGGAAAGTTCTTCAATGGAGGAACAACTGCAAAATGCACCGTCCCCTATAGAGGTCACACCTTCAGGAATAACCAATGGGCCGGTTATGTTGGAGCCCTGCATAGTATGGTCACCAATTCTTTCTAAGCTGTCTGGTAACACAAAATGCAGGAGACTTTCTGTGCAAAGTGCTTCGTTGGGTAATTCGTTATCATCATTTTCATTGTAGTAATTATCTTTGCCCTTGAAATCACCGATGAAACCGTACGAAGTCGCTTTGATCTGCACCTCTTTCAGATTTAGTGACCGAATTCCAGTCATCATAAGTTTGATCACCGCAAAGTCCCGTGAGTTGATTTTCCCCGTAAGTTTGAGATTCCTTATCTCCTTAAGACTCAACCCTGCGTCCTCGACGCATTTGTCCAGCGTCCCAGGAGTCTCGACATTGATGACGATGTATTCCCTCGTTGTGGCGTCGTGGGAGACATCGTCGTTCTCCCAGGCCGTGATGCTCTCGTCGCTCACCTTGAACTCGAAGTCTCCCGGAGCTTTCTTGTTGACGGTGATCGTGAAGTTGTGCTGCTTGGATGGAGCGAGCACGAACCCTCTGTTGAACTTGTAGGAGATTCCGTCCACGGTGACATTGATAATAGGAGTCCCTTCAGCTATTTCCTGCGGCACGACCACGGCTCTGAAATCCTTTCCTTTCTTGTAAGGAATTATGCCCGTGCCATCGGCCTCGCCGCTTGCCGTGACAATTCCGGTGGCCAGGTCGATCACGGCTTTCCTTTTTGTGTTCAGGATGAGAACTTCCTTGCTTGCCTCGGACCACTCTGCGTCTGAGAATCCCGTGCCTTTCACAAGAGTTACCCTGACTCCAGCCATCTTGTGTGCGAATGACAGGCGGACGATCCTGTCCGTCGGAGCGGCGTTTTCCGCCTTGCCCCAAAGAAAGTCAGACGCCTCGTAGCCGCCGAACTTGCCATTCAGCGCCTCCGTGCTCTGATCCTTCCTGACTTCGAAAGGATACACGCTGACTTTGTCGATGTATGATGAGTAAGGGTAGTAGCCATAGACATCAATGTGCGTCTCCTTGTCTTTCCAGTAGATGTCGCGATCGGAAGTCCATTTGTAGGCCGCCTCGTCGAATGTGAACTTGACGTTGTCCGCCCTGTTCCCGCTGTTCTTCAGCGTCCCGGCCTTGCTCCCGTCATAGTCCACGATATAGACCCCGATCTGGTCCTTGTCCGCGAATCCGGTGTCATTCGCCCTGGTCTGATAGACCTGCGAGATCTCACCGGAAATAGTGATCAGCCCAGCACCCTCGCCATCGGGTTCCGGCCGGAAATTGTCTTCCTCAATGCTGCACGCTGCCAGTCCAAACAATACGGCTGCCGCCGCTAAGTGGTGAAATGCTGTTCTCATTGATATTCTTTTACTTTTGCCAAGCTTCGTTTTGTCAAGTAATCCATCCCTTCGCTGATTTGCCTTTTCCTTCAGCGAGGATTAGACCGGCGTTTTTTATTCAACCGATCCGCCATAGTCGATGTCATCAGTTTCCCAAGGGCCGATGCCGATGTTGATGCCTTCGCCGGTGCGGTTGACCACAACCGTGCACGTGTGCTGCCTGCCTGATTTCAAGTCGATGGAGGCCTTCAATGAATATGAATCTGTGCCGACCTTGACTCTGACAAGCTCCGCGTCGGAGACTATCTGAGGCACGACAAGGGCTTTGAATATTCCCGCTCCAGCTGGTAGTGGCTTCATTTCCGTGGCGTCGCCATCGGCGGTGACCGTTCCGTCAGCCAGATTAATGAGTGATGATGTCCTAAGTCCGCTGAGTGTCACTTCGGCGTCCTTTATGTCATCCTCTTTCCAGCCGGTCCCAGCCTTCAACTTGACAATCAGGCAACTCATACTGTGATTGACAGTGATGACCACCGGGTCCGGAGTAGGGGAGACCCCGCCAACCTTTCCCCACATTAGATCCGACGCCTTGTAGCCGCTCTCCGTGCTTTGGTCCAAACTGACCTGAAACGGGAATGCAGTGATAGAAGGCACGGAGGACGTGTGAGGGTAGTAGCAGTAAAAATCCGCCTTTGTTGTCGCATCAAGCCAGTAGATCTCCTTCCCGGCGTTCCACTTCGCGCCGTCGAACGTGAACTTGCAGTTGTCCACGTGGTTCTCGCTGGTCTGGAGACTCTTTTGTTCATTGACAACGAACAATCCGACATTGTCCCCGCTCTCGAACGCATAGTCCGTCGCCTTGGTCACAGCCGTGGAGATCCGGATAGGAATCAATTCCGGTTTCGGCTCAGGAACCGGTGCAGGTTCCTCTGCCTTTTTACAGGAGCCCAGAACAGCCAGTGTCACTATGATCAATGCGAACTTTTTCATTACTTTATTCAAATTAGTGTTCATCACAATGGAATAGTCAATACCGACTGCAAAGATTGGATAAATAATCGATAGTATCAAGTTCATTTCGCTTTATGTCCGTTTTTTGCAAACCACGGCCGTATGGCCCTGCATAGAATTGCATACAGGCTTCCTTGAGCTACTGAAAGGTAAGGTTCCGTGAACTCAAGATGATCGGAGTGTCATCTGATCCTCAGGAGTTATCGGAGCTGGAGCGCAAGGTCCGTGTCTGGATAGACGGGCACACCGGCCAGCTGGCCCTTGTGGGGCAGATACCTTCCCTAAAAATGGGGAAACAAAAAGCCCATATCGCTGCGGACTTTTTGATAGTTGCGGGTAAGATGTATCAGAACAGGCTTGCACTCGCTGACAAGAACGCCCCTGCGATGGGATAATTACATATCTTCCAATGACAGGCATCCGAAAGTTATGTCTGTGTTGCCGAATGCGCTGTGGCTTAGATTCAGTTAGTTTGTAATCATACGAAAAGACGTAACGTTACGTATAAAGGAGGTTTTAGTGTTGCCTCCGATGGGCGGATTAATGTTCCGGTTGAGGTGTGTCTGAGTTGAGATTATACTGTAGGAGCCATTTCCAAACAGGTATGATTTCAATGACACCGAACTCATCCTCGATAGTGTCTGACTCTTCATTTGTGAGTATCAGGCGATGTTTGCAAGGAAGCACCTTAGGTGTCTTTTTAAGAGCATTCACCTCACGCTCATATGTATCCGTGGATTGTGATATATTATATGAGACTTGTATTGCCAGTTCATCCTCAGGCACATAGAAATCGACCTCGAACCTTTCATTATAGAAGAAAACCCTCTCATTGTCTGGGTCGTGTCCATATTTTCGGAAAAGGGCGAGTGCGACCGTGTTTTCAAGCAATGATGCCATTCCGTTAATGAGGAACAGGTTAAGCACACCGTTGTCGATAAAATAGTACTTGCAGGAGGTCTCTCTTTCTGCAAAGGGTGCGGACATATTTCTAAGACGCAACACCAGCCAGGCGGATTCGCTGTACTCAATATATTTACTGACAGTGGGCATAGTTATCTTCCCGCTAACTGAGGATAGTATGTGGGACAACCGATTATAAGATACTGGTTGGCATACGCTTTCTGCCAATTTCTTCAGTAGCAGATGCAAGAGATTTGGGCTTGATATCTTGTTGCGACTGGCAATATCCCCTAGATATATCTTCTGAAATGTACTGCTCAGATAGTTGCGTTTGACTGGTAGTCCTACAGATTCAGGTAGCCCACCCCATAAGAGATACTCATTCCACGTGCGAAGCACGGTCGCGCGTGTTTCTGTAGCCAGCAACGATACCTTGTCATATGGAACACTTTCCACTTTAAGGAATTCCAAGAAACTATACGGATAGACCTCTGTCGTAAGGTAACGTCCTCCCAATGTTGTCATAACCTCAGAAGACAGCATCTTCGCATTGCTTCCTGTAATCCATACGGAATATTTTGCATCAGCCAGACGACGTGCAAACTTCTCCCACCCATCTATATTCTGGGCTTCATCCAGAAAAAGCATAGGACGTTTCCCATACATTTCAGAATGCGCCTCCAATATCCCTTCAAAATCTGTTGTCTCAAATTGGGCTAAGCGGTCATCTTCAAAACTGATGTAGAGCATATCGTCCCATCCGTGCCCGGCAGCAAGCATTTGCTGTATCTTTTGGTAGAGCATAAAAGACTTGCCGGTGCGACGGACCCCGACAAAAACACGGCGTGGAAAGTCGTCGGAAGGCAATGTTCTTGGAATAACCTTATAGTGTTCAACATCTTTCTGATTGGATGCTAAAACTTGTTTGAGGATGTCTTTGCTGATCATCTGTGCTTTTTTTAATTGCTATTTTGAATTTATTGTGCAAAGTTATAAATATTATTTTGAATAACGGGTATGGCCTTGACCGTTTTTTAGATCTTCTTGGCACTGACCTTCCCTAAAAATGGTAAACAAAAAGCCCACATCGCTGCGGACTTTTTGTTAGTTGCGGGTAAGATGTATCAGAACAGGCTTGCATTCGCTGACAAGAGCGCCCCTGCGATGGGATAATTACATATCTTCCAATGACAGGCATCTGAAAGTTATGTCTGTGTTGCCGAATGCGCTGTGACTCAGATCAGTCACTTTTTCACTCAGTAACTCTTTGGAATATTTGTACTTGTTCCGTTTAACTTCGTATGCTTGAACTTTACCGTCAAGTCTTACGGTAACTATGTCGATTTCATTGTCTTGGGTGTCTGCATTACCTTTGCGGGGATGCCACCAGGCACCGATTTCCGCGTACTGTTGCGATTCCATCATCTTTTGCCGGAACCATCTTTCCAGAATACGTCCTGAATATGTCGAATACTCATTTTTGATCAGTTCCGACAATGCGGAATAGTTCTTTATCTCTATCAATGAACGATATTTATAGAAGTACCTGAACCAAAAACGAAGAAAAATGTCATTGATTTCATATCGGACAGTTTTTGAGGTATTGTTGGCTCTTATAGGTCTCTTTTTCTTGATCAGTCCATATTCTTCCTCCAGAACTTTCATTTGTCCGCCCAGACTTTTTTCTCCAAGCATCCCTTCTATCTGGGGGAGTGTGACATCACCAGCCGCAATAAGCCCAAGAATCGAAAAATAAGTGGCATACTGTTTCCCGAACTCTTGAATCAGCATATTCCTGCCCTCATCGAAAAACTGAGAATCCGGTCTTGTCATATATTCGACCATCTTTTCCATATCTGTGCAGTCATTATCCATCAGCAGCTCGACATATTTGGGAACGCCTCCGGAAAAACAATATAGCGCAAGAAGGTCATCATTGTTGTAATTCTCTTTGTGGTCCGCCATTATTTCTCTCAAGACATCTGTCCTGAATGGCTCAAGACTAAGCGTCATATCGGCTCTACCGAACAGAGGTTGCTTCTCGTCTTTGAATATTTTTTCCATCATCGAGTAAACGGATCCGCTTACCACCATATTGACCTTGGCATTTCTTCGCTCGCGATCCCAAACATCCTGAATGTCAGAGTAGATTGAAGGATTGACATATAGGAAATCCTGGAATTCGTCAATGAACAGATTGAATGATCGATGCTTGCCTATATTCATCAGCATTGCGAATATGTCCTTGAAATGATAGATTCCTTGTGGGACAAATTCTTTTAATGTCAGCCTTATCGCCTCTGCGTATTCACTGCAAAGATCGGCTTCTGCCTTTCTTGCAACAAATAAATAGACAGTGTCCGTCCCCTCCATTGATAGAATTCCCAGAGTGGTTTTTCCTATCCTGCGCCGACCTTTAAGTACGGTCATTTTTGAGAACTCTCCGAAAGATTTTTTCTGAATATCTGTAACTACTCAGGTGCCCAAGCCATAGCCAACCGGCCATAACCTCACGATAAAGATGATTCAAACGATGATACTACGCTCCGGCAAGGGTTGCAATGACCCGAAGGACCTCGAAGGGGTTCTGCCCGTTCTTGACCGCCGTCTGTATGACGGAGGCGACGGTGGCGTAGT
>CAVCPY010000180.1:0-3470 GCA_963604245.1 Eggerthellaceae bacterium
ATGGCCGGAAAGGCCGCATAAGAAAAAAGAGGAATTATTTTTAAACAGCTTCTAAACCAACAATATTATGAGAACTGTTTTGAAAGCTCTCTGCGCGGCTGGAGTGATGCTCTTGGATATGACATTGCCGGCAGGTGCGCAGACATCTTCAGGAGATGTCAAAGGGTTCAAGTATGAAGCCAACCTGATGGTCGGTGTGATGCAGATGGCTTACGACAGCGATGAGTTTCCGTCTCGCTATTATTACAGTAAAGAGCTCAGTGATTTCTACGAGACCTACACCGGAGATCCTGGCTGTTCCGCCTTCTACACCGCGGATTTCAATGTCTATCTCACCAAGTGGCTAAAGGTCGGAGCCAGCGCGGGCTACGCCAAGGCGTGGGCGAATGTGTTCGACCCGCGAGGCAACAAGAAAATCGGAGAAAAGACATTGAATGACTACTCTCTGCTGGGACAGGCGAAATTCACCTTCATCAACAGGCAGCTGTTCAGGATGTATGCCGGAATCGGTGCCGGAGCCGCTGTCTGGACCGGGAAGGACTGCGAAGAATCATATTCAAAGATCCTTCCTGCCGTAGAGTGGATTCCGCTGGGCTTCCAATGGATGGATCATAAAATATACACGACTCTTGAGATTGTGGTGGGTACCAGAATGTCCGGAGTCAGAGGAGGATTAGGTTACAGATTCTGAACTTGAATATTATGAAAAGATTTTTATCAATCGCGGCAGTGTTAGCGGCCGCCATTCTCACGGTGTCATCCTGCAGCAAGGCTGAGAGAGAGTTTGCAGGGAGCGATGGAGAGGTCACCTACTCAATGGGACCTTATATGATGTGCATCGCCAACAATCTGATAGTTGACAACCTCAAGATTCTGGAGTACAAAATCAACGGCAAGGCCAACACCCAAAGCAAGACTTCTGTTATAACTCCTGAAGACCCGTCGTACAGGATGCCTGGTGTCAAGGTCGAAAAAGCGGCGGAAGACAGCACGTGGATCGTCTCCAACAAGAACCTGGAATACTGGTTCCTCGGCGATGATTCTTACCCTACCGACTATACAATAACAGCCAGGATGCTTCCAGGAGACCACAGTCATTTCCACAACTGGAAAGTCACCATCGAAGGAGAAAGGCGTGAGCAGAAAGGCTACTCCTGCAAATTCTCCACACCGGAAACACCTCTATCCTACACGATCGGAGATTCCGGGTATTCTTGGAGCAGCTGCAAGGGCCAACTGAATATGCTTGTGTACAAAGACGGCAAGGCGATAGACTCCATCGCAATGATACTCCGGGGAGACAGGGAGGACTACACTCTCATCAGAACATATTGACAGACAGGGGAGAATTCCTCACAAGCCATAACAATAGAAGCCGCTGCGGGATCGCTTCCCTGCAGCGGCTTCCATCTAGTCATATGGTTAAGTTTACTTTCTCAATGTAGGAAGCCAGGTCTGGATGTGCTTGCCTTTCCAGCAATCAACCGAGGAGTAGTCAACCATCTTGATGTCACCTTCGGTGGTAGGAACGAGGAACTGCATTCTGGTGCCTGGACGCTCGGCGTCAACAATCTTGACCTTGACCTCACCGTTGGCGTCGGCGACGACCTGGACAGGCTTGTTGTAGTCAGGGTCAATGTTCTCGTCACGTGCAAGAACCAACGGACCCCACTGCACGGCCTGGAAATACTTGCCTTCAGGATTCCGTCCGTTCTGAGGAGCATTGATGAGTTTCGCCTTCATATCGAAGATGATGTAGATGCTGTCACCGGCCTGCCATTTGCGCTCAAGATTGAGATACTTCCCGGCCTCAACCTTGCCGACATACTTGCCGTTGACCGCTACGTATGTCATCTCACTCCAGTACGGAATGTGTAATTTCACAGTGAATTTTTCCTTGGCGACAGGGTCAACAGAGATTCGTACCTCGTTGGCGCGTGGATATTCAGTGACGACTCCGAGTTTCACCTCGTTGCCTTTGGCAGTCTTGGCGGTCACGGTTCCGGCGTTGTAGAGATTGATGACCGGTCCTTCCTTGGACTGCATAGCGGCAATGTAAGGAAGGTAGGACAGTCCGCAAGGGCCGCTGAGATTGCAGCAGGTCACAGGCTGACCGTCTATGTTGGTTCCCCAGCCGCTGTTGGTCACTTTGGCGCCGTTAAGGAGATTCACATAGCTGAAGCTTTTCCCGTTCGGCTGCATAGCGCCAAGAAGCCCGTTGTAGGCATATTTCTCGATGTAGTCAACCGCCCTCGGGTCTCCGGTAAGACGAAGGTACTGCGAGCAGTACTTCATCCAGGTCACTCCCACGCAGGTCTCCATCATCCTCTTGATGTCGGGATTGGTCTGTTCCACTGCGGTGTTGCTCCACCCTTCACCGTTAAGTCTTGGCCAGTAAACGTCAGACCCGGCGTTGCCGATAATGGTGATCTCATTCTCTATCACATCGTTGAAGAAGTTGTCAAGGCATACCTTCCACCTCGGGTCGCCTGTCGCGCGGTAATACTCGGCAAGTCCCTCCCAGACCGAAGTCATCTCGTAGGCCTTCGGGTAAGGCTTGCCGACCTCGTAGAGGTGAGCGCCCTCATAGACCTGCTGAAAGATGTTGCTGCCCTTGGAGGCGCCGGTTGTGACGATGTATTCAGCGAAATCGAGATATTCCTTCTTTCCTGTGAGGAAGTAGAGTTTCATCATCGGTTCGAGGATGGACGAGGACTCAATTTTAGTGGAACTCCAGCCAAGATCGGTGATGCTCTTCTTTGGGGCGGGGCCGACCTGGTCAATCACGCTCTTTGCCTCTTTTTCCAAGGCGGCGAGAACTCTCGGATCCCGCTCAACGTCTGTGTAGTACTGAAGAAGGCCAAGCATCACGTATTTTCTCTCCCAGATGTCGCCGTCGCGGTTGCCCGGCTGGTCATCCACAGCGGTACAGCTGATGCTTCCATTGCTCTTCTCAGTGGCCATAAGCTTGTAAACCAAGTTCTTGGTAAGTTCTTTAAGTTCCGGGTTCCCGTTGTAACGGTACAGGAGGGAGTTGGTGCGGATGCTCTTGCCCGGCATCTCGCCGAGGGCGAACTTAGGACGGCCTTTGACAAAGTAGTCGATGACCTTGTCGTAAGGCATCACTCCGTTTACCCAGTGGTCGATGGAGTTCTGGATGTCATCGGCGAAATAGCCGTTGAATGTTACACTTCCGGCTGGAAGAGGCTCGATCACGTCGTTCACCTTCTTAAGGTTGTCCTGAGCGAGGGCTTCAGCCGAGAGCAGCAATGCCGCTGCGAAAACGATTGCATTTTTCATCACTATAACTACTGAATATTCCTAAAACTTTACAAAGTTAACATTTTTCCGCTCATTTGCTATATTTAGTGACTTTAGTTTCGCATATGCGGAACACCTTATTTCCCGTCACGGCAGTGACGGAGCAAGTCCCTCCCCCGAGGGGAGGGATTTAGGGAGGGGGTAACGTG
>CAVCPY010000181.1:0-4195 GCA_963604245.1 Eggerthellaceae bacterium
GGAGCGTAGCAGTAGTTACGTGACCGATGAGAAAGATGAAAATGGCCGGAAAGGCTGCGTAAGAAAAAAGAGGAATTATTTTCAAACAGCTTCTGATTGAAGCATTGCCTTATGCTGATTCAACCTGGACAGTGACGCTATGCCGTTACATCGGACTCAGTTGGTACTACCAGACGGCAGACGAAATGGAGACCAGTGATTTCGACAAGGCCGAAAAGGATCTTAAAACCTCGTTGGAATGGTACAATCGTGACCGGGGTGCGGTCAGGGGTTGTCGCATCGCTGACGGAACTGTCTTTTCTCAAGGACTACAAAGGCGACATTGACGGCGCTCTGGCCAGTCTGGACGAGGCTGAAAAGAGATTGGACAACGGAATGGATGAAGAGCTTGCCGACATTCTGAAAAACCGCTACAGAATCTTCAGCAAATACGGCATCGCGGACCGGCTTCCGGAGTTGTTGATCAAAGTGGATTCTTTGATGAGCGCCGCGTCGGATGACAGGGTCCGGCTGATGTGGCTCGGAGGTCTGTCCGCATTGGATGAAAAAGGTGGTCAGTCAGAAACCTCTTGGAGAATCATCTTTGCTTACGGACGGGAATGTAGAAATCATCTTCCGTCAGTCCGCACAAGGAGGCTATCTGCTTGCAATAATCCAAGCGGAATGTACGGTGGTCCCGAGTGTCCGAACCGAAGGTGAATTTCACCCCGGCTTTTTTCGCCATCAGGATGAACTCGGCGTGCGGGGTACGCGCCAGATCATTGATTTCCAAAGCTATTCCTCGTTTTCGTACGGCTTCGATGATTTGTTCCATACGTTCCCTGGTCCAGTGTCTGTGATAGTCACGCGCAATGGCTGGAGGAAGATATAGCGGCCATCCGAAAATGTCAAGCGGCTCCGGATTGTTTATGACTTCCAAGTAGTGCCGCATATTTATCTCCATAAAGTCTTCTGCATCGGGAACATAGCAATCATGTTCCCAAACTTCGGCCAAGTCGCCGTATTTATTGCTGTTCCGGATGGTTTGAGGATCCATTATGACATAATCCACCTTGTCAATCAACTCTTTAGACAGGTTCGCACTCCAGCCTGTTTCCATTGGTTGTAATCCGATGTAACAAGGGTAATCTTTCAGTTCATCAATGAACGCAAGCAGGTCATCGTCATTTTTAATCGCATAATCCGCGACGTTTTCCACGATGCCATACATTTCTATGTTGTTTTGCTTCGCTTTTTCAACTATCTGTTCTGATGTCTGTTTGTCGGAACGGTGCGTATGCAGGTCGTAAAGAGGGAATGAGGATGCCGTTTTCATTGGATTCGTGCCGTCGGCAGCCAGTATGTTTTTTTCCCTGCCGCATCCCGCGACTATTCCTCCTCCACACATTCCGGTCAGTATCAGGGCACCGGAAGTTTTAATAAAGTCTTTCCTGTCCATATTCCTTATACTCTCGATTTACGTTTTGGTATGAAAAAGTCATCCTCCGTGAGATTACACAAGGTTGCAACTTCCTTGCAGTAGTCAAGACGGAATGAACGGTGATCCCGAGTGTCCGAACCGAAGGTGAATTTCACCCCGGCTTTTTTTGCCATCAGGATGAACTCGGCGTGCGGGGTATGCGCCAGATCGTTGATTTCCAAAGCGACATTGTTTTTCCTGGCGGCTTCGATGATTTGTTCCATACGTTCCCACGTCCATAGATTGTAATATTCTCTTTGAATGCTCAACGGAAGGAACAACGGCCATCCGAAAATGTCAAGCGGTTCGTCCCTGTTATTCAATATTTTTAAATACCAGTTTAAGTTCCGTTCCATAAAGTCCTCCGGGTCATCGACATAGCAGTTGTGATCCCATACTTCCATCTGATCTGCGTACTTGTTGCCATTCGGCATATACTGCGGATCCATCAATATGTAATCCACTTTGGCAATCAGATCCTTTGACAGATTCTTACTCCAACCGGGAGCGGCGGGCTGCAGCCCGATGCAGCAAGGATAGTCTTTTACCTCGTCAAGGTACCTTTGCAGATCCTCGTCTGTCTGAATACCCCACGGAGATACATTCTGTACGACGCCGAAACATTCAAAACCGTTCTTTGCGGCTTTGTCAACAATGTCCTGCATACTTTGTCTGGCTGACCTGTGCAGATGCAGGTCATAAATCGGGAAGGTTGTCCTGTTCATGCGATTGTTCTTGGAATCATTTCACAACAGTTTCTCAGATAACTCTCTAACGGACAAAATCAGCGTTCCGGAGAAAATCCGCACTCTGTTTTGCTGCCTGAAGCATCGCCGAGTCAATCTGAGGGCGTGTGAATGGAGTACCGTCGGCGTTCTTGAGATAGTCTCCGGCAGCTTCGATCTCAACGAACCAGTCTCTCATCCCGTTGGTGTGGAACTGGTTGAAGATGGCCTTGAAGTCCAGTTCGCCGCTCTGTCCGATGACAAATTCGTCCTTGATGTGGAGAATCTCTATCCTTTTCGGGTACTTCTTCAGGTATTCCACCGGATCTTTCCCTCCCTTGCGGCACCAGAAGACATCAAGTTCGAAGCAGACATACTGCGGATCGGTGTTCTCCACGAGATACTCCCACATCACCTTGTCGCTGTTTTTGAGGGTCTGGAACTCGGCGGCGTGGTTGTGGTAGCCTAACTTCAGCCCGTACTCCGCAGCCACGCGGCCCACGCGGTTGAAGTAGTCGCACTCCCGCTGAACATCCTCCACGGTGTAGTCAACTTTGTAGCTCGGGATGACGAAATATTTTCCGCCACAGGCTTTCTGAATCTCGAAAAGTTCCCTCCAGCGGTTCATCACGGCCTCCTCATTCTCCGGATCCTCGGCGAGGGAGGAGTGTGTGGAGACTATACTTGCCCCGAGGCTGTCACAAATGCCCTTGAATTCGGAAGCCGGAAGCCCGAACACGTTTGGATCACCGCCCCACTGGACAAGCTCGTAGGAGTTGTAGCCGTAGGAAGCGAGGGCTTCAAGGGTTCCTCTGGCATCGGACTTCATGGAATTCATCACGGTGTAGAGCTGGATGCCGATGACCTTGGAATCGGCATTTTTGCAGCAGGAGGAGGCAGAAACCATCGCCGCCATCCCGAATAGAAATAGTAATGACTTGATTTTTCTCATATCTGAAAATATTAATGTTTCCCTTTTGCTATTGTCTTGTGTTATTTTACTGCACACAAAGGTAGCGGTAATTTCAGAGTAGTTCTTGACTTATTTTTATAAATATTTATCTTATCTTTGCAATATGACAGAGCTACGCAAAATAGGGATATTCCAGTACGACTTCGTGAAATTGCCGCCTGACCGGCAGATAGGCCTTCATTCTCAGAAATCGTGGGAACTGGATTATATTCTGACGGGACGAGGCATACGCACAATAGGAAACCAGCGGGAATCTTTTCGCGAGGGTGAAATAGCGCTCATCCCGCCGGAAATTCCGCATTGTTGGGATTTCGACCCGGATTTCACCGATTCCGGAGGAAACATCGTGAACATCACCCTTATCTTTGATGACCTGCTGCTGGATTCAATTCTGAAGGTTTTCCCGGATATGCAAAAGTGCGTCAGCCAGATACTGGACAGAAGAGATACCGCCATCTCCTACTCAGGCTCTACCTTGGAGAACCTGGCGTCTGTGATGAGTTCAATGAAAGATGAAGACGCTTCAGAGCGCCCCGCCTCATTCCTGAAAATACTGAATATTCTCGGTGACGCTTCACAGACAGGACAGTCAGGGATCTGCCGCAAGATGAGTCCGGATGAAAAGCGAAAGATGAAAGTGCGTACTTTCGTCTCGTGCAACTGCCTCAGGGCAGTCACCTTAAAAGAGGTCGCTTCTTATGTGGGGATGAACGAGTCCGCATTCTGCGTCTTTTTCAAGAAGAATTACGGTCAGACCTTCGTGGAATATCTGAACGCGCAGCGGCTGGAACACGCCCGTTATCTTCTGGAAAACGGCAGCCTGTCCGTGGCCGAAGTCTGCTACGCCTGTGGATTCACTTCGCCGCCATATTTCTCCAGACTTTTCCGCCGAGGGGTCGGGATGTCTCCACAACAGTACGCAAAGTTGAATCAAGAAAATGAATATTATGGTCTCAAGTTTCGCAAGTGCGAAACACCTTATTTCCCGTCACGTCAGTGACGGAGCACACTCCCTCCCCCGAGGGGAGGGATTTAGGG
>CAVCPY010000182.1:0-2574 GCA_963604245.1 Eggerthellaceae bacterium
GATGACAAAGATGAAAATGGCCGGAAAGGCCGCATAAGAAAAAAGAGGAATTATTTTTAAACAGCTTCTTAAAGGGGGATAGCAAACGGGTAAATAACACCGGACGATTGTAACCGAAATGTAACAGGGTTGCAACCGTCCGGTAACATTTTATGGTGAATTTTGCACTTGTAAAGACAGTGAAAAGCTATGAGTGAGATTTACCTTGTGTTTGTGGTGTTCCTGTTCGTGCTGGCAGTGTTCGACCTGATGGTCGGAGTCAGCAACGACGCCGTCAATTTTCTGAACTCGGCTATAGGAGCGAAAGTGGCCAAGTTCAGGACAATCATCATCGTGGCGGCAGTCGGGGTGTTCCTCGGAGCGACGATGAGCAACGGAATGATGGAAATCGCGCGGCACGGAATATTCCATCCGTCGATGTTCTCCATCAAGGAACTGATGTTCATCTTCCTCGCCGTGATGATCTCTGATGTGATACTGCTCGACATATTCAACAACCTCGGGCTGCCGACTTCTACGACAGTGTCCCTTGTGTTCGAGCTGCTTGGAGGCACCACAGCGTTCGTGCTGCTGAAACTCGCCTCCGACACGACAGGCCTCACCGTAGGCGACCTGATGAACACGGAGAAAGCCCTTGCGGTGATAATGGCCATCTTTGTCTCGGTGGCGATAGCGTTCTTCTTCGGAATCGTCCTGCAATACATCTCACGACTGGTGTTCACCTTCACCTACAAGAAAAACCTCAAGTGGAAGATCGGAATATTCGGTGGCGTCGCCACGACCGCCATCTTCTACTTTATGCTCTTCAAGGGCATCGAGAATATGTCGTTCATAACTCCTGAGGTCCACGAATATATTCAAGGGCACACCGCGACCTTCCTTGGAATCTGCTTCCTCGGCTCAACTGCGGTGATGCAGATTCTCCACTTCCTGAAGGTCAACGTGTTCAAGATTCTGGTGCTGATGGGTACCTTCGCCCTTGCGATGGCCTTCGCCGGGAACGACCTTGTCAACTTCATCGGAGTGCCTCTGGCGGGATATTCATCCTACATTGACTATGCGGCCAGCGGAGCCACCGACCCGGGCAGCTTTATGATGTCCTCGCTGGACGGCCCCGCCAAGAGTCCGCTCATCTTCCTCGTGGCCGCCGGCGCCATTATGGTCATCTCGCTCGCGACCTCCAAGAAAGCTCACAATGTCATCCGTACTTCCGTTGACCTGTCCCGTCAGAGCGAGGGGGACGAAATGTTCGGCACATCGAAAATCGCCAGGGTTCTGGTAAGGTTCTCGAACAACACCGCCAACTTCTTCAAGGATGTCGTTCCGGACAGGGTCAAGGTCTGGTGCGACAAGCGTTTCAACACCGACGAGGCCAGACTTCCTGAAGGAGCGGCGTTCGATGAGGTCAGGGCGACGGTCAACCTGGTTGTCGCAGGTCTGCTAATCGCACTCGGAACATCACTCAAACTGCCTCTCTCCACAACCTATGTCACATTTATGGTGGCAATGGGTTCCTCTCTGGCCGACCGCGCCTGGGGACGGGAGAGCGCCGTCTATAGGGTGACAGGCGTGGTCTCCGTCATCGGAGGCTGGTTCATCACCGCCGGAGCGGCGTTCATCCTTTGCTTCCTCGTGGCGATGATAATGCACCTCGGGGGCTTCGTGGCGGCCTGCATAATGATGGTTCTCGCAATCCTGATCCTCATCCGCAGCAATATCCGCTACAAGAAAAAGGCTGACGAGGAGAAGGGCGACGTGACTTTCAACCAGATGATGCTCAGCACGGACAAGGACGAAATCCTGACTCTCCTGAGCAAGCACATCGCCGACAGCCAGACCGATTTCCTTGAATATGTCAACACAACCTTCCGCCAGATCACCGACGGATTCATCAAGGAGAACCTCGGAATGCTTCACCACGCCGAAGACTCGATGAGACGCAAGAGGGACGAGCTGAAGAACAGCCGCCGCAAGGAGATGGTGGGATTCCGCCGGATCGACCCGGAGGTCGCGATGGAGAAGAACACCTGGTTCCATCTCGGAAGGAACTCCTGCGAAGAGATCCTGTACTGTCTGCGGCGAATCGCCGACCCGTGCGAGGAACACGTGGACAACAACTTCGTGCCGCTCAGCCCCGAGCAGGTCAAGGAATATATTCCATTAAGAGACACAGTCCTCTTCCTGCTGAGACGCACCGAGAAGATTCTTCAGACAGACTCCTACGGCGAGGTGGACGAGGTACGCAAGGAGGCCGAGGATCTTAAGGACTGCCTTGAGGAAGCACGCGAAGTCCAGATGCAGAGGATGCAGTCCACCAAGGAGAACATCAACGTGGCCTACCTCTACCTGAACCTCCTTCAGGAGACCAGGGAGCTGACCAGCTCTCTCCGCCACCTCCTGCGCGCATCCAAAGGCTTCAGGGAATAGGCTTATATCATTAATTCAACTTTCGCAAGTAACAAAGTACCTGTGACAAAGTGCCTTGTCTCACGTTCGGAGTGCATCGACCGAGAATGCTAAGTTCACGTTACCCCCTCCCTAAATCCCTCCCCTCGGGGGAGGGAGTGTGCTCCG
>CAVCPY010000183.1:0-32950 GCA_963604245.1 Eggerthellaceae bacterium
CGAACGTGAGATAAGGCACTTTGTCACAGGTACTTTGTTACTTGCGAAAGTTGAATTATGTATTTTTGAATATACAAGGCCACAGAAAGGCCGCATACACGGAATCAATAGGAAAAATGAATATGAAAACGCTTGTCAAGATCCTGGCGGCCGCGCTGATGACCGCCCAAACCGTTTCCTGCGCTCCGCAGAAGATCGCCATAGCAGCCCACAGAGGTTTTTGGAACTGCGAGGAGGCCGGCTATGCCGAGAACTCGATCCAGTCTCTTGAGGTAGCGCAGCGGAACAAGTTGTGGGGAAGCGAGTTCGATGTGCAGATGACAGAGGATCCCGTTTTGTTGGTCTATCACGATCCTGAGATCGAAGGCAAGCGCATCAGCGAGTACAAGTACGCCGATTTCAAGGACTTCCGCCTGAAAAACGGAGAAAAGATCCCTACCCTTGACGAATATCTCGCCCAAAGAGAGAAAGGCAAGACAGTGATGGTGCTTGAGATCAAAAGGGCTGTCGATATGCCATATGAGGACTATCTGATCGACCAGTGCGTCAAATCCCTTAAGGATCACCATCTGTTCAAGCCAAAGCGTGTGGTATTCCTTTCCGGGAATATGAGCGTTTGCGAGAAACTCGCCGCCCTGTGCCCGGGTTTCACGGTGCAGTACATCAGGTACGACAAGAGTCCAGCAGAAGTGGCCGGTCACGGCGTCAACGGCGTAGTATACCCCCGCAAGACATTCAAGAAACACCCAACGTGGATCAAGGAGGCCCGGGACAACAAGATGAACGTCAACTGCTGGGCCGCAAAGACCGAAAAGGATGTACAGAATATGATCGACATCGGAGTCGATTGCATCACGACAAACGAGCCTCTCCTCGTCAGGGAAAAGCTCGGCAAAAAGGAAAGACGCAGATAAATAACGGGTTACAGATCCGGATCGATGCGTATGACCGCCGAGACCGGGAAATGATCCGACGGGTAACCACCGGAGTGCAGGGAAGGGTCGCAGCTGTAGGACTCCACCGCGACGGAAGCGCCCCGGAAATAGATGTAATCTATGCGGGAGATCCCGGCGGGATATTTATAAGCGCTATACGTGTTTTCCGGCCCGGAACGGGTGGACGGAGAAGCCACATCATAGGCATCAAGCCAATATTCACGGAACGTCCTTGACGCCTCGGAATCAGGGGTGGCGTTCATATCCCCGACAAAAAATGACGGAAGCCGCTCCGGGTTGAAGCGTTCCTCCATCCTGCGGTAGAGCGGAGCGAATCTGGCGTTGGGTTTCTTGTTGTAGCAGGCGTGCGTGCACATCAGGAATACACGGATGCCGGAAGGCTTGTGCGTCAACACGGCGCAGCATCCCCCACGGCGATAGTTCCCGTTCGCCCCCACATCGGCGACAGCACTGGTGTCCGGATCGTCGGAAATCCAGAAAGAACGCTTCTCACCTATGTCGAAAAGCGTTTTTCTGTACATTATGCCGTGCGCCTTGTCACCTTCCCCGTTCTGTGAATATGGACTGAAAAACCAGAAGCCATATTCTTCGCCAAGTTCCTGAAGCAAATCATCCTGCATCCGGGAGTTGACCTCCTGAAGGCCGGCGGCATCGAACCCGGCGCTCCGCAAGGATTCCATAAGCCTTGGCTTTCTGGTCGGCCATCCATTGATTCGGCCGGTGTCAAGATGCTCCATCCTGAGGTTATATGTGCCAAGCGTGAATCTCATTTCCAATCATTTACCGGCTTTCCGTCGAGACTAAAGGCAATGTCACAATGAAATCAGCGTAGATCGGGCAATGATCTGAAGGATAGTACCCTTCGTACCTTCTGTTGTCGCAGGTGTAGCCAAGAGGCTTGACTCCTTCTCCTCGATAATAGATGTAGTCAATCCTCGGGGCGGCGTTCATATCCTCGTTCTCACCCCGCTTGTTGAATGTCCCGACAGAGCCTTTGCGGACATCAGCCGGAACGGTCAGGAAGGTGTCGTTCCAATAAGTGCGGAATAATTCCGAAGACTTGGTCCACTCCCTTGTGTTAAGGTCGCCCACAAAGAACGAAGGAAGGTTCTCGGGGTTATATTCCTTCGCACGCTCAAGGATGATCGGAGCGACATTGGCGTTGGCCTCCTTTCCCAAAGGCATATGGCTCATCATCAGGAAGAAACGCAGCCCCGTAGCGTTTTCCTTGAATATGGCGCAGCAGGCCCCGCGGGTATATTTCTTCTCATCCCATCCCTTGCTCTTCATATCCGGAGTCGGAGACAGCCAAAAATGATGGCTCTCCAGCATTGTGAAGCGATCCTTGCGATAAACGATTCCCTGCGCCTTCGGGCCGACTCCCCCTTCCTTGTTGTAAGGGCTGAATATGAACCATTCATAGTTGCCACCTTCCTTCTCGACAAGGGCCGGAAGATCATTCTGGATCACGGTGTCGAACTCCTGTACCCCGAACACATCGAAACCTATGTCTGCGATGGTCTTGGCCAGACGGAACTTCCTGAAACTCCAGTCGTAACCGTCATCCCGAGGTCCCGGCCTCCACAGGTTGTAGGAGCCGACCCTCATCTGAACCGAAGCCGCCTCCTTGGAGTCAGCCACAGAAGCCTTCCTGCCGGTCCCGCACGAGACAAGGGCCAGCAGGATCAATGAATATGCAAGTACACGTCTCATAAAGGATTAACGAATATATTTCCTCAGAATCTTGTTCA
The DNA here is from genome assembly GCA_963604245.1 of Eggerthellaceae bacterium. Taxonomy (GTDB): domain Bacteria; phylum Bacteroidota; class Bacteroidia; order Bacteroidales; family UBA932; genus Cryptobacteroides. Next base: position 2,708 of record CAVCPY010000183.1, read on the forward strand.
GCTTCGGAGACATCTTCTCCAGAATGCGGGAGAAGCCGACATCCGTAGGATGCGTGCCGTCGGCGGTACCGAGGCTGTCATCGCCAAGGAAACCGTCCGAAGGGATGAAATAGATGTTCTTGTCGGTCTTCATCCTGGCTCTGACCTTGTCCTCGCCTGCCTTCTGCTTGGCTGCCTCATAAGCGTCCGCCTCCTCGTTGAAATTACGTCTTTCCCGGCGGATAGTCTGAAGGAAGATCAGCGGAGTCTCCGGATGGGCCTCACGGATGATGTCCACAAAGCGGTCGAACGATTCGTTGATTCCTCTTGCGGAAGGATTCGAGAACTGGTCGAACACGAAAGCGTCAGCGTCGATGTCAGTGGCCACCCTGGCCCAATATTCCTGAAGTTTGGCCTGGCCGCTGAATCCAAGGTTGAGGCAGTACAGTCCGTTGTCACGGCCGTACCTTGCCACGTAGCTCATCCCGGCACGGCTTGCCGCCGAACCGTGGGTTATGCTGGAGCCCAGAAAGACAATCTTGTGGGCGAAAGGATTAGGCGACGCGGTGATCGAGCTGCCGGGATCCACGCCGATCTCAAGCGACTCGACCGAGTCAAAAAGAGGCAGGTACAGCAGACATTCCTTGTTTCCCTCAGGCATTGAGGAGATGATCTTCCTTTCGTGATGGACACAGTCCCCGGACATATTCGGAGAACCGACGGCGGCGAACACCCAACGTCCGTCACGCTTGATGTAAAGATCCAGACCTTTCTGAGCATTGGCCCCGGTGTTCACTCCGACAACCCTGAGAGGCGATGTCTCCCACTTCAAAGACAAGGATTTGCTGTCGGTGTTGAACACGACGAACACACCCGTTGACTGGAGGCACTTAGCGGCCAGAGAGCCCTTGATGCAATATTTCTCAGGATCAAGCCTTGAATATGGGTGCCCCGAGACCTCACCAGCCTTTCCGTACACGCCAAGCGTAGCCGCGTCCACATAGACCGGAGCGTCGGCGTTCTTCCTTCCCGAACGTATCGCATACATATCATAGCCAACCTCACGGACCTTGTCAACGGTCTCGTAGTACGGCGAGTCGCAGATGTCTGTGAAACCGACCTGATAGTTCTCCCCGTCGAAACGGCCGGTGCAGGCCTGGTCGGAGAACTGGTGCCAGTGCGTTCCGATGACATTCGGATGCTCCATAGCGGACCTCACATAGCGGTAGTACATATCCGCGCGCTCGTTCTGGTTGCGGGTGTAGATAAGTCCCGGATGGAACATTCCACGGTCCATAGCCCCGAAATGGAACTCGCCGATCATCACCGGCTTGTCGATACCCTCCGGCAGAGAGAAGTCGTACAGATCCGGACGGTAGATGTTGTAACTCAGGACATCACAGTACTTAGCGGCGATGTTGAGCACATCGGCGTTCGAGCCAGAGAAACGGCATCCCAGATAAAGCACATCCGGAGCCACTTCCTTGAACACTTTCCGGACAGTGCTGAAATACGCCTCGATGATCTTCACATTGAACTCTTTCAGATCTTTTTTCGCATAAGCCGGAACCCTGTTCCTGTTCTCAAGCAATGCGTCCCACGAAGCGAAGGATGTCTTCCAAGCCTCATTGAGTCTCTGAATATCCTGATAGCGTCCCTTGAGCCAGTCAACCATTGCGATCTTCGCCTTCTGGGTGGCCGGAGCCGTAACCGTGCAGGTCGCAAGATATTCAGTGTCACCCCATTTTATCTCGTTGTCCACGAAATAGCCAAGGCACCAAGGATCCTCCAGCTGTCTTTTGCGGGCGATCAGCTGGGAGCGCACCGACTCGGCGAAGCCCTCGTTGAACGGATCCATAAACTTCCACCACGTGCCGCCGGATCCCTCGATAATCGGGGAGGAGATCTCGATGCGGTCGGTGTAAACCGTCCTGTCCATCAGGCAGATGTCCTTGTCCGAGGAGTTGGCGATCGTGTTCAGTCCCCAGCTGCGGAGCCTTCTGTGCGCCAGGTCAGCGAAGACATTTTTGTAGTCCTCGCCATATTTCCTGTAAGCGTTGGCGGAGGAGTAATCGTAGGTCTCCTGGATTCCACGTACCGTGTAGTAAGGCTTGAGGAGAGCGTCGTAGGTCTCATAGAAATGGCCCATCTTCGTCCCCTTCTCCGGCAAGTCCTCGAAATATTCCTTCCTGCCGTCCAACGGAGTGATTCCGGTGGAGGTGGTGACGCGGACGACTCCGTGCGACCAGAAGAGATAGCCCTCAGGGTCGATCATCCACCATTTACCGTCCACCTTCTGAACCCTGAAATGGCCGGTGGCCTCAAAGCGAGGACCGTTCTTCCAGCCGCCGTAACGGGACCAGTCTCCTGCCACGGTGTGGGCACGGAGATATTCCTCCTCCTTTTCCCTGGCCTTTCGCAGGTCCTCGTCGCTGTGGGTCTTGCCCGGCCAATCCTTGTGCTTGAACTGGCCGTACCTGTCCACGAACGGGAAGAAGCGGGACTCGTCCCAAGTCATCCAAGGGGCAAGCCTGGACTTCTCGCCTGTGGCGAACCTCAAGTCCGATATGGAATAATCCGCACCGGCAACGTGCTTGAAAGCATTGATCTTTATCATCTTGACAGATGACAGATCGACGCTGTACGAATAGTGCTCGTCAATGGAATACGGAGTGTTGCGCAACCCCTTGAACCCGTTGTATATCTCAGGATACGGGAGTTTGGCCGGAAGCGGGAGCACCACCTCGCGGGTCTCGTTCGGGAATATGAGCAGACGGTCGCTCATCGCCCCTTTCTCCTGCTTATTATTGTTGGAGTTATAGACAGTGTCCTGGATCTGGACAGACATCACCAGAAACGAGTTCCTCTTGTTGGTGAGCTTGAACCTGAGGGAGGCATATTCAGAGACATCCAGATCGGTGTAGAACCTGATGCCGGAGTTGGCACCATTGGTGCTGATCTCAACCGTGTTGCCATTCACTTTTGTGGTGGCGCCGGCAACAGGGCTGAACTTCAGACCGTTCTCGCCGACCAGACGCAGGTCGGACTGCGCAACCGCAAAGCCCTGGCTTAACACCAGGGCCGCTAAGATATTCAGTAAAAATCTATTCATAATTCTTTTCATTCTCGTCCTGCCATTCATTGATTCCGTCGCGGATCCTGTTGCGGAACTGTAGGTAGTCGTTGATGTAGGTTGTGGTCCCGTCGCCGTTGGAGAAACTGTAGTTCAGGGTCAATTTCCTGTCCTGCAGGAGCTTGGCATCGTTATAGACGCTCGGCTGGTCGGCGATAGGCTTGATTTCCTTCGAGCCGTCGGCTGAGGTTATGGTGATATTGTTGCCGTTGAACTTGAGCAGGAGCTTGCCGATGCTCAGGCCAATCTTGTCGGTCATAACCGTCGAGGCGTCAACCGTTGTCAGTGAATAGACCTTGGAGTCAGCCTGAGGAATCACAAGATCGTACACATCCTCGGAGATGACATTGCCGTTCTCGTCGTCCTTAACGATGGTCTTTCCGCCGTGATACCAGTTTCCGAAGAACTTGTTCTCGCACTTCACCACTATGATCTCGAAACTCTTCTCGCACAGGACGGAGTCAACGTCCGCCTTGTTCAACTTGAAGCCGAGGGCGTAGTAAGGCTTGAACGCGTTCGCATCCTCCTCGATGGCGGATGTGGCCTTGACGGAGACCGCGGCGGTGTGCCGTCCCTTCTTGATGACCATCTTGTCCAGGCCATCGACAGTGTAATATTCAGAAGGCAGCGACGTGAGTTCCGTCAGGCCGCTCACCCCCTCCGTGACATATCTCTGGCTAAGGTCACCGAAGGCTCCCCTGCCGTTCAAGCCGTCAAGGGCGTTGAAACTTGTGACACCGAACGCTGTGGTGTACTGCGATAGGTCCTCGGAAAGCAGCTCGTTCCTGAGTTCCACCTCAACCTTTCTGTCCTCGTTGTTCCTGGCAGTTCCAGCAAGTGCCACGGTGAAGTTGAATTTTCCTTCCTCACCGATGACGAATGTCCTAAGATCATACTGGTACGCGATGTAAGCCGCCGTGTAGTCGTAGTCCAAGGTATAGTCCTTGTAGCATCCGGCCAGCAGGAGCGGCGCAAGAGCGGACAAAACCAATTTTTTCATATTCATTTTCATTTCTCTCCAAATTTAATGACTATCTCCAGGTTTCCCAACCCTCGTTCTGCACAAGGTTGGCGCACCTTCTGATGTCGGTGTAAGGAATAGGAGCCCAAAGTGAAGGGAACTTCAAGGTTTCCACGACGTTGTCGAGCTGATACTCCCCTTCCGCCGAGATCTTTGCTCCGTGGATGGCCACGTTCACGTCATCCACACTCTTCGCCCAACGCCTGAGGTTGTAGTAGCGGTCTCCCTCGAAGCAGGTCTCCACACGCCACTCGTTCTTGACAAGTTCCTCGAACCTACCGGCTCCTGCCGCGGCGCACTCGTCAAGGAACGGATCCTCCGTGGCACCGACTCCGGCCACACCGTCATTGGATGGACGGCCGCGAAGCCACTTTATCGCCTGCTTGGCCGAGTAACCGAATGTCGTCTCATCCACAGGTCCCACCACCTTGTTGGCAGCCTCGGCGAAAATCAGACACATATGTGTCCAGTTCATAATATGGACGCAGCGGTAGCCGGACTCGACTGTCTGGTCAGACTTGTTCCAGCCATTGTAAAGGAATTTCTTTATGTAATATGACGTCGGGGACACATTGGTTCCTCCAGGGGCGTCCTTTCCTCCTTCCTTTATCTCAAATGTGTACATCTTCTCACCGTTAAGGTCGCGGATCACCTGGGAGCCATCGTAATAGATCGATGAATAGAACCTCGGATCCCTGTCCTTGTAAGGATTCTTAGGGTCGTAGCCGCTACGGCTGTCCGAGATAGGATAACCGTTCTTCATCGGGAAAGCGTCCACAAGATCCTGGCTTGGAGCGATGTGCGCGTTCCCGCCGAACTCTCTCGGATAGAAGGCGACCTCCGTGGCGGTGCTTGCGGAGAAAGTCGAGCACCAGATGATCTCTGCGCTGTTGGTGTTGTCCCAACGGAAACCTGTCAGCGGATCGAAACCGCCGGCGAGAGTGCTTTCCACCTCAAGCTTATGCCTCATCACCTTGGCGGCGTACTTGGCAGCGTTCTCGTACCGTGTCATATCATTCGATGGGTTGAACGCCGGGCTGGCCCAGAAAAGATAGACCATAGCCCTGAGGCCATCGACAATCACCTGATCCATAGTACGGTAACGAATCGCACCTGTGACCTGAGGGCTCTGGGTAGGATCACCAGGATAGTCCCTGTTATTGTAAGGCAGGTACACATAGGCCGAGTCGCAGTCCTTCAGGATCTGCTCGACACACTCGTCCACAGTGGCCCTGCGGACAGAGTTGTTGTCCATCTTTCCCGCCTCGGACGGAGTCAGCATAAGAGGGACACCCCACATATTCCCGTCAACTCCCTTGCCCGCGAACGTGCGGAGCAGGTCGAAATGGAACCAGGCCCTGAGGCCGAACGCGCTTCCCTGCTGGCACTTTCTGTAAACCCTGTCCGCCTCGAAATCAACGAGATAACGGGTATTGTATCCGACATTGTCCTTCAGGAAAAGGTTCAGATAGTTGATGGCAGTATAGTCATTGTTCCATTTGGCGGCGAAAGGGTTGTTGCCCATCCTTGCGTTACCCTTCGAGAAAGATCTCCACGTCGCTGTCTCCGAACGGTAAAGAGCGTCATCTGTGGCGGCGGCAAGGCCCGCGCAGTAAGTGCTGTAATAGACAGCCGGGAAATAGTCGGCGTAAGCCTTGTCCACAAAGCCTCTCAGCAGCTCAGGATAGTCACCGAAATTCTCGTCGTTGTAACTTCCGTCAGGAAGCGGGTCAAGGAAGGAACATCCTCCCGCAAGAATAGCCGCTAACGTAAGACCGAATATGGTATTTTTGATTTTCATGATCTTGATTGCAGTTTATCCGTTAAAAGTTCAGTTTGATGCCACCGGAGATGGACTTCATCAACGGAAACGAGCTTACACCCGCGTTGATGTTCTCAGGGTCAACATCCTTGACACCTGTGATGGTGGCGAGGTTCTGCCCCCTGACAGAGAAGCGGACGCTCCTGATAGCCTTGTTTCTCAGAGGAAGGGTGTAAGCGATCTCGACATCCCTGATCTTGAACCAGCCACCGTTCCTGAGCCAGAAATCAGAGGTAACGAAGTTATTCTCATCCTTCACGTACGCAAGGCGAGGATAGTCTCCTCCGATGTTGTCCCTGACGAACGCGGAGTAGTTCTCGTCACCGGTTCCATTCCAGAAATAGTCATTTGTCATAGCTGTCTTGAAGAAGGCACGACCCGTGCCTATCACACTCACCTCCAGATTCTTCCAAGCGAAACCCAGATTAACCTGATAGTACAGGCGAGGGTTGGAATGACCGATGATCACTTGATCGTTGGCGTCTATCTTACCATCGTTGTTCACGTCCTCGTACATCAGGTCGCCGATCGCGACGTCCGAAGAATATGCAGGGACGGTGGCGAGTTGCGACTCATCGGTGAACTTGCCGATGCACCTATAGCCCCAGATGGCGTCCGCATTGACACCCGTCTTCTTCTGGTAGTCATAAAGATAGTTGTCTTCGACCACCTTGTCGTTCTTCTGGATCCAGGTCTGGGCGCTGACACCGGCCGAAACCCTAAAATCTCCGAATGACTGGTCATAGTTCAAAGTCGCATCCACACCACGGATCGAGATGGCCGTGAAGTTCTCGAACATCGACATTCCGGAAAGTCCGAACACGCCAGGGGTCACAGACGTGGTGTTGGCGATGATGCCGTCGATCTTACGGTAGAAGAAGTTCGTGTTGAACGAGAACATATTCAGGAAGTCAAAGTCAAGTCCCGCGTCAACCTGATAGATCTTGGCCCAGGAGAGGTCCTCGTTAGGCACCCTGCTGATGGTGGTCTTCTGGGAGACCCAGTTGGCCGTGCCGCCGAACCAGCAGTCCTGCTTGTCGTTAGGGCCGTAGTACATCGAATTACCAAACGAGTAGATTCCTCTGTAAAGATACGGCGTGTCGAACAATGATGTCTGGCCGATGATTCCGCCCTGCGCGCGCAGCTTGAGATTGTCGATCCAGGAGACACTTTTCAGGAATCCCTCGTTGGAGGCCACCCACGCGAGACCGACGGTCGGGAAGAAACCGAACCTGTTGGCTCTGTTAAGGGTGTGAGTGCCGGCGTACTCCGCCGCGAACTCTGCGATGTACTTGTCAGCGTAGGAATATGAGATGTCGGCGACACCGTACATCTGCCTCTGGTACCAGGTCGAAGCCTTGTTGGAGGTGCTGTTCAACGTGAATGTGACTCCGGCGGCGATGTTGTTCATTCCGAAACGCTTGTCGTAGGACAGTCTCTCGTACATTCCGAGAGCCTGCACGGAATAATTATCGAATGTACTCTTTCCGGTGGCCTTCGTTCCACGGTGGCCGGAAATCTCACCCTTGCCAGACTCCTGTGTCCAATAGTAAGCGAGGTAATCGTTGTTCTTGCCGATCGTGGTCTGCAAGAAAGACGAGTTGGAGAAACTGGTTCTCGAATGAAGTCCGTCAAGCAGCCAGGAAAGGTCTATGTCCAAAGCCGTGTTGAAAAGCCCGGTTCTCATCCTATGGGTTCTGAAGCCGCCTTCCATCTGAAGCGCGTAATAGTTGTCAGGGAATGTCCTGGAGACTCCATAGACGGTCGTACCCTTGGCCTCACCGGTTTCTTCATCTCCGGTGGCGGCGCCGAGAACCAATGGGTAGGCCACGGAAGGAACTATCCGGTACGAGTTCCACGATGTCCTTCCGGAACGTTGGAACGACAGAAGCGAGGAAAAATCCACAGAGACCTCGATGTAGCGTCCGATCTTAGCGGCCATACCGGCGGAGATGTTGAAGCGGCTGTAGTCAGTCGTGGCTCCACCTTTGACAAGATCACCGGAATAAAGGCCGTTAAGAGCGAAATTATACCGTACACTGTTACCTCCGCCATAGAAGCTGACCCCGGCTCTGGACAACGGATAGGAATTCTTGTACATCAGAGACTTATAGTCCACATTTGGGTAAAGGAGGTCGTACGGATCGTTCTTCGCGAATCCCTCTATCGCCTCAGGTGAATACAGCTCGTCATAACCGCTGGCGGCTCTGGCCGCGTTGTTCAATGTGGCATATTCAACACCGTTCACCCATTCAGGCACACGGCCGGCCATACTGATACCGCTCTCCATATCCACGTGGATGCGCATAGGGGTGTTGTACCCTCCTTGTTTCGTGCGGATCAAAAGAGCGCCGTTTGTGGCCAGTGGACCGTACTTGGCCCTGTCCACAACATCGGTGAGCACAGTTATGGATTCGATCTGGTTGGGGTCCAGAAGAAGCGAGCTGAAAGGTATGTACATATCGTTCACGATGCACATAAGGTCACTGTTGCCCCTCATCGTCAGCTGGATGTGACTGTTGTTCATCGTGTACATCGCGTATGCGGAAGGGTCGAAACCACCGGTCAGTTCCCTGACATCCAATCCTGGCACGACACCGGTCATCCTGTTCCTGAGATCTCCGGCGACCTTCGTCTCCAGTTTAGGAATATTCACGGAAAGTCCGCTGCCGGTTGTCTGCCAGTAGGTCAGTTTCTGTCCCCACGGATAGGTGATGACAGTGTCCTTTTTCTCCGGGACGGCCGCCGACAGCTCGACGCACGCCACGGCCGCGGCAAGGACTGAGATAATATATTTTGATGCTTTCATTCTTGTGTCGTGTTAATTACTTCCAAGTCCAGTTCACAAAATTCTTGAGTTTGTAGGCCTCGGTGTCAGGGAAAGGAAGGTAGTACATATAGTCCTTCCAGACGCACTGACGGTTGTTCGGAAGCGGACGGACCTCGAACTTCCTTCCGATAGGATATTCAGTGCTCTTAGTAACACTCTCGACATACATTCCGTAGAGGGTGCCGCTCATCATTTCCGGCGCGGTCTTCCATCTTCTGATGTCATAATAATAATGATGTCCCTCGAAAGCCAGCTCGATGCCGCGCTCGTTACGGATCCTCTCGCGGAAGGCATTCTTGTCCGCGGTGTATCTTTCCAAGACATCCGGCTGGCCTACACGGTTTCTGATGATGTTGACGGCCTGCACTGCGGTAAGGTCAAGACCGCCAGCCGTACCATTCGGACCGTACGCCTCGTTGACCGCCTCGGCATAGTTCAGATAAAGCTCGGCTACCCTGACAATCGGATCGACGTGGTAATGACTCGTCCCTTTTGTGCCGATGTTGCCGTCCCAATATTTCTGGCAATAGTATCCTGTGTTGGAATATCCCTGCATACTGTTATCCTTCGTGCCCCAATCAATAGCGAAATTAACGTTGACTTTGGATATGGAGGTCACCGGATATGTCTTTTTGACAGGATCGTAATAGATGTTGATGACCTTCTTTGATGCGTAGCTGTTGGCCGATCCGTCGTGGACTATGGTAAGTTCCAGACGCGGATCCCTGTCCACATACGGATTCTGAGGGTTGTAGTGTCCCGCCGCGATCGCGGCCGCTTTGTCCTCATCCGTCACAAGCGGCTCGCCGTAAACGGTCTCATACCTATCGACAAAATTCTGTGTCGGGCAGACCCCGGAGGTCGCGTTGCCGGCGAGGCCGGACTGCGGATAAGCGAATATTCCCTCGAAATTCTTACTGTTGTTCTTAGCTTTGTATGACCATGCCCAGATCGTCTCGTTGGTCATCTGCTTACCGTAGAAGTTGTCCGTGTACTTTTCTTTCGGAAGAAGAGTGAACCCTGCGTCAAGAGCGGCTTTCAACGCCTCGGCCGCAGCATCGGCCGCCACTACCCAATCCTCGTCGCCCCTTTCATTGTGCAGTTCACTGGCGGCGTAAAGCAGAACCCTTGAACGGAGTCCGATCGCAGCGATGCCGTTGATCTCGTCAACAGTCCCTGACACAAGGTTCTCGGGAGTGTTCCGGCGCGCCACACCAGCCGCGGCCATCATCTCGTAACCGGTCTTAAGATCCTCGGCCGCTCTCGTGAACGTCTCGTGTGTGGATAGTCTCGGGAGATCCCACTCCTCATCAGCCTCGATCACGTGATCCAGATAAGGCATTCCTCCGAAGAGACGGCAAAGGGTGAAATGGGCGAATCCGCGGAGAGCGTACGCCTGTCCAAGAAGATCGTTCTTCTGTTCCTCGGTAATGTTCAGGCATTCGTCTATATGGGCCATAGTCATATTGCACCTTCTGATTGTCGAGAACATAGCCTTGGCGATCGGCTTGTTGTCGGCCTTGCCGGTGTCAAACGTCACTTTCGACAGGAAATCCTGAGTAAGGGTGCCCTGCTTGAAATACTGCTGTGTGACACCCATTCTTCCGGCGTCAGAGATGTCCGTCGTGTTGTACCAAGAGAACGCATACTGCTGGAAAAGGTCGTAGTAGAACGGGTACGCGATATGGATCCTCTCCATGTTCTTTCCTCCGTTGGACTCGTAGATCCAATCGAAATATTTGCGGAACGCGGAATATGAGCCGAACACCTCCTCATCGGAAAGTCCCAGCTCTGGATCCACATCGAGGAAATTGCAGCCGCTTACACCCAAGAAAGCGGCAACTCCCAACAGGCTATATTTTATCTTGTTGACAAATGTTTTCATAATCATTAGAATGCAAGGTTTACATTAAGTTTGAGCATCCTCATCGTCGGATAGGAGTTAGCCGCCGTGGTGAGTCTCTGAGGATCTGTGTCCTTGATGTTGGAGAAAGTCCACAGATTGTTGCAGACAAGTCCAACTGCGAGATGCTTCACGCCAAGGATCCGGTTGATGTTCGGCCCAGAGAACCTGTACTGCACCATAACTTCCTTGATTGTCATATAGTCAGAACGCTTCCATGTGAAATCCGGGATGGCCAGGTTATAGCCAGGATAGGTGGAGGTGCCACCGCCCCACGCGTACATCTCGTCAGAGAATGAAAGCGCCGGAATGTCAGAGTCCCTGTTGGTCGGTGTCCAGTAGTTCAGATGCGAATCGTGGATCACGTAGGCTCCGGCGTAGAACGGAACGATGTTCACACGCTTGTAGTTGATGTACTTGCCAATCGTACCTGTGCACAGCACCTTGAAGGTCAATCCCTTGTAAGCGCCTCCGACATTGAATGAATATACTCCCGGAGCATAAGCGGATCCTTTCAGCACGTGAAGATCCGACTGGGAGATCTTCCCGTCCGGAACGTAATCCAGGAACTTATAGACACCAGGAACGACATTGGTCCATTCCGTGGCGTAGTTAGGGTAGCCGTGGATCTCATCGATGCTTCCAAAGAATTTGTCGTCGATGAGCTGGTCTCCTGTCCTGGCCGACTGCAGAGGAGTTCCGGCATATTTCTGATATTCAGGAGCGTAAGGAGCGTCACCGTACTTGGTTATCCTGTTCTCGCTGAGTCCGATCATACCGCCGAAACTGTAGGTGAAGCCACCGGAGGTGGTGTTCCGCCAATTAGCCTCGACCTCGAAACCGTGCTTCTTCAAGGCACCTGCGTTCACATCCTTGTAGGCCACACCCACAAAGGCTGTCACGACAGGAGGCATCAGCATATCGTTACGCTTCTCGTCATACAGATCGACATTGACCGTGAGTTTGTTCTTGAGGAAACCCATCTCGAAGCCGAGATCCTGCTTGTGCGCGGTCTCCCATCTCGCGGTGATGTTCGCCGCGGCTTCCTCCTGGTAATATCCGCTGGTCTGCTTCCACGAAGAATAGTAAAGCCAGTTGCTGCCCGACGCATCACTGCCGACCCAACCGTTGGAGTAGCGGATCTTCATCGTGCTCCACCAAGGCATCGCCCTCTTCCAGAATTTTTCCTTGGAGACGATGTAGCCGACAGCGGCCGAAGGGAACACACCGTACCTGTAGTCAGGCGAGAACTGCTCGCTTCCCGTCACACCGATATTGCTTTCGAACAAGTATTTACCCTTGTAGTCGTAAGTCACACGGCCGACAAAAGACTGTGTCCTTTTCGGGAATGAGGCTCCTGAGTTGTACTGTCTTTGGTTGTACAGAGCCAAAGCGGAGACATTGTGCTTTCTGGAGAATTTTCTGCTGTAGTTCAGGGAACCTTCCAGATATGTGATGAAGCTCACGCCTGAAGGCGAATTGTTCTGAGTGATCGAGAAAGGCTTGTCATTCCATACATAATTCGACTTATTGTCCTGAATCTCCCAAATGTCCGTGTTACCTGCGTCGTAAGCCTCCCAGTTGATGTTCCATTTGGCGAAATTGGTCGAAGCCTCCTGCGAGACCCTCGCATAGGCCGAAGTCATACCGAACTTCGCTGTGGCGGACAGTCCAACCGTGATGAAATCCAGCTTCTGGGTAAGGATTAGGTCGGTGAACAAACGATAATTCACGTTCTTCACATAATCCGGGTCAGACAAGGCGGAATACGGATTCTCATACTTTGACCCCTGGTTGGCGCCGACACGGTCTGAATCAGCGTCCGGATAATTAGGATCAGGATACTGCTTAAGAACATCAGCCGGATAATAGGCCGGGAAGGTGATGGTCGGCGACTGGTAGATCGTACTGAAAAGCCAGGAAGATCCGGAGTGTGAGGCCAGATTCTTCACCATATTGGTGACACCGCCCACCTTGAAAGACAGTAAGGTGGATTTCGTGACATCCCAGTCCAGATTCATACGGTAGTTGATCCTGTCGCTGGCAAAGTTCGTCCCGGGATAGATCTCCTTGATGATAGAGCCTTCGTGCACATAGCTGACACCCAGATAATAACGAACCCTGTCCGAGCCTCCCGACACCGAAAAGTCAGCGTTCGTGCTGGTCGCGAACCGCTTCTGAAGAAGGTCGTACCAATGCACATCCGGGTATCTAATCGGGTCAGACTGGTCCTCATATTTCTTTATCACCTCATCAGAGAACTGCGAGCCGAAAGACTGCGTGTTCTTATAGGCTATGTTCGCCATTCTGGTCACCGTTCCCGCGTCCACGTGCACAGGAGTCCACATCGGAGAATTCAAGCCCTGCTCCACATTGATTGAAAACTTAGGAGCGCCCTTCGAGCCGGTCTTTGTGGTGACAAGGATCACACCGTTCGCACCCTTCGCTCCATACACGGCGGTGGCGGACGCGTCCTTCAGGACAGAGACGCTGGCGATGTCCGTCGGAGACAACATATTCATTGACCGCTCGATGCCATCGACCATCACAAGCGGGGCACTGCCGTTCCAGCTGGAAAGGCCTCGCAGTATCAATGTGGCGTCACTCTGGCCTGGCGCGCCGTTCTGGGAATATACCAAAAGGCCGGAAACCTTTCCCGCCAGAGCGCTGGTGATGTCTGAGGTTCCTGTTTTCTCAAGATCCTCGGCCTTGACCTGGGTGATGGCTCCGACAACGCTTTCCTTGCGCTGCACACCGTAGCCGACCACAACAGTGCCTTCAAGGGCGACAGACTCCTCAACCATAGTTATCATCCAATCCAGATTCTTGGCGACCGACATCTCGACAGGCTTGTAACCTATGCAAGAGAACTGAACCGTGGCGTCGGACGGAACGTTGAAGACAAACCCTCCTTTCTCGTCCGTCATCGTACCTCCGAACTCAGGGTGGCCCTTGACAAGGACAGCGACACCTGGCACCGGTTTGGAATCCTCATCAATCACAGATCCTTTGATCTTCACGGTCTTGGATGCTGATCGATTCTGCGCCGAGGCCTGGGAACCCGTTCCGGACAAGGAACCGAGGGTCAGGCACATCATAACAGCCAAAGCAACCCGGAGGATTGACCCCAGGCTGCGTTGGATTAATTGTCCATAATTATCCTTCATTAGTTATAATGTATTTTAGTGTTCATCAATCAACGCGGACGCTCACCTATTTACGTTCCAGACTCACACTTTTCCGCTCCATAATGAAAACAGGGCTGTCCCACATCGGCAGGCCGGACAGGCGGACATTCCCGCCGCTCAGGCCACCTCTCAGGATCACGGTCTTGAGCTCGTGCACCTTTCCGGTGATCGGCTCCACGTACACAGGATCCTTCAGTTCAAGTCCCTTGATGGTCATGCTCACATTGTCCTTCTCAAGCTGGTCGGTCGGCATCTGGTCGCTGTACCATAGCATCGCGCCGACCGTCTTTCCGGCCTCATCCTTCATTCCCACAACCGAGATCTCCCTTGGGGCGTTATGCTCTACCTCAAGGTCAAAAGGATGCACCTTTGTGGTCAGCAGGCTCGCCATGTGCTGCACCGCATAATACGAAGGACGCTTGTAAACCACCTTTTTCAGAAGGTTCATCCTGATGAGGCCGAACGACTGAAGCATATTCTCGTACTGCAAGTCAACCATTGTGAATATGTTGGACATTATCTCCAGGCGGAAGTCGTTCGCCATGCGCCTCAGGTCCCACTTGGCCTGCTTGTACTCGCTCCACTCATAGTGGTTCATCGCATGGCCATATTCAAGGATGGAAGGACATCCCGTCTCACCCTGGAAAAGCTTGATTTTCGGGGAATATGACTTCATCAGGCTGTCGAGGGTGATGATGTCGGCCGTGGCGTTGTCAGGATTAGGGTAATATGGGTGGAAGGACACCATGTCTATCAGATCGGCCTTCTTCCTCTCCTTAAGGATGTCCATAACCTTCTTTGGCCACGCTGTCGGCACTCCTGCCAGACCGAAGCCGATGATCACGGCCTTGCGGTTGACCTTTCTAATCTCCTCAGCGGTAGCGATGAGCATCTCGGCATAGACCTCCGGATTGTTTTTGCTCCTGAGGTTCGGCTCGTTCCAGATCTCCCACATAGCCACACGGTCACCATAGTGCTTGACAGTCTCACTGACATATTTCAGCCAAGGCTTCATCACCTCGTCCTTCGCGAAAAGTCCCGAACCTAGGTTCCTGTCAGCACCGTAAAGAGGGTTGCCGTAGCAGAGACACATCCAAGGACGTACCCCCTGCGAATTAAGACCGTCCACAATCTCGTCAAGCCAAGCGAAATCGTACTTGCCTTTCTCCTGCTCGCACTTTGCCCAGCCACTCTGAATTCTGGCATAGCCGACTCCGAGAGGACCGACATATTCCTTGAACTGGCTGAAATCAGCGTAGTCCCTGTCAAGGGTCTCGCAGCCGATAGACCACCTGGAGTCGCCGGAGCCGTCAGCCGGCTTGGTGGCAAGCTTTCCGGTCTCAGGCAGCCGGGTGGAGTAAGTGTTGAAATTCTGCCACGTCACAGAATACGGTTTCTTCTGTGCGGGAAGGATGATCGCTGCGGACAGAAGCAACATTGTGGCTACAAACAACTTCTTCATAATCTCTTATACTTTTATGTGTTAATTTCGTCCTATGTTATGTGTGTTGTGGTGTGGTATAGCGTCACAAATATAATAGCATATTTTCAAAATGGCAAAAGATTTTCGCAAAAGTTATTAGTGTGTTGTGTAGTGTGGCATTACAAAATGCGAGACAAATCACAGACGGAAAAGCCAAAGCCTCTTTCTTAGAATGAATTGCGCCTGATCATCCGGAAGTCGCACTTTTGCTTGAACAGCCTGCCTTCAAGAATCATCTCCGCGGCAAGGCACCCCATCTGCTCGAAATCCGCCGAGATGGTTGTCAGGCCGTCAAGGACAATCTCGCTCATCGGAGACTCGTTGTAGGAGATGATGCCGAAATCCCTTCCCGGCTTCAGCTTCAGTTCCTTGGCCGCTCTGGCCAACTTGATGAGTTCCATATCGAACTGTCCGTGAAGGATCAGATAGACCTCCTTGGGCTTGACGATCCCAGGAGTGACCTGCGTGTAGAACTCGTAGGAGATTCCGTTCTCCTCGCAGAAACGAGTCACGGCCTTCGAGATCATCGAATGGTAAAGGCTGGAAAGCTCGATCACGACATTGAGCTTCGGCACTTTCTTCAGCTTGCTGACACCCATCATCAGACCGTAATAGGCATCGTTCTCGAAATCCTGGTAAACGGCCCCGTAGTTGCCCTGAAGCTCCGGCATATAGTTGTCCAGCATAATGAGCTTTCTGTTAGGAATGCGCCTCAACGCCTTGAGGACACGCTTGCGGGTCTCATTGTCCAACGGAAAATGAGGGGTAACCACATAGTAGTCAAACATCCCCAGATTCTCATCAAGGTAATATTCCAGAAGGCTTATCTGCTGATTGTGAAGATAGATCGTGATGTCGGCCTTGCTGCCAATGGCGGAGGCGAAAGTGTTGTACAGGATCTGCTTGGTGTTGCTGAACTTGTCGAACAGAAGCAGGATCTTCATCTTCTTCGCGCTGCTGCGGTCAGCGATGTAGTACCCCTTGCCTTGCGTCGAGCTGATCACACCTCTGTCCCTGAGCATGAAATAGGCTTTCTTGACGGTCTCCTTGGAGATGTCAAGCTGAGCGGAAAGCTCGTTCATCGACGGAAGAATCTCGCCGCTATGGAACGAGCCGTCTTTTATCCCGGACTCAATCTGATCCATAAGTTGCTTATAGACAGGAACAGGCGAGGTGTTATCTAATCCTAAGGCAATAGACATATTACAAATAAAGACTAATACTCTCCAGACTGTGGAAGAGTCTGGTCTGGTGACAAATTTAAAAAAATATTTTGACTTAAGAAAATAAAGGACTACATTTGCACCACACCACAACACACTTACGTTGTTACAAACGGAGTAGAAGAGTTCTTTCATTCACCAAGATGAACACAACAAAGAAATCGTACAAATGGGAGGTTCTGGCGATCCTATGGGTGGCGTACCTTCTCAACCAGGCTGACAGGCAGGTCTTCAACGTAGTCCTGCCGATGATCAGGGACGACCTTGGGCTGAGCGATGTGGCCGTCGGCTCCATCGCGACCATATTCAATCTGTTTTACGCGCTGCTTGTGCCGATCGGAGGCTACATCGGCGACAAATTCAGCAAGAAATGGATAGTCACCGGAGCGGTCCTGTTCTGGAGCGTCGCCACGATGTTCACGGGCCTTTGCAACGGGTTCATTATGCTGGTCGTGATGAGAAGTCTCGCGACAGGCGGCGGAGAGGCGTTCTTCGGACCCGCTAACTACTCGCTTCTGGCGCAGTACCACGACAAGACGAGAGCCACGGCGATGTCGATCCATCAGACCGCTTATTATATAGGTATAATACTGAGCGGTTACCTTGCCGGTCTCGTGGCCGAGCATTGGGGATGGAGGGCCGCGTTCTACGTGTTCGGAGCGGTGGGCGTGTTCCACAGCGTCTGGATGATCGCACGCCTACGTGACCACAAGGAGGAGAAAAAGGCTGAGGCCAAGCCGGCTGAGCGGACATCCCCTGGATTCTTCGAGGGGTTCAAGATCGTGTTCACAACCCCGACAGCGCTGATCCTTACCCTCTGCTTCTCCGGCCTGATCTTCGTACTGACAGGTTACCTGACCTGGATGCCGACCTACCTTTACGAGAATTTCAATATGGATCTGGCCTCCGCCGGCTTCCATTCTATGTTCTACACGCACATAGCTGCCTTCGTCGGCGTTCTGCTGGCAGGAAGGCTCTCCGATCTCGCGGCCGGGAAGGACCCGGCGAACCGAATGGTGATGCAGGGAATCGGCCTTCTGATAGCCGTTCCGTTCATCGTGATGATGGGACACTCCACCGTCCTGTGGGCCATCTATATCGGATTCACCGGGTTCGGATTCGCCAGGGCGTTCTTCGACGCGAACACCTACACTGTCCTGTACGATGTGGTTCCAGAAAAATACCATTCCTCGGCATCCGGAGTGATGATAATGACAGGATTCGCCATCGGTGCCCTCGCCCCGCTCGTTCTCGGAGCGGTCAAGGAGGCAACCGGACTCTCGTTCGGAATCACGATGCTCGCAGTGATCTGGGCGGTCTGCGGAACTGCGATGATCGTCTCGGCCAAGATCTTCTACGGCAGGGACTACCGTAAACGCAAGGCAAAGGAAGGAATAGAATAATCATAATATCATCTGAATATGAAAGTTAACGACAAACGTAGAAAGGCTAAGGCCGGCCTGCTGCTGATAGCGTCCCCCCGCTTCAAGAATCTTGGCGAGGGACTTTCCCGTGGAACCTACGGAGAGAGAAAGGCCGCCGATGTTGAAAGGATAAAGGAAGGACTTGATTTTCTTAACATTGAATATCCCGGGATAACCTACGAGAGGGAGGACGCTGAAAAGGCTATGAAGATGTTCTTCGACGCCAAGGTGGACTTCATCATCGCCGAGTTCCTGTCCTGGTCAGAGGACTTCGCCTGGATCAGATTCCTGCGCGATATGCCGGAGATTCCGATAATATTCGTAAACGCGGCCAAGCCTAAGATGACGTTCGAGGACACTCTGGACGAGGACGATTTCATCGATTACCTCTGCTCCGGCACCCTTGTGGGATCGCTGGAGGCTTCCGGCTCGGTGCCAAGGACCGAGAGAAAGAACTACCACATCATTATGGGCACCAGAGAGGAAGTCAACGAGAAGATCAAGGTGTTCGCCTCCGCCGCCAAGGTACGTACCATCCTCAGGCACAGCAACATCGGCCTTATGGCCAACTACAACGAGGCGATGTGGTCAACGTATATGGATCCGTACAGGATCTTCACGAAGATCGGCCCGGAGATGCATTTCCTGCCATATTCAGTCTATGGGGATGTGATAAACTCCATCACGAAGAAGGAGCTGGCGGAATATTGCGTCGGGCTCACCACCAAGTACAAGATGATGGAGGATGTTGAATATTCCAAGTTCGAGGGTTCGGCCATAGCGTCGCTGGCTCTCGCGAAACTGGCGAAGGATTCCGACACCGACCTTATGGTCTATAACGACATCGACACGGCCACGTTCAAGGTGGCAGGATGCCGCGCCGGATTCTACCACCCGTGGTTCAACGAGAGCTGCTCGATGCTGGTTCCGGAGGCCGACACGGGAGCCGGGCTCATCTGCTACATCCTCAAGCTCCTTACTGACAAGAACATCAACTTCCTTGAGCCGTTCCACATCGAGGACGATTTCGGGACGTTCGCCGGAGGACACGCCGGTCCTAACGACCACAACGACCCGCAGTGGCAGGGCAATGTCGTCATCGCCCGTGACGTGCGCTTCGCCAAGACCCATTGGAAATATGCCGGAGCCCCGTTCGCCTGGTACAGGATCTCACCGGGGATGAAGACCCTCGCGCAGCTGATCGAGGACAACGGCAAGTACAAGCTGATCTGCGGGATGGCCGAGTCACTCCCAGGCAAGCAGATCCTGGCGACATATTCACACAGCATATTCCGTCCTACCGTTCCGGTCAAGTCATTCTTCGAGCAGATCCTCAAGATCGGAGCCACCCAGCACTTCGGCGTGGTTGACGGGGACTTGAGGAAGGAGCTCAAGTCCGTCGCGGACGTGATGGGTTTTGAATATTATGAGGTCGTCTAAGACTATATATTCCCGTAAATAATTGAGCAACAGAATTTAACAATAGCGCATTATGAGCTTTATGTACAATCCGTTTCCGTACAATGACCCGCGTCCTGTGAACAGGCCGGCTCTTGGCAAGGAGACAATCGAAGGAGTCACTTGCGGCACTCTCAAGTCCGCTTCCAAACTGGCGGCGGAGTTCGCCGGAATGCTGAAGGACGGCCACGGTGTCGTTGTAGCCCTCGACGGCTACACGACAGTCGACTGGACACGCCTTGTCAACTGCCTTTCACAGCAGCTGGCGGCGAAGGGCATCGGGATGGAGGCCGTCAAGTTCTCCGACATCTACAAATCCGAGAAGGAGATGCACGAGATGCTCGACCCGTATCTGGAGTGGGACACAAGCAAGGATCCGACCTTGCTGTACGGAAAGGTGTTCAGAGGAGGTTACCCTGCCATATTCGATGAGACAAGGAAGAACGGGCTGAAGGCTTCGCTCAAGGAGGCGAAGGCGGCGGCAGGAAAGGTGACCGTTGTTTACGGCTACGGCTGCCTTGACAAGGAATTCCGTGAGTTGTATGACGTCAAGTGCTATCTTGACGTGACCCCGAAGGAGTCCATCCTGCGCATCAGGAGAGGCCAGTTCGCCAACTACGGCGACAAGGTCGCGAACAAGGTCAACCTCACCATCAGAAGGTGCTACTACGCTGATTTCGAGATGGCTGTGGGACTCCGCGGGGAGTTGCTCCGTGAAGGCGTGCTGGATTGGTACCTTCCGGCCGATAATCCTGACGGTCTTCAGCTTATGAGCCGCCAGACGATGGAGGAGATGCTCTCCGCACTCGCCCTCTATCCGTTCAGGTGCAGGCCGGCCTATCTGGAAGGAGTCTGGGGCGGCACTTATATTCAGAGACTCCGCCATCTTCCGGACACGATGAAGAACTGCGCCTGGGTGTTCGACCTCATCCCGATGGAGGTCAGCATTGTCGTACAGGCCGGTGAGAACCAGGTCGAGTTCCCGTACTTCACTTTCCTCCAGAAGGAAGGTGTGTCGGTGATGGGCGAGCCTTGCGTGAAGAAATTCCACGGCTACTTCCCTATCCGCTTCAACTACGATGACTCCTGGCACAGCAACGGGAATATGTCCATCCAGTGCCACTCCGGCAAAAAATGGAACAAGGAGAACTACGATGAGTTCGGCCGTCAGGACGAAAGCTACTACATCGTGGAGGCCGGCCAGGACGCCAAGACATTCATCGGATTCAGGGACGACGCCGACACCGATGAGTTCATCGAGAAGATCAAGAAGGCCGACACGGAGCACGAGCCGTTCGACTATATGAAATATGTCAGCTATGAGGAGTCCAAGCCAGGGCTTCAGGTGATGATCCCGGCCGGCACGATCCACTCCTCAGGCCGCAACCAGCTTGTGCTTGAAATCGGCAGCCTCACCATCGGTTCCTACACCTACAAGCTGTACGACTACCTCAGGAAGGACCTTGACGGAAAGCCAAGGCCGATCCACACTTGGTACGGAGAGCGCAATCTGGCCTTCGAGAGGAAGACCTCGTGGGTAAGGCAGAACATCGTCCAAAAGCCTCGCACCGTGCGTGAGGGCAGTGACTGGAGGGAGATCATCCTTGGAGAAAGCGACCTGCTTTACTTCTCGCTACGCAGACTGGATTTCCAGACCAGCATCGAGGACGACACCAAGGGCAAGTTCCACGTGCTTTCAGTCGTCAACGGCGAGCGCATAAGGATCCGTTCGATCTATCACCCGGAAAGGTCGTTCGAGGCCCAATACCTTGACATCGTGGTCGTTCCGGCGAATATGGGCAGGTACGTTGTCGAGAATCTGCGCACCGAGCCTGTCAGTGTCCACAAGACGATGCTTAAGGACGGTTTCGAGAATGACTGACAAATCCGTTGTGCTTCTGGATGTCGGCGGGACATTCGCCAAGGGTGGGATCGCTGATTCGGCAGGGAAACTGACCGAAGGTGTCACTTGGCAGGTCCCGGTCCGTTCGGAAGGAAGCCGTGAGGAAATACTTGAATCCCTGGCGCAAGCCCTGCGTCAGGGCATTCTGAAATCAAAAGAGCTGGGAATGAGTGCGGTCGGACTGGCGGCGACATTCCCGGGGCCTTTTGACTACAACTCCGGGATCCCGTTGATGAGGCACAAGTTCGCCGCCATCTATGGGCTGAACCTAAAGGATTGGTTCAGGAAAATCGCTGGGGAAGACTTCAAGGTGAGTTTCGCCCACGATGTGAACGCCCAGCTTTCCGGCGAGATGTTCTGCGGGGCCGGAGTCGGTTACAGGAACGTCTGTGTCATCACGTTAGGCACCGGGTTGGGATTCGCTTTCAGCATTGACGGCAAGATCCAATACTCTTCCACCGCATCCCCGGCCAGAAGCATCTACAAAATGCCTTACGGAGATGGAGTCCTTGAGGATTATGTGTCGAAACGGGGCTTTCTCAGAGCTTACCGTGAGCTAAGCGGGAAGGATGAGCCGGAGCTGACAGTCAAGGAGATAGGCAGACGGGCCGGCGCAGGTGAAGCAGTCGCTTTGGAGACATTCTCGCGTGTAGGGTCGATTCTCGCGAAGGCCATCAGTCCAATCCTCTCAGAGATTGGGACGGAATGCCTTCTGCTCGGAGGCCAGATCTCCCGCTCGTACATATTCCTTGAAGACGCTTTGAGACAAGGACTTGCCGATGTCGAGTCCCTGAGGCGTGTCTCCCCTGTGGCGCACATCGAGGAAGCTGCCCTCTACGGGGCGTTCGCCACGTTCGCACGGCAGACCAAGGACAAAATCTGATACTTATTTGCCAATTGCTTGAACCCTCCCGGCGCCCCTCTTTCAAGTTGTGGACGAATATGGTAACTTTGGGCTTATGGACAGACAATCGATTCTTGCGGAACTGGAGGGAGACATCCTTCCTTTCTGGATGCGGCGGATGACCGACCCCAAGGGCGGCTTCCTCGGCAGGATGGACGGCGACGGGAACATCGTTCCCGGTGCGGAGAAGGGGGCGATCCTTAACTCACGCATTCTCTGGACATTCGCAGCGGCGTACAGGACGCTCCGTAGAAAGGAATATCTCGACACCGCGACAAGAGCCTACAGGGAAATCAGCGACCGTTTCACGGACAAGGAATATGGCGGCCTCTACTGGAGCCTTGACTCCGAAGGCCGGCCGAAGGACACGAAAAAACAGTTCTACGCCATAGCGTTCGCCGTCTATGGATTGGCTGAATATTTCCGGGCCACGGGGGACGTGGAGGCGTTGGTACTTGCCAAGTCTTTCTATCACAGCATAGAAGAGCACAGTTACGACCCTTGCGGCGGAGGTTACATCGAGGCCTGCACCCGTGAGTGGGGAACGATCGAGGATATGCGTCTTTCCGACAAGGATCAGAACGATGCGAAGACAATGAACACGCACCTGCATATTCTTGAAGGGTACACCAATCTTTACAGAGTGTGGAAGGATTCCGGACTGCGGGAAAGGCTCTCCGGACTCATCAATATATTTATTGATAAGATCATACGTCCAGACGGGCATCTCGGACTTTTCTTCGGGAACGATTGGTCTCCGCACTCCTCCGCAGTTTCCTACGGACACGACATCGAGGCGTCCTGGCTGCTTGACGAGGCCGCCGAGGTGCTGGGAGACAAGCCCTTGGCCGCCAAAGTCAAGTCAGTCTGCGCCAAAGTCGCCGCCGCCGCGATGGAAGGCTTCACTCCCGAAGGCGGAATGATTTATGAATATGACCCCGCGACCGGCCGCCGGGATTCCGACCGCCACTGGTGGGTCCAGGCCGAGACCGTCGTGGGCTGCGCCAACCAACATCAGAAGACAGGTGACGCCAAATGGCTGGAATACGCCGACAAAGAATGGGATTTCATCCGCCGCCACATCATCTGCCCTGACGGCGAGTGGTACTGGAGTCTCCGCGCCGACGGCACCCACAACATCACCGACGACCGCGCCGGCTTCTGGAAATGCCCCTACCACAACGGACGTATGTGCCTTGAGATCCTCGAAAGGGGCATTGTTGGATAGTGCGGCATATCGCCGGCACAGGACGCTCCTGACCCATCCGTCAATGACCGGCCGCGGAGATGCGGAGTTTCCGGCCGACTGCTTTCCACGACGGCATCTTCTTGAAGGTGCGGCGGACAGGCTCTACATCATACAGAAGGAACAGCAGCAGGGCGGCGCAGCCGGCAAGGCAGGTCCATCCGAAGAGGGTCTTTATTCCGGACATCATCGGGGAGAGTGCGGCCATCTTCGCAGACAAACCTTCAAGGTGCTGTCCCGCCGACAATCCGGGGACAAAGCGTCCGGCGTAATCCGCCACATAGTAACGAAGCGAGTGTGAATATGCCGCCGAGGCAACGGACTCCACAAGTCCGTTCCGGATGAATCCGCAGATGGTCAATCCCATAAAGAAATGCTGGAAGGGCATCTTCTCCTCAAGGTAGATGGTAAGGACAGCGAAGAACACGGCATAGCCGAACGTCCTGCACGCCGTCGGAAGATAAAACGAACCGATGCCGGTGTCCGGGGAGATTGTGAAATACATCACGACGTGGTAACAGAGCATCGCTCCGAACCCTATGGTCAGAAGCCTGGTGTAGTTCAGTTTCAGAACCTTTATCCAGAACACCACAAAAAGGCATCCGGTGACGACTCCGACATATTCGAAAACCGAGAACCGGGTCATTGTCATCTGCCCGTAACCCAGGACGGAGGACAGGAAGACGTTCTGCAGCGATTTCGATCCCGCCGACATCAGCTCGCACACCGCGAACAACGCAAGGACGGGCAGCACCCCCTTGTAGGTGAAGGCCTTCGGGGAGATGAACGGATGCCTGATGCGCATCATCCTGGACACACACAGCCACAGCGTCACCGCAAACATCAGGCAGACAGTCCGGAACAACCTGCTGTCGAACCAGTTGTAATGTTCTCCGTAGGTAAACAGCCAGATGGCCTCCAGCAGCGTCAGTGACCACAGAACACACCCGAGCCAGTCCAAGCTGACCATCGGCAGTTTAGGCATAATCCGCACGTTCCTTGTCAATGTCAGAACGCACAGCATCACGACCATCAGAAGTCCGATCATAAACCAGTGCATCGCCTGCCAGCCACCGAAGAAGTATGCGAGATTGCTGGCAATCAGCGAAGACAGGCTCATATTACCGATGATGATGATGTAGAGAAACGGGAAGAATCTTGTGAAGTCCCGCCCTGGAGCCATCCAAAGCTGGATGTTGGACATACACTCGAACGTGCCGCAGAGTTTGAAGAATCCGGCGATGAACGAGATCACGCACAGAAGCGGCAGACTGTGGACCTTAAGGCAAAGAAAGTTGCACGCGGCGATGACCGCGGCGGCGTTCAGCAGCAGTTGCCTGTTGGTGTACCTGAACTTGAACCGGAAAAGGAACGGGAACGGCATACAGACCCCGACAACGCCGCAAAGCCCGACCATCGTGATGTCCTCACGCATAAATGACGTAGCACCTACCATTTGTGTAAGGTTGCCCAAGTATATTCCTCCGCTCAGCTGGAAGACCATCGCGAAGAAGACGTAGATCCACGGACGGATGCGCCCGGGGACGAATTCCCGGTACATCGGCATCGAGAATTCCATCGGTGGAGTCGGAGCGGACATCAGTAAAGCACCTCCGTCTCCACGTTAAGTCCGGCAAAAAGTTTTTCCCGGTCAGTCTCATCCAGATCTGTCAGCTCGATGCGCACAGGCACTCTCTGTTCCACCTTTACGAAGTTGCCGGTGGCATTGTTCACGGGAGCCGACAGCCAGGCCGACCCGGTGGCGGAGGAAAGGGACTCCACCCTGCCGCGGAACTCCTTGCCGGGGATGGCGTCAGCCTTGATCCTCACCTCATTGCCTACAGAGATGTGCCTCAGCTGAGTCTCCCGGTAGTCGGCCACAACCCAGACCCCGGCGTCATCCACGATGCGCGTCAGCAGCTGACCCGGCTGCACGAGCTGACCGGGATGGATGTCCCTGCGCCCTACCCTGCCATCGCAGGAGGCCACCACGACCGTGTAGGACAGGTTCAGCCTGGCCAGTTCAAGGGCGGAACGCGCCACATCCACCAAGGCGGCGCTCTGTCCCAGACGTCCGGTCTGCTCGTTCCTGCTCAGCGATGCGGAGTTCCGCTGCCGCAGCACCTGCTCGTAACGGGACTTTGCCGTCCTGTACCTTGTCTCCGCGGCATCGTACTGCTGACGGGTCACGGCATCCTTCGCAAGCAGGGCCTTGTAGCGGGAATAGTCGCTTTCGGCGTTGCGAAGATTCTCGGCCGCCTCCTCTATGCCCGAATCGAAGACGGTGACGTTGCTCTCGATTGTCCTTAATCCTGCGGCGTCTGTGGTTTTTCCGGAGAGAGTCCTTTCCAGATCGGACTCGGCCTGGGCCACCTTCAACCGATACTCATAATCGTCGATGACGACCAGAGTATCACCCTTGCGCACACGGCCGTAGTCCTCGAAACGGACTTCTTTGATGAACCCCTGCACCCTTGAATTGACCGGGACTATGTGTCTGTCAACCCGGGCTGCGTCGGTATATTCGACATTCCCGAAATGGACGAATCGGGAACAGACATACCCCACGCCCAAGAGCAGGATAAGGATCACTACGGTGTTGTATATCCTCTTGATTGTTTTCTTGCTTGTCATTGTATGGTGATTTTTGTAAGCGGCGCAACGAGGCCGCCTGAATTATTATAATATTCCGGCGACATATTTCAATTTGTACAGACGGTACTGCATCTCCGCCTCGGCGTCGGACACTCCGATCTCGGCGTCAAGCTTCACATTGAAGGCGTCCAGCATATCAGTGACGAGGGCAAGCTGCTCCAAGTACCGGTCATAGACCCTCTGGTAGTTCTCCGTGGCGAGCTGAAGGCTTTTCCGGCAGGTCTCCAGCTCGATGAATGATTGGGTGTAGTCCGTGTAGGCCTGCCTGACATCGTTCCTGAGAGTCTCGCCTGCCACATCTGCGGCCTGACGCGCCTGACGCGCCGCGAACCCGGCCTGACGCAGCTTGCTCCGGGACTTGTACAGGGAACCGAAACTGTAGTTTATGCCAAGTCCCACGTACCAGATGTTCAGATTCTTGTCAATCGGCGGGACATCGAAAGTTATCGGCCCGTCAAGTCCATCGTGGGCCACCAGAGCCACGCTCGGAAGCATCTCCGCCTTCACGATCCGCCGCTGCGTCTCGGCAGTCCCGCTGCCGATTTCGGCCAGACGGATGGACGGAGAGGACATCCTTGCCGTCTCCTGCCATTCTCCAAGGCTTGAACAATCCGGAACAGTCTGCTCCGGCAAAGAAGTGACGATAGCGACATCACCCTGAAGACCAAGGGATTCGCAGAGGCTGTGGCCAAGCACATCGGCCGTGTTCCTCAGCCGGACAAGTTCCAGCGCAAGCGTCTCCAGTCTCAACTCATAGCGGGTCACGTCATTGGCAAGAGCCAGCCCTTGCTCGCGTTTTGCCCCGATGTCCTCTATCAGTTTGCGTGTAAGGGCGATGTTCTCCTCGTAGACTTTTATGTCGTTGCCTATCCGGTAGAGGTCGAGATACTGTCCGGCCGCCATCAGGCGCAATCCTTGCCGGGACTTGTCCAGCTCCGCGGTCGAACGGGCCAACCCTTGCTCCGCCAATTCTATCCCCGCCTTCAGAGCCCCTCCGGCGTAGATGACCTGACTGGCATCCACCGTGAAGCCATTGCCGAAATGAGGCGTGTCCGCCCTCGTGAACCCGGAGAAGTTCCTGTCTGTCAGGAACGCATCCCCGATGTAGCTCACGTTCGCCGAAACCCCCACATCCGGAAGACGCGCTTCCTTGGCCGCCTTGACCCCTTCGACGGCCGCATCGACAGCGGTCGTCATCATCCTGACAGTCCTGTTGCCGGAGTCAATCATTCTGAACACGTCCTCGATTCCCAGCGACAGGGAATCTTTGCGCGCGCATTCTATTCCATCCCCGGCGCGCACATTTTCAGGGACGGGGCACATCATTGCGGAAACAACCGCACAAACAATCCAGCTTATCATCCTTTTCCTTTTTGTCGGGTGCAAAGGTAGGACGGAAACGGCGTTTTGGCGTTGGACAAAACAAGTCAAAAATGGGATATTTAGGAATATTTTTGGTATTATATCATATAAATACCGACATTTGTGTCATAAAAAGGAATGATTTATGGACAAAGAAGTGGCATTCGGATCCGAATCGCATCTGTACTGCGCGCTGTCAGGCACGGACAGAATCTCTTCCGGCGGGATAATGAAAGACGGCGCGATTCTCCTGTGCCGGAAGGGGACGGCGGTGATTCTTGTGAACTACAAGCCTTTCGGAATGCAGGAGGACTCTGTGATGACTCTTTTTCCGGGAGACCTCGTGACCACATCGGACAGTTCCCCGGATTTCTCGCTTGACGCACTGGTGTTCAGTCCGTCAATCCTCCGGGAAGCGAGCCTTGACCTCGAACAGACAGTCTATTCCTCCCTGAGGGAAGACCGGTGCAGGGGCGGGTCTCAGATAGTCTCAAGAATAGTCTCCTGTATGTTCGGGCTTCTTGAAGCCTATTTCCGTCAGCCGGACTGCACGTGCCTGAGCCGTCTCGTGACCTGCCAGCTGAAGGCTTTCTTCATCGGATTCCACGACTACCTGATCAGGTTTCCGGGGCAGGCTCCGCCACAGGACGGCTCCAAACGCAAGAGAGGCCTTTTCGATCTCTTTATGAGGAGTCTGGAACGTGATTACAGGAAGTCAAGGGATGTCTGTTACTATGCCGGCAATCTGAACATCACGCCAAAGTACCTGAATATGGTCTCACGAAGCGTCACCGGCCACAACGCCAAGGCGATAATCGACCACTACGTCATCCTGAAGCTGAAGATAGACCTGTGCGACAGCGACAAGTCCCTGAAACAGATTGTCTGGGACTACAACTTCAGCGACGCTTCTTTCTTCACCAGATACTTCAAGCAGCACGCCGGCATAACTCCCCTTGCCTACCGCAAGGCCAATTACCCGACCGCTACCGGACCGGCTCGGAAGGGCATTTCGTGACCTTCCACCGGATGAACAGGACAAGTGAGACTACCGCTGACACGGCTCCCAGCGAGTAGCCCAATGGCTTGGAAAGCTCCAAGGCCTGAGGCGAGACAAGGATGAACGTCACGCACACCACTGTCATAAACAGAGCCGGGACAAGAGCGATGATGTACGGTTTGTGCTCACGGCTGAGATAGACCGTCAGCATCCAAAGGGTGAACACCGACAAGGCTTGGTTGGCCCAGCCGAGGTACTGCCAGATGACATTGAATCCGTTTGGATTGCCCACCTGCCAGAGCAGCAGGCCGAGCGAGGCAAGAAACACCGGCACGCACACGAGCACGCGTTTCAGAAGCGGACGTTGCGAGATGTGCAGGAAGTCTGCCACAATCAGACGGGCGCTGCGGAGAGCCGTGTCTCCGGTCGAGAGAGGGGCGGCAACCACACCGAGAAGCGCAAGGAAACCGCCCACCTTGCCAAGCCAGCTGTCGCAGATGACCTTCACCACCGTCGGGGCCGGCGTGGTCATTCCGCTCACTCCGGCGGCAGCGGCGAAAGTCTCCACCCCGGGAGTAGGCTTACCGTAGAAGAAATACATCGACACCGTGGCCCAGATGAGAGCCATAACGCCTTCTGTGATCATCGAGCCGTAGAAAATGGACCGTCCCTGCTTCTCGTTGGTCATGCAGCGGGCCATCAGCGGGCTCTGGGTAGCGTGGAAGCCGCTGATCGCACCACAGGCGATGGTGATGAAAAGGCAAGGGAAAATCGGGTCTTTCCAGTTCGGGTCGCTGGCCGCTCCCATATTGCCAAGCCCGTCCCAAAGTTCCGGCAGCGACGGCCACTTCACGAACAGCATCAAAAGCATTCCGGCCCCCATAAAGAGCAGCGCCGCGGCGAACACTGGATAGATGCGCCCGATGATTTTGTCGATAGGCAGCAGCGTGGCCAGCAGATAATACAGGAATATTATGACGAACCACATCGTCATTGACCCGCCGAAGGTGGCCAAGATTGTGGCCGGGCTATAGACAAAGACAGCACCCACCAGCACAAGCAGCAGCACGGTGAACACGAGCAACACCACACGCGTGGCGTTGCCGAGATAGCGCCCGATCAGTTCGGGCAGTCCCACGCCGTCGTGCCGGAGCGAGAGCATCCCGCTGAGGTAGTCGTGGGTGGCTCCGGCGAAAATGCTTCCGAAAACTATCCACAGATAGGCGGAAGGGCCGAATTGGGCGCCCATAATGGCACCGAAGATCGGCCCCGTCCCCGCTATGTTGAGGAACTGGATCATGAAGATTTTCCACCAAGGCATAGCGATGTAGTCCACCCCGTCAGGATGGGCGACCGCCGGTGTCTTACGCTTGGGGTCAGGTCCGAACACCCGCTCGACGAACCTGCCGTAAACCGCATAGCCGACAAAAAGAGCCAGCAGCGAAAGGACAAAGGTCAACATTGAATATAACCGCATTAGGGTTTGCGGCGACAAATTTAGTGATTTCTGAGCAAAACAGCCAAAAAATGCCCCCCCCGGACGGAAAAAGAAAGATAGGGGCCTGACCAAAGACTATCGGTCAGACCCCTTATATTCATAAAGGATTCTTAGAAGCTGTTTTAGAAGCTGTTTAAAAATAATTCCTCTTTTTTATTACGCGGCCTTTCCGGCCATTTTCATCTTTGTCATCGGTCACGTAGCTACTGCT
>CAVCPY010000184.1:0-11460 GCA_963604245.1 Eggerthellaceae bacterium
ACTGTCTCGAAAATTCCGCATAATAAAATGTGGGAACCATTTTTAAACAGCTTCTTAATGTTTTTACACTATCGCAAAAATAACTAAATTTGTACGAATATGCCAAAGTTCAACCCAATATCCCGTTGGTCCGAAAGAAACCAGCTGCTGGTGCTCAGCCTCGTGGTCGGAATCGTGGTCGGGCTTGCCGCCGTGCTGCTCAAGACCTTGATTTCGGTGATCCAGGGGGGACTTCACGATGTGTTCGGCGATGTTATGGACGGGGCTTTGTACTATATAGCCCTTCCGGGGATAGGAATGCTTCTGGCGATGCTGTTCTGCAGGTTTGTGATAAAGGACAGTATCGGACACGGTGTGACGAAGGCTCTTCAGGCTGTCTCCAGGCACGAATCCAGGATCAAACCGCACAATATGTGGTCCTCGGTCGCAGCCAGTTCGGTCACCATCGGCTTCGGAGGGTCGGTGGGAGCGGAGGCTCCGATAGTCTACACGGGCGCCGCAATAGGCTCCAACTTCGCCCGCTATATGGGACTGTCCTACAGGAGTATGACCGTGCTGCTGGGCTGCGGGGCGGCCGCCGCCGTGGCCGGAATATTCAAGGCTCCACTTGCCGGAGTCCTCTTCGTGCTGGAGATTCTGCTTTTCAACATCTCGATGACCTCAATGATGCCGCTGCTGCTGTCAACCGTCTCGGCCACAGTGGTTTCCTATACTCTTCTTGGAGCCTCGACCCCGTTCGAGTGCGCCCTGACCCCGTTTGCGCTCAGAAATATTCCTTATTACATCATCCTTGGACTTTTCTGCGGGGCCTGCTCCGTCTATTTCATCCGTACAACCTTGACCCTGGAGGACAGGATCGGGAAGATGGAGAATGTCTATCTGAAATGGCTGTTGTGCGCAGTCGGGCTTGGAATCCTGATATTCCTTTTCCCCCCGCTCTACGGCGAGGGCTATGAGTCTTTGGGTGTGCTGCTCAACGGGGAGGAACTGACGCTTGACGGGCAGACCCCACTGGCGTTTCTGGCCAGCAGCCCGTGGTCGGTGCCGGTCTTCTTCCTGCTCATCCTGCTGTTGAAGGTTTTCTCGATGACTTTGACGAACGCCGGAGGGGGAGTGGGCGGAACTTTCGGCCCGACGCTTTTTGTGGGAGCCATAGCCGGATTCGTTGTGGCCAGAACCCTTAACCTTCTCTTTGACGGTACTCCGATGAGTGTCCCGGAGCAGAATTTCGTGCTGGTCGGGATGGCCGGTCTGATGGCCGGTGTGATGCAGGCCCCGATGACGGCCATCTTCCTCATCGCAGAGATTTCAGGAGGTTACGACCTCTTCCTTCCGCTTATCCTTACTTCCACAATCTCTTTCGGAACGACCAGAATCGTAGAGAAATATTCCATCTACACCAAGCGTATCGCCCAGAGGGGAGAACTCCTGACCCACGACAGCGACCAGGCCGTGCTGACTTTGCTTAAGGTCTCCGATGTGATTGAGACGGATTTCTCGACGGTGAAGATCGACGACACTCTCGGAAGGCTCGTTGAGGTGATTTCCGAGTCCACCAGAAACATATTCCCGGTTCTGGATTCAAAGGACCGCTTCCAGGGCTTCGTCTCGCTGGAGGACATCCGCAAGGATATGTTCAGGATCGACGAATATGAGACCCTGCACGTCTTCAACTTTATGAGAAGCGCCGAGGAATATGTTTACGAAGACGAGAAGATGGATTCCGTGATGAAGAAGTTCGAGGTCACGTCGGCCTGGAATCTTCCTGTAGTGAGACGCGACAGAACCTATGTGGGGTTTGTCTCCAAGTCCAAGATATTCTCGGTTTACAGGGACGAGCTCAAGGTCGTCTCGCAGGATTGATGTTTACGATTCTTAATTGATAACACTTTGGGTATGAAGAGCATCTATATTGACCATATCGCCCGCGCCATCGGCGTCAAAGATTGGCAGGTAGAGAATTGCGTCCATCTTTTTGAGGAGGGCAACACGATTCCGTTCATCAGCCGTTACAGGAAGGAGAAGACCGGCGGGCTGGACGATGTCGCCGTCGCCGAGATCAAGCACTGGAACGATGTGTTCACCGAGATGGAGAAAAGGAAGGCGGGTATCCTCTCCACAATCTCCGAACAGGGCAAGCTTACTGAAGAACTCCGGTTGAAGATTGAGAACTGCGTGGTTTCCAGTGAGTTGGAAGATTTATATCTGCCATACCGTCCGAAACGCAGAACCCGGGCGACGATGGCGAAGGAAAAAGGTCTGGAGCCGCTGGCAGACAGGATGTGGAACGTTGAGGCCGCCGATCCCGAGGCCGAAGCGGGCAAGTTCCTTGGAGACAAGGTCGGTTCGGTCGAGGAGGCTCTCGCCGGAGCGAGGGACATCATCGCCGAGCGTCTTTCCGAGTGCCAGACAGTGCGTGAGGACCTCAGGCACATATTCCGGAGCCGCAGGATAGAGTCCAAGGCCACCAAGGCGGCCTCGGGCAATGCAGAGGCTTCGAAGTACAGGGCGTACTTCAACTTCTCGATGCCGTTGCAGAGGATTCCGTCTCACAATCTGCTGGCAATCCTGCGCGCAGAGAAGGAAGGATTCCTGTCAGTCGGTCTCGACGCCGATCCGGAGAAATGCGGCAACAAGATATACTATGATTTCTGTCAGGAGCATCGCTACCCGGGTGCGAAGCTTGCGGAGCAGATCCGTCTGGCCGTCGATGACGCCTTCAAACGTCTTCTTGAGCCTTCGCTGACCAACGAGATTCTCAAGGAGGCCAAGGAAAAGGCTGACATCGAGTCCATCAACGTGTTCGGGGAGAATCTCACACAGCTTCTGCTCTCCGCTCCTGTCGGCCAGAAGAGGACGATGGCCATAGACCCGGGTTTCCGCAACGGCTGCAAGATTGTCTGTCTGGACGAGCAGGGAAACCTCCTTCACCACGAGATAATATTCCCTCATCCTCCCCAGAGCGAGAAGATAAAGTCGATAATGGCCGTGGCCGCGATGATTGATGAATATTCCGTCGAGGTCATCGCCATCGGCAACGGCACCGCCTCCCGCGAGACCGAGGATTTCATCAAGAGGGTCGGGATTCCGGATAACGTCAAGGTGTTCACCGTCAGCGAGGACGGAGCGTCGATATATTCAGCGTCAGAGGTTGCCCGGCAGGAGTTCCCGGATGAGGATGTGACCGTGAGGGGAGCGGTGTCGATCGGCCGCCGTCTGATGGACCCGCTGTCCGAACTGGTCAAGATAGATCCCAAGTCATTGGGAGTGGGGCAGTACCAGCACGATGTTGACCAGAATCTGTTGCGGGAGAAATTGGACAACACCGTCGTCATCTGCGTAAACAGCGTCGGGGTGAACCTCAACACCGCAAGCCCTTACCTGCTGAGTTATGTCTCGGGCATCGGCCCTGCTCTGGCATCGAACATCGTGCAGTACCGCTCTTCGATCAAGGGCTTTTCTTCCAGAACCCAGTTGAGGGACGTGCCGAAACTCGGCCCGAAGGCTTTCGAGCAGTGCGCCGGATTCCTTCGCATCCACGGTGCGGAGAATCCTCTGGACAATTCCGCCGTGCATCCGGAATGCTACCACATAGTTGGCAGGATGGCCTCCGACCTTGGAGTCAGCACCAAGGAACTGGTCGGCAACGAGGCGTTGATAAAGAAGATAGATCCGTCGGCCTACGTCGAGGGCGAGTTCGGTCTGCCGACAATCAACGACATCCTTAAGGAACTGGCCAAGCCGGGACGTGACCCTCGCCAGAGCGCGCAGGAGTTCAGTTTCGCCGATGACATCCACGAGATTGACGACCTGAAGCCGGGAATGGAACTGCCCGGCATCGTCACCAATGTGACCGCCTTCGGAGCCTTTGTGGACATCGGAATCCACGAGAACGGTCTCATTCACGTCTCCAAGATGCGGGGGCAGAAGGTGAAACTTCACCAGAGGGTCAATGTCAGCGTCCTTGATGTCGATCTCGACCGCAAGCGCATTTCGCTGAGGTTGCTGCAGAGCAGATGACCGATAAGTAAGCGATAAAAAATAAGTTGGTAGAGATTTATGCAGGATTTTTGAGGCTAGTTTTCTTTTGGAAGAGGGAGTGTACTGGACGTACACGACCGATGAGAAAAGGAAAATAGTCAAAAAAGACACATAAAGATTACCAAGTTATTTTTTAAC
Organism: Eggerthellaceae bacterium; assembly: GCA_963604245.1. GTDB lineage: Bacteria > Bacteroidota > Bacteroidia > Bacteroidales > UBA932 > Cryptobacteroides. The sequence goes on from CAVCPY010000184.1 coordinate 4,180, forward strand.
GCTTACTAACCTCTAAAGTGTCAACCTTTTTCAGGGAAGGTCAATCTGAACCAATGCAGTGTCGAAATGTTAATGAATATTTGAATAATATTTCTTTCTGAAAGAAAAAATTGATTATCTTTGTGAAAGTGAAAGGTAATGTGATTTTTTCTGTATGAATACAGCTAAAAGTATATGTGACAACAAGGCAGTGATATATCTGCTGTCCGTTCTGGCCATTGTGCTTTGGGGAATGTCCTACATCTGGAGCGACAAGCTGATCGCTCTGAACGTTCCTATTTTCTATTTTGTCCCTATAAGGATTTTTGTGGCCGGCATAATACTATTAGTGTTCAACTTCATAACGAAAGCGTTGAGGCCAATCGCAGGGAAAGATATCTGGAAATTCCTGCTCCTCGCCCTGTTTGAGCCTCTTGTCTATTTCCTTTGTGAGACCTATGGCATCAAGGAGACAGGGTCGCCGACCATCAGCGCGATGATCATAGCCTCCGTGCCGATTTTCTCTGTAGGGGCCGGAGCCCTGTTCTTCAGAGAGCGCATCTCGGTTCTGAACGGTTTCGGGATAGCCGTGACCCTGTGCGGCATCTGCCTTGTCCTTCTCAAACAGGGGGGTGAGGAAGGTGTGCCTGACAACTTTATTCTTGGAATTGTCCTGCTGATGGTCGCCGTCTTCTCGGAGGTCGGTCACGCTTCGCTTACGAAGCTCCTCACTGACGGCTACAAGCCGCAGGTGATAGTGATGTACCAGTTCCTGATTGGTACGGTATACTTTCTGCCGTTCTTCCTGACGAAAGGCATAGAGAATTTCGACGCAAGACTTCTTTCGTGGAATGTTCTCGAACCGATTCTGTGCCTTGCCGTCCTCTGCTCCAGCCTTGCTTTTTCGCTCTGGGCGATGACAATCAAGAAGTTAGGTGTCGGCAAATCCAGCGTGTTCCTCGCAATGATGTGCGTGGCCACCGCCCTGGTCGCCGAAGTCATCGGCCGCGAGCATCTATCTCTCCTCCAGTGGTCAGGAGTCTTCGTGGCAGTCCTCGGCATCGTCCTCTCACAGTACTGCTGCACCAAGAATTGCAAGGCGGCCTGATTCGCACGGCCGGATGTTCCCGAGATGCAGATTACTCGTCTTCCGCCGCACCGGCAAAGTTGACGTAGTTGCGCCACTTGTCAATCATTGCGGTCATATCGCCCGGAAGAGGGGAGTCGAATTGGATCCACTGCCCCGTGCCGGGATGGACGAAACCGAGGGTTTTGGCGTGAAGGGCCTGACGCGGGCAAAGTTCGAAGCAGTTCTGGATGAACTGACGGTACTTGGCGTAGATGGTTCCCTTGCGGATTTCCGAACCGCCGTAGCGTCCGTCATTGAACAGCGGATGCCCGATGTAGTTCATATGCACCCTGATCTGGTGCGTACGCCCGGTCTCCAGTCTGCACTCGACGACGGTCACATAACCGAATCTTTCCAGCACCTTGTAGTGCGTCACTGCGTGCTTGCCGCGGCCATCCTCGCCGGGATAGACCCTGAACCGCAGCCTGTCGTTAGGGTCGCGGCCGATGTTCCCGTCAATCGTGCCCTCGTCCTCCTTGAGGTTTCCCCAGACGACCGCCACGTACCGCCTCTCGATTGAATGCTCGAAGAACTGACGCGCCAGATCCAGTTGGGTCTCGTCGTTCTTCGCCACCACGAGAAGCCCGGAAGTGTCCTTGTCAATCCTGTGGACAAGGATTCCCATCCTCTCGTCGGCGGCCTCCGGACCCTGGGATATCCCCAGATGATAGGATAGGGCGTTGATGAGCGTACCCTCGAAGTGCCCGTGTCCGGGGTGGACAACCATCCCGGCGGCCTTGTTGACGACCAGAAGGTCGTCATCCTCATAGACTATGTCCAAAGGAATGTCCTGCGGCAGGATCTCAAGGCCGCGGCGGCGGTACGGCATCACAAAACGGATGACATCCCCGGGTCTGATGACAAGATTCGCTTTCGCAACCTTGTCATTAACACGTACATAACCTTCCTTGATGGCGCACTGGACCCTGTGCCGTGAAGTGTCCTCCAGATGTGTGGCCATATACTTGTCCACACGCATCGGGGTCTGGCCGGCATCGACGCCAAGCCGGAAATGCTCGAACATCCCCTGCTCCTCGTCCTCGACGCTCTCTTCCAGGTCGTTGTAAAGTTTCTCCTCGTCCACGTTGGAAGCTGTTATAAATAATTCCTCTTTTTTCTTACGCGGCCTTTACGGCCATTCTCATCTTTCTCATCGGTCACGTAGCTACTGCTACGCTCCCTCTTCCAAAACCGAAACTGTCTCGGAAAATCCGCATAATAAAATGCGGGAACCATTTTCAAACAGCTTCTTATTCGTCTTTCTTGTCCAATGACAGGTAGATTGTCACATCCGAACCCATAAGGATAGGGTTGCCGGAAGCCTCCGGAGTCTGTCTTGTCACGGAGGCGTTCAGCGAGTCGGTGTAGTTCCTGACGGTCTTGTCGAACACGACGCGGCCGATGTTCAGGGAGTTGTCGTGTACGGCATCGACCGCCCGGAGATATTTCAATCCTTTGACATTCGGAATGTAGGTGAGGTTGTCCTCCGGATTGAGTCCGACTTCCAGATTGATTTCGGAGCCGGTCTCAATCTGTCTTCCAGGCCTGATCTCACGGTTCCGGTAGATCTGCCTCAGCACATTGTTGGTCGCTATGTCGTTGACATAAATCAGCTTGCCCAAAGCCAACCCTCGGGAATTGAGTTCGGCCTTGGCCTGGCGCATCGAATAGCCGACAAGGTTGGGCATACTTATTTTCTTGGCGTTCTTCGCATTGATGGTTAGGAGAATCCTTCTTCCCTGCTTGACGCGGGACCCCGCTTTGGGATTCTGGCTGTACACCGCTCCTCTTTCCATCTTCCTGACAAAGATGGAGTCGATGACCTCGACCCTGAGCTTGTGGCCGGCGGCCTCGTGCTTTGCCTCATTCACGGTCATACTTGTGAAATCCGGCACCTCTATCGTTTTCCCGTGGTTGGTCAACACACGGAGCAGCATTGAACTGCCTCCTATCAGAACCGTGAAGAGCAGGAACGCGAGAATCACGTTTCTGGCTATCCAGTTGCTGATGAGACTTTTCTTATCCTCTTTCTCTTTCATATTCAAGAATTATTTTCCGCCCGTGAAGAGCAGGTCATACGCTCCCTCGCCCAGGAGGGCGAGTCCTATGATGATGATGATGATTCCGGCTATCCTGTTGAGCCACATTATTTTCTGCATATTGAAAGCTTTTCTCCAGTTGCTGAAGAACAAGGAGAAGAAGAACCAGTATGTGATTGAGCCGCCGGCCACGGCAAGGATTATCGGGTAAATCCTGAAGCTTCTGTCGGACAGATCCACCTGAAAGAAGGCGAACAGCGCGAACATCACCAGAATCGCTCCCGGATTGGATACGGTGGTGGCAACTGCCTGAAGGAAATCCTTTACGGAGGCTCCGCGTGCGGAGATGTCCCCGGGCTCCATCTTCCTGAACGGATCCCTGAATGCCATTGAATATCCCAGGATGGCGATCACCGGACCGCCGATAAGGAATATGACCGATTCGTAGGTGTTGATGAAATTCTGGGCGAACGCCCACGCAAAGATTGAGATGATGGCGTAGGCCGTGTCCACAACAGAGGCTCCGAGACCGGTCGTGAAACCGGCCTTATGGCCGTAGCAGATGGATTTCTGAAGCACAAGAATCGCCACCGGCCCGAGCGGAGCCGACGCACAGATGCCGATGACAAAAGCTTTCAGAATCTCCAGCAGCATAGGCGGACATTATTTGGCCCTCATAAAGATCTGCACCGGACATCCGTGAAGGTCGAAGTGTTCACGCAGCTTGTTCTCCAGAAACCTCTTGTACGGTTCCTTGACGTACTGAGGCAGGTTACAGAAGAACGCAAACGCCGGAAAACGGGTAGGCAGCTGGGTCACATACTTGATTTTCACGTATTTGCCCTTCCAGGCCGGCGGCGGGTAGTTCTCGATTTCAGGCAGCATCGCCTCGTTCAGCCTCGCAGTGGACAGCTTGCGGGAATAGTTCCCGTACACAAGCTCCGCCGCATCCAGCACATCCATAATCCTCTGTTTCTTCACGACGGACGTGAAGATGATCGGCACGTCATCGAACGGAGCGATGCGGCGGCGCAGGGCGGCTTCATATTCCTTCAGCGTGTTGCTGTCCTTCAGGAAGAGGTCCCATTTGTTGACCACCAGCACGCAGGCCTTGCGGTTGCGGAGGATGAGATTGAAGATGCTCATATCCTGGGCTTCCATTCCGTTGTTCGCGTCGATCATCAGGATGCAGACGTCGGAACGTTCGATGGATTTTATGGCGCGCATCACCGAGTAGAACTCAAGATCCTCGTTGACCTTGGCCTTCCTGCGCATCCCGGCTGTGTCCACAAGCATAAACTCGTGGCCGAACTTGTTGTAGTGGGATGAGATTGAGTCTCTTGTGGTCCCGGCAACAGGGGTCACGATGTTCCTTTCCTCGCCGAGAAGGGCGTTGGTCAGTGAGGACTTTCCGACGTTAGGCTTGCCGACGATCGTGATGTGAGGCAGGTCGGGACGGTCATCGTCCTGCTGCGGCTTCTCTTCGGGAAGAACCTTGAGAACCTCGTCCAGAAGGTCGCCGGTTCCGCTGCCGTTCGCCGCCGACGTGGCCCAGATCTCTCCCAGACCCAATGAATAGAACTGGTAGGCGTCGAACATCTTCTCTCCGGAATCCACCTTGTTGACGCACAGGACGACAGGCTTTCTGCTCCGGCGGAGGATGTCGGCGATCTCGGCGTCATAGTCGGTGATGCCCGCTGCGGCCTCGACCATAAAAATCACGGCGTCGGCCTCCTCGATGGCGATCACGACCTGTCTGCGGATGGCCTCCTCGAACACATCGTCCGAATTGGTCGTCCAGCCTCCGGTGTCAACCACGGAGAATTCCTTCCCGCACCATTCGCATTTGCCGTAGTGGCGGTCTCTTGTCACGCCGGCGGTCTCGTCAACGATGGCCTGACGCGTTCCGACAAGTCTGTTGAAAAGTGTGGACTTGCCAACGTTCGGGCGTCCCACAATGGCTACTAAACTCATAACTCAATCTCTCGCAGGCAGGCAATTGCCCGCGTAATAACAATATCTCTCGTCATATGGCCATTGCCGGCCATTCTTTCAGCCTTTGTCCTGTTTCGGTTTCCTGCTTCCGAACTCATATTCATAGAAACCGCATCCGGTGCAGGCGTCGCTGAGCGAACCGGTGCAGGAAGCATTCCTTTGGGGCTTCTTTTTGGAGAAAATCTCCTCGTCCTGCTCCCTCATACACTTGATTCCCAGCTTCCGCATATTCTCGTTGCGGCTGATCTCCGTCTCAGGGAACTTGCCGTTCTTCCGGAATATGATGTTGAAGCACATTCCGATGACTCCGATTCCGATGATGATTATCGCTGCGAGAACTGTTTTCATTTTATTTTAGAATATGAATTCCGTGCTGATAGGCTCGTAGTTATAGACCTTGCGGATGATGGACGCGAAGGTCCCGGCTATCGAGACTACCTTGATTTTTCTTGTGTCTGCATCCTTTGAAAGCGGAATCGTGTCGGTAACGAACACTTCGCTCAGGCAGGAGTTGTTGATTCTGTCGTAGGCCGGGCCGGAGAGCACAGCGTGCGTGGCGCAGGCCCTCACGCTTGCGGCACCCTTGCCCATCAGCACCTCGGCTGCCTTGACGAGGGTTCCGGCGGTGTCGATGAGGTCGTCCACAATCACGATGTTCTTGCCTTCCACATCGCCGATCGCCGTGATGGAGGCCACGACGTTGGCCCTCTCGCGGGACTTGTGGCAGATGACCACCGGGCAGGCGAGTTCCTTGGCGTAGGCGTTGGCCCTCTTTGCCCCGCCCATATCAGGGGCTGCAATCGCAAGGTTCTCGATGTTCAGAGACCGCAGGTAAGGGATGAAGACCTTGCTGGCATAGACGTGGTCAACGGGAAGGTCGAAGAATCCTTGGATCTGGTCGGCGTGGAGGTCACAGGTCATGATCCTGTCAACTCCGGCGGCTGTCAGAAGGTTTGCCACCAGCTTCGCTCCGATCGAGACGCGAGGCTTGTCCTTGCGGTCCTGTCTGGCCCATCCGAAGTAAGGCATCACCGCTATGACCTTGTCGGCGGAGGCTCTTTTGGCCGCGTCTATGGTCAGGAGAAGCTCCATCAGATTCTCTGTGGGAGGGAAAGTGGACTGCAGGATGAACACGGTCGCGCCCCTGACGCTGTCCGTGAACGAGGGAACGAATTCCCCATCGCTGAACTGGGTGACCTCGGAAGCGCCGAGATGGTACTTCTCACCGGTTTCGTCACCGATATTGTTCAACTCGTCAACAACCTTGCAAGCAAAGTCTTTGGAGGCCCTGCAGGCAAACAATTCCATTCTGTGTTCGATGTACATTGCGCTATGCTATAATTATATGTATTTTTGGATATAATCGAGAATCTCCTCCTTCCCGGCACCCGTCTCGGCGCTGGAAACGAACATCGGCGGCATCTCCTCCCACTCTTCCGACAGAATCTCCTTGTCACGCTCTATCTGCGCCTTGAGGGCGTTCGGCCCGAGTTTGTCGCTTTTTGTGAATATGATCGCGAACGGAATGCCGTTCTCTCCAAGCCCCGCCAGAAACTCCCTGTCGATCTTGGTGATGTCGTGCCGCGAGTCGATCAGGACAAAGAGAACGACCATCTCCTCAGACTTTCCAATGTAGTCATTGATCATCTTGCGGAGCTCCTCGCGTCCTTTCTGTGAGATCTTGGCGAATCCGTAGCCCGGGAGGTCAACGAGATACCAGCTGTCGTTGATGATGAAGTGGTTGATCAGTCTGGTCTTTCCTGGGGTTGACGAAGTCTTGGCAAGCTTGCGGTTGCCGCACAACATATTGATCAGCGATGACTTGCCGACATTGGAGCGTCCGATGAACGCGAACTCCGGCAGCCTGCGGGACGGTTTCTGGCTGACTCTTGTGCAGCTGCCGGCGAAATTTGCTTCAGTGATGGTCATCTTTCTTTCTTTCTGCCTAAGCGATTCTTTCAAAACTCAAGTTTCGCATATGCGATACTTAAAATACAAAGATAGTGGATTTTTGTTAAATTTGTAACTTTAGTTTCGCATATGCGAAACACCTCATTTCCCGTCACGGCAGTGACGGAGCAAGTTCCTCCCCCGAGGGGAGGGATTTAGGGAGGGGGTAACGTGAAAGGCCCTGAGGGA
>CAVCPY010000184.1:11541-17025 GCA_963604245.1 Eggerthellaceae bacterium
AAGTCCCTCCCCCGAGGGGAGGGATTTAGGGAGGGGGTAACGTGAACTGAGCATTCACGGCCGATGCACTCCGAACGTGAGATAAGGCATTTTGTCACAGGCACTTTGTTACTTGCGAAAGTTGAATTATCTGAATGTCAATCGGATCATTGCTGATCGGAATCCCACCAGACGTTGATTGTCCAGACATCATCCGCGAGGTTCCAGCAGGACTTGCCTTCCTTCACATAGGACATATCAGCCCCCGGCACCTCGTTACCGATGGCCTGGAGGTTGTCGGTGTTGTAGTTAGTCTCGTGTGAGCACTGAGCCCAGCGGCGGAACTGCTTGCCGGCAGGGATGGCCTTGGTCGCGCCTGCGCTAAGGTCGTGGTATGCGGCGATGTTCCATCCGAAGAAGTAATCCGGGTTGAAATCGTAGCGTCGCATATCGTTCCAGATTTCCACGGAGAAATGCAGGGCAAGCCTCTTCTGGGTCAGGATATGCCCGAGGGTGAGGTCTGCGGCGGTGCCTATGCCGTTTGCAAGATAGTTGTCGATGTCCGTCTGGGTCATAGGAGTGAAAGACGGGCAGCTGTTGAGATTTGGATCCTCAGACACCCAAGTCTTGAGTTTCTCGTTCATCAGTTCCATCGAAGCCTTCACACCTTCCTTGTAAGCGGTGTAGGCACCCGATTTGTCACCCTGCCTGAAGAGAACCTCGGCCTTGATGAAGCAGGCCTCCATATATGTACCCACATAGGTTGGAGAAGACACTCTGGTGTAGAATGACCCTGACTCTGCTGAACCATCATTGCCGTCAAGCCTTCTGTAGAGAAGGTCCTTCTTCGCCGCATAGCCCTTGGAAGTGGAGGTACACTCCACATATACGGTGTCCCCGAGGCGCTCAGGATTGTCGCTGATTATGTAGAAATGCTTTTCAGCACTGTAGCTGGCCCGGAGGGGACCGCCGGCGGAGATTATGTTCGACTGGAGGTCCACTCCGAGGGAGCGGCGCCAAGTGCCATTATCATTCCACTTGATTTCCGCAGGCGCGCCGGCACTCTTGCTTGACTTGGCCCAAGGAATCACGTGGTCGGCGCGCGGGTCTTCGAAGCCGCAGCCGTTGAAGTCCGTCAGGTTGTCGTAGAGCATCTTCGTCACCATATAGCCGCCGTTCATTCCGCAGACGGAATAGAGCGGAGAGTAGTCCACCGGCTCGTTCCATCCGAGGTTGTCGTGAGTGGTGCCGTTGTCGTCAGTGTGGTTCACGATGGTGTTGTCGGCATTGCTGGTCATAGCCTTGTTCAGGCAGTCGAGTATGGCGGCCGCATCGTACTTGCCTTCAAGGTAGCTGCCGTCACCCTTCTTGATGAGCTTGTTGATCCATCGGGCCTTAAGAAGGTTGGCGAGCTTGACCCATTTGCCGGTGTCGCCGTTGTTCCAGGAATCTCCGACCGCGAGGGAAGGCAGACCGGCGTCTATGCTTTTGGAGAGGAGATCAATCGCCTCATCGATGTCTGCAAGACAGCCAAGATAGATGGTCTTGCCCGTGTCGTATGCCGGGGTCGCACTTTCGCCCAGACCCTCCGTATAAGGCATTTCTCCATATAGGTCGGCCATCAGCATATAGCCGTACGCATAGATGAGCTTCGCAGCTCCCGCATAGTGCCAGTTGCCGGCGGCCATCGCCTTGGCGTACATATCCTTCACTGTAGCGCCGGCGCCCACGAAGAACCATTGGTAAGGGGTGGTGGTGATGCCGGAAGTCGGATACCAGAATGACATATTCCAATAGGTGCTGCCACCATTATAGCGTGTCCAGTCGCCCATTGCCATTGATGAACGCCAGTTCGCAAACTGCTGCGCGCTGTTCGTGTAGAACTGGCAGTGCGCCAATTCCAGCTGATACTCCGCAGACTCCAGCGTCGGGTTCTCCGGATCGGTGTTCACGTCCAGCCACTCGCTGCAGGACACGAGAGACAGGGCAGCCATAACGGAGCCGGTCAATAATATGTTTGTGATGATCTTCATATTCATATTTGTTAATAAAGTTGTGACTGCCTAGAATGTAAGGTTTACGCCGAAGGTGAAGCTTGAGACAGCAGGAACGCCACAGTAGTCGAAGCCAACGGATGAGGATCCTCCGCGGCCCGCTCCTGACGCTGCCACCTCAGGGTCTCCTTCATAATTGGTGAAGAGGAGAAGGTTGTTGGCGATGGCAGAGACAGATGCTCTCTTGATGACTCTGGTCTTCTCCAGAAGTCTCTTAGGAAGAGAGTAGGAAATGGAGAGCGTACGCAGACGCAGCGAATTCACCGTGGTGATCCAATTTGCGGTCTCGTAGTTGTAGGCCCCGGCGTAGTAACTCTTTATGATGTTGTAGCCGAGCATCTTCTTGCCGTTGTATTCGTAAACCTGATCCGGGTACCAGGTATAGGTTTGAGGATCCGAATAGACGGTGTCGTCGCCTGTGCCGCTGATTTTCTGGACGCCGGTGATGGTGAGAGGCTCGTTGCGGACATCAGCGGAGAACTGGCTGGTGCCGGCGAGGGTCATCGCATACTTGGTGCCGTTGAACACGTCGCCGCCGATGCGGAACTCCCAGAGCATATTGAATGAGAGGTTCTTATAGGTGAAGGTATTGTTCCATCCGCCCGTGAGTTTGGACTCGCGGTTTCCGACCTCTATGGATGTGGATGCGCTTTGGGTAGGCATTCCGTTCTTGTCCAGGATGAGGTCTCCGGACGGACTCCTTGCCCATTCCGTACCCGAAATGGCCATAAAGTTACCGCCGGAGAAAGAGGCCGCCTTCGCGCTGCCATACTGGACATCGGTCACATACATAATGTCCATTCCAGCAGGCAGTCCGTCCATTGTGCCTCTGTTGCCTGCGACGTTGAGAGCGGATTCCCAGACGAAGTCCTTCCTCTCGATCGGGGTACCGGAGAGCGAGAACTCGATACCCTTGTTATAGACATTGCCCGCATTGATGGAGCAGAATATGTAACCCGTGGACTGAGGGCCGCGCGGGCTGAGAATCTGGTTGTAGGAGTCATTGGTATAGTAAGCCACGTCCAGTTTCAGCCTGTGCTGGAAGAAATGGAGTTCGAGGCCGACTTCCGAAGATTTGCTCATTTCAGGAAGGAGGTATGGGTTGCCTCTGGTCCAGGTGGCGCCGACTCCGGTCTTGCCGCCGAGATATGTTCCGACCGGCCAGAGAGCCGTGTTGGTCTCGTATGCGCCGGTGTCCTTACCAACCTTGGCCCAGGATGCGCGGAGCTTACCGAATGTGAGCACATCGTCATTCATCAGGCCGCCGTCCTGCAGGAGCTGAGTGAACACGAAGGATCCGCTGACCGAAGGATAGAAATATGAGCGGTTCTCCACCGGGAGCGTTGAAGTCCAGTCATTTCTGCCGGTAGCGGAGAGGAATACGGTGTTCTTCCAGTCGAGACGCACTTCGCCGAACACTCCTACAAGACGCTTCTTGGAAGCGGAATGCTGGAATTTCTTGTTGTCAGTGGTGGCGTTAGCGTAAGAATAGAACTCCGGGACCTCGAAGTTCCAGGCCATCTTGTAGTTGCGGTCTGTTTCGGTATTGTCCGTCTGCATTCCGGCCATAAGGTTTCCGTGGAAGTCGCCGATGGACCGGCTTGCGTTTATCATAAGGTTGTGGGAGAGGTATGAGTATTTGAGGGTGTTGTCGCTCATCATACCTTTCTGCCATACCTGCTTGATGGCTCCTTCCGGAGCGATGCGGGTGGAATTGACGGTGTTGTAGGTGTCGATGCCAACGCGATAGTTGACAAAGAGCCACTTGGTGATGTCCGCGCGGACATTGATGGAACCGGTGAAACGCTCGGTGTCATCCTGATAGCTGTTCTTGTTCAGAATCCAGTAAGGGTTGTCCCTTTCGTCCCAAGGATCCAGGCGGTCGCCGAACATACGGTAACGGCTGCCGTCCTCGTTCTTCCAATGGGTCATATCATCTGTAGGAGACCACATATACACAGCGCCGAGAGTACCTGTGCCCGAGGAACCGTACAGACCTCCGGAAGTAAGTGTGCGGTCAGTGTGGGCCTTTGAGTATGCGGCGTTCACGCTGAATGTTAAAATCTTGAATTTCTGCTCGCCGTTGAAGCGGAAGGTTGTCTTGTCGTAGCCTGTGGTGGGAACGATGCCGTCCTGTGAGAAGTTCGAGGCGGACAGGAAGAAGTTGCTGTCCTTATGGCCTCCGGAAATGCTAAGGTTGGTGTCCCAAGTGCCCGCAGTGTTGAAGAAGTTGCCGATGTTGTCGTAAATCTGCGTGTCAGAGGAGATCCTTTCGCCCCAGGAGTTGTAGGCGAAATCATTGAACGAGGTTCCTGTGTAGTTGCCGTCCTTATCATACAGATCTTCCAGATAACCCCTCTTATACTCATTCTGTGCCGCAGGGAGGGACTTGGCCCAGGAGGTGATGTACTTGGTGTTGAGGTTTACTTCGACAGAGCCGTCCTTGCCTTTCTTCGTGGTGATGAGCACCACACCGTTCGCCGCGCGGGAGCCGTAGAGAGCGGAAGCCGCAGGACCTTTGAGGATGGACATATTCTCGATGTCCTCGGGGTTGATGTCCATTATACGGTTTGAGGATGTGGAGTAAGCCGACCCCTGTCCGTCGAAAGCGGAATTGCCGACAACCTGCGAGGAGTTGTCGTAAATGATGCCGTCCACAACGAAAAGAGGCTGGTTGTCACGGCCTTCCGAACCGGAAGTTCCGCCACGGAGGATGATCTGTGCACCCGACCCGGCGGCGCCGGATGACTGTGTGATGTTCACACCGGCGATCTTGCCTGACAGTGAGCTGATTGCGTTGGCTGTCTTGTTCTTCATAAGCTCGGATGCTCCTATGTCCTCCACAGCGTAGCCGAGGGACTTCCTTTCCCTCTTTATTCCGAGGGCGGTCACAACCGACTCGTCAAGCAGTTCGTTGTCCTCGGCGATGGTGACGTTCAACGGCAGTCCTTCATAGACAACCTCAACCGTCTTGTAGCCGATGCTTGAGAAGACAATCGTGGCTCCGGGAGCCACATTGGAAAGGGAGAAGGTCCCGTCAGGACTGGTCAAGGTGCCGTTTGACGTACCTTTCACCATTACACCGATGCCGACCGTACCTTGGCCGGAAGCGTCCACGACCTTTCCGGTAACAGTACGGTTCTGTTGTTGGGAGGCGGTAGCCTCCGATAGCGAACCTGCCTTGAACTCTGATGCGAACGAGGTCGTCCCTGCAAGGAAAGACCCTGCAAGCATCATCGCGAGAAAGGCGTTCGTTCTGTAAGCGCAATTCTTTTTCATTGAAGAGAAATTTAATAATAAGCTTTGGTCGTAAATGTATTAACTTTTTCCCATAAGTGCAAGACAAACTTAAGCTATAAAATGATTTTAGAAACTGTTTAAAAATAATTTCTCTTTGTTCTTATGCGGCCTTTCCGGCCATTTTCATCTTTCTCATCGGTCACGTAGCTAC
>CAVCPY010000185.1:0-14702 GCA_963604245.1 Eggerthellaceae bacterium
ATGGCCGGAAAGGCCGCGTAAGAAAAAAGAGGAATTATTTTTAAACAGCTTCTTAAACAGCTTCTTAATGACAGATGAATGACAGATGGAAATAGACGGACAGGAACGTGAACGTTTGAGGGGAAAGACCCTGAACTTTTTGAAAGACAACGGCATCGGGTGCAAGTTGTACGAACATCCGGCTTTGTACACGGTGGAGGAGTGCCTGAAGTTTTGGGGGAACATTCCCGAAGCGACGCATTGCAAGAACCTTTTCTTTCGGAATCATAAGGGGAACCGGCACTACCTTGTAAGTATGGAATGCCACAAGACACTGGATATTCATAGATTGGAGCGAGCGCTGGGTCAGGGGAAACTGTCTTTCGCATCGGAGGAAAGGATGGTACGCTGCCTTGACCTGCATCCCGGGTCTGTGTCGGCGTTCGGTCTCATCAATGACATCGAACCGAAGGATGCTGATACGAAGGAACTATTCCCGAACGGACACAGAGTCAAGTATTACATTGACAACACATTGCGCACGGCGGACAAGATAAGTTTCCATCCTTGCGAGAACACTGCCAGCGTCGTGGTCTCGGGGGAGGACTTTCACCGCTTCCTGTCGATATGGGGCGGCGAGGTTGAGTGGATAGAGATATGATGTGCAGTCCGTCGGTAAGGAACGCCGCCTTGCCGCACGTCCGTGTTCATATTCAATAACACAATAAAATTTCATATTGAACGCGTCTTTCACTATCTTTGTCAGGATATGCGACTGATCGAAGAGAGATGAAGATTTTGACGAAACTGGTGCAGGGGCTTCTGCGGTTGATCTCGGCGCTTCCGCTGAGGTTCCATTATGCGTGGGCAGGGTTCTTCGCCTGGCTGCTTCGGGATTTGCTGCACTACCGGCGCGATGTCGTGATGGTCAACCTTTCGCGGGCTTTCCCTGATAAGAAATACAGTGAACTCAGGCGGATTTCGGACGCATTCTACAAACACTTCGGGGAAATACTTGCGGAGACGATCTGGTTCGGCGGCTGCCGTAATCCGGAAAGGCTGCATAGGAAACATCTGGTTGAGTACACCAACATCGAAGTCGTGGAGGCTGCTCTGGCCGGGAGTCCGGGAGTGGTCGTGCTGAACAGCCATTTCGGCAACTGGGAACTTACCGGCGGATGTATGACTTACGATTATCGCCCGGAATCCGTGCGGAGAACAATAGGTGTCAACGATGTCATAGCTGTCTATAAACCGCTCAGCAGCAAGATGTGGGACGAAATAATGCGTGTCAACAGATGCGCACCTGTGTTGCGTTACGGCTACACAGGCTATGTCAGTTCGGTGAACCTTTTGCGCTTTGCCCTGTCCCATAAGGAAGACAAGAAACTCTACATAATCCCGACCGATCAGTGCCCTTACAGGAACTCGACCGTGAACGATGTCGTGGACTTTATGCACCAGCCGACGCGTACGATGCTCGGCGGAGCGTCAATAGCTCACAAGTTGCACTACAGCGTGTTCTATATGAGCCTGTGCCCTGTCTCCCGAGGCCACTACGAATGGTCCTTCAAGGAAATCTGCCGCGACGCCTCGACTATGGAACCCCATTCGATTATGCAGGAATATTACAACCTGCTTCAGGCTGATCTGGAAAAACACCCTGAGAACTACCTCTGGACGCACAAAAGATGGAAATGACAATAGTATTATGAATATGAAGAATATGAAGACTTATCGCACACCATTCTTACTCTTTCTGGCCGCCGCTTTGCTCCCGGCCGGACGAGTCTCGGCGCAGGATCCGGTAGGGACTGTCTCCTACGCCCTTCCTCAGACAACCATCACAATCGAGGTGGAGGCAGTCCGTGAATATTTCTATGCGGGTCCTTACGCCAAGTATGCCCAGAAGTATCTTGGTGTGGACGCCCGTCAGGCCGACCAGACAACCTGTACCCTCAGTGCGGTACGGATGACCCCTTACATCGAGGCCGACCAGAATTTCCGTTACTATGTCAACCCGGACAAGGCCACCCAGTCTTTCCTTTCTCTTACATCCCAAGGACTTATCGCAGTCAATGACGGGAGTTTCGGCGAGAGCGCCGAGTGGAGGTTCACTACCCAGACGGGGGCTGATTTCAATGCGAAGGGGGTAAGTTCCAACCTCACGTCCGAGGCCGCCACGCTTTACCGCGGGGTCAAGGAGGATGCGTCGTACAACCGCATCGCCGTCCAGCAGAATATGGTCGTTCAGAAATCCCTTGAGCAGAGAGCCAAGGAGGCCGCCGATATGATATTCAATCTCCGTCAGAAGAGGGTGCAGATCGTCACCGGTGACACCGACGCCACTTACAGCGGGGAGGCGATGGGAGCGGCCCTTAAGGAAATCTCGGCGCTGGAGAAGGAATATATGTCAATGTTCATCGGCTACAGCGACTGTCAGACCCAGAAGCTCAAATGCGATGTCGTTCCGGTGAAGGACAAAAAGTCACAGACATACGTCGCTTTCAGAATTTCTGACACGGACGGAATCGTCTCCGCCGATGATATGTCAGGGAAGCCTTACCTTCTTGAGGTAGTCCCTCAGCCGATCGGCGAGGCTTCCGGCAAGGGAGTGCAGTCCAAGACAAATGTGGCCATCTACAGGATTCCTGCCATCTGCACGGTGCGCCTTTCCGATGGCGTGACCTCCTTCCTTCAGGACAGGATGGCCATCTACCAGCTTGGCGTCGAAGGCTATTTCCCTCTTTCGAAATGATTAGTTCACATATTAATAAAACAATGCTATGACAATTAAAGATTTACAGCCGAAGGCCGTTTGGGAGAACTTCTACGGTCTGACAAGGATTCCTCGTCCTTCAAAGCACGAGGGCAAGGTTCAGGAATATCTCCTTGGCTGGGGAAAAGAGCACGGTGTTGACGTAAGGAAAGATGACACCGGCAACATAATATTCACGGCTCCGGCCACTCCCGGCTTCGAGAACCGCAAGGGCGTGATTATGCAGGCTCATATGGATATGGTTCCGCAGAAGACAGCCGACACGAAGCACGACTTTCTGACCGACCCTATCGAGACCGAGATAAAAGGGGATTGGGTGACAGCGAAGGGCACCACCCTTGGCGCCGACAACGGCATAGGTGTCGCCCTTGCGCTTTCCGTTCTTCAGGACAAGACGTTGAAGCATGGCCCGCTGGAGGCTCTCATCACTTACGACGAGGAGACCGGTATGACGGGCGCCAACTCGCTCAAGGCTGGGATATTGAAGGGCGACATCCTCCTAAACCTTGATTCCGAGGAGGAAGGTGAGCTTTGCACCGGTTGCGCCGGCGGAGTTGACGGCACCGCCGACTTCGCTTACAGGACCTACAAGACTCCGGAAGGATTCGTGGGCTACAAGATCACCGTAAAGGGCCTCAAGGGCGGCCACTCAGGAATGGACATCTCCCTCTTCAGAGGCAACGCCAACAAGATTCTCTGCCGCCTTCTCGAGGCTGTGATCTCTGAATATGACGTCAAGGTTGCGTCCATCACCGGCGGCTCTCTCCGCAACGCCATTCCGTTCGAGGCCGAGGCCGAAATCCTCGTTCCGTCAGCGGACTCGCGCAAAGTCAAGGCTCTCATAGAGAAGAAATTCGAGGAGTCCAAGTTCGAGTATCAGTACTCGGATCCGGATATGATTCTCATCTATGAGAAGCAGAGCGCACCGGCTGCCCGTTACATCAGCCCTAAGGTGATCTGCAAGGCCGTCAAGGCCATTCTTGCCTGCCCTCACGGTGTGCAGAGAATGAGCGACACCCTTCCGGGCCTGACCGAGACCTCCACCAATATGGCAATCGTCCGCACCCGGAAAGGGCATCTTACAGTCCACTCGCTGACCCGCAGCTCCATTGACTCCGCCAAGATGTACCTCTCCGACTCTATCCGTTTCGTCTTCGAGCTTGCCGGAGCTGAATATTCAACATCGGGCGCTTACAGCGGCTGGGCTCCGAAACTCGGCACACCGATGATCAAGGTTCTGGAGGACACCTACAAGTCCCTCTTCGGAAAGGATCTGAAAATCACCGCCACCCACGGAGGGCTTGAATGCGCCATTATGGGCGCCAAGTACCCGAACTGGGAGATGGTCTCCATCGGCCCTGACATCCTCTATCCTCACTCTCCGGACGAGCGCGTGAACATCGCCTCCGTCGCCGAAACCTGGAAGTTCCTCGTCGCTGTGCTTGAGAATATTCCGGAAAAGTAGAGTTCCGCTTTTTGCCATTGCGGGCATATTCATTGACTTTATCGAATGCGATTTGACCGCTAATTTGCGAAAGTTGAAATAATTGACTATATTTGCAGTCCTTTTGGGTTGGCATACGTCCCTGAAAGGATTGCAATTTATTTATTATTAAACAATTAAGTCAAATGTTAAAACAGTACGAGACCGTTTTCATCGCTACTCCCGTTTTGTCTGAACAACAGATGAAGGAAGCGGTTGCAAAGTACACCAAGCTTATCGCTGACAACGGCGGCGAGGTTGTGTACGAAGAGGACTGGGGACTCCGTCAGCTGGCATATCCTATCCAGCACAAGACCTCAGGTTTCTATTATCTTATTCAGTTCAAGGCTGATCCAACCTTCATCGCTACCCTTGAGACCCAGTATTTCCGTGATGAGAGGGTAATCAGGTTCCTTACCGTGGCTCTTGACAAGCACGCCGAGGCTTACGCCGCGAAGAGAAGGGAGAACAGGAACAAGCCTGCCGCTCCTAAGGCCGAGGAGGCTCCTGTAGAGGCTCCTGCCGCCGAAGAAGAGAAAAAAGAGGAGAACGCTTAATCAAGGAGGAATGAATTATGGCACAGAATGACGCACAAAACGCTGGAATCCGCTATCTCAACCCTCCTACAGTAGAGGTTAGAAAGAAGAAGTACTGCCGTTTCAAGAAGGCGGGAATCAAGTATGTTGACTACAAGGACGCCGAGTTCCTCAAGAAGTTCCTCAACGAGCAGGGTAAGATCCTCCCTCGTCGCATTACAGGTACTTCCCTGAAGTTCCAGAGGAAAGTCGCTCAGGCAGTCAAGAGGGCACGTTCCCTTGCTCTGCTTCCTTATGTAACTGACCTTCTTAAATAATGGGAGAGCGAGATTATGAAGATCATTTTGAAGAAAGAAGTCACCAATCTCGGCGAGGCCGGAGATGTGGTTGAGGTAAAGTCCGGTTACGGCCGTAACTATCTTATCCCTCAGGGATTCGCTTGTGCTGCCACCCAGTCCGCTCTTAAGCAGCTTGAGGAGACAAAGCGCCAGAGGGCTCACAAAGAGGCCAAACTTATCGCTGACGCCGAGGCTCTCGCCGCCAAGATTGAGGCCACACCGGTCAAGGTTGCCGTGAAGGTCAGCGAATCCGGCAAGATTTACGGTTCTGTCACCACCGCCCAGGTTGAAGAGGCGCTGAAGTCTCTCGGCATCGAGGTTGACAAGAAGAACATCACCCTCGGCGAGATCAAGACCGTAGGCGAGTACGAAGGCTCAGTCAAGTGCTACAAAGCCGTCAAGGCCACCGTCAAGGTGACAGTTGAGGCTGAGGCCTAATCAATTAGGTTGATGATTTATAAGCCGCGGAATCATCATTCCGTGGCTTTTTTTATATTAAATCTGTGTCTATTTCACTTCGATTCTGAGCTTAGCATCCCGATGGTGCGCCCGTCCCTTTTGCCGTCAAAGAAGGTGTCAAGAATCTCTCCGAAGACCTTGCATCCATCGTCATCACCGGCGGCGTATTCAAACAGCGTCATCGAGGAGCGCAGCTTCGGTGCGTCAATCCCTCCCATAATGCTATGAATATCCTCTCCCTTGTGCTCCATCAGCGCATTTGAAATCTCCAGCAGCCGTTCCCTCAGCACCGAGTCTCCAAGATATTCCTTAGCCTCCTCCAACGATGCAATTCCGTAATATTCAGAGTTGTAACTTCTTCCCAACCCTTTGAGTTGCGGGAATATATACCAGATCTAGTGAGATCTCTTCCGCCCCTGCCGGATCTCCTCCAGCGCCGTCTCATACTCCCCGAAGCGCTCCTGCGCCTCCTTGAATCTTGCGATGCTCATATTCTGTCAAAAATTATACTGATTGTGAATATGCCCTTATGTGCCTTGTTAATATATTGATTTATAGAATGTCAGCCAGTTCGTCCTGTAGTCGCTGCTTTGAGCGGGTGGCAGGTGTAATGTATGGAGCGAGCCGTCATTGGTCCGATAGTAGGAATGATTCCATCCGGCCCCCATATCAAGATACAGCGCATACTTGACACCCAACTTTGAAAGCGCCCTGACATACTCATCATAGCGGACAACTTTCTTTGAGTCAATGATACAAAGTCTCCCATTCAGCTCGCAGAGGGTCCTATATTCAAAAGAAGATCCCGCTTTTCGGAAGGATGGTTGCACTTCATTATTGAATATCACCATATTCTGTCCGAATCCCATCCCGCCTTTTTCCGCCGCTCGCTTCAGCTCCGTTTTATGGTCGTTGAGAAAGAATCCCCATTTTCCATCGGCGAAGGTGAAGCATCCCGTGTTCACCTTGCATTTGTACCCTTTGAAATATTCCCCACCACTGACGTGGTCTCCTGCGATGTTCCCGTGTGAGAATTCCTTAAGCAGCTGCCCCGTGAACGCCGCCTCGCAGCAGAATATGACCGTAGAGTCCTCCTCCGACGGCATCTTCCCGCACACCAGATCGATCCTGTCGAACTCTGGATAGTAGATGTTCAGCCCCAACGTGTCGTCGGACACAATCTCCATTCTTGGAATCTCCGTTATTGTTTTGGTTTCCATCATAGTCTCTTGTCTCGCTTGAGTCTCTTGTGCCTTTTGTGTCTCTTGAGTCTCTTTCGTCCGTTGCCCGCAGCCCATAACCGCAAACAACGCAATTGTGAATACTATCTTTTTCATCCCGACAAATTTATGAATATCTCCTCGTAAAACCAATATACCTTGTGGGAACTGCATTGCTCTTTGGAAACAATATTTATTCCCAGTTATCAGAGATTGTGAATATGGCAGCGATGGCCTATGTGAATTCAGCAATGATACATACGTCGTGGAGGCTAACATATTGATGTTTAATTGATAAAAGACACCTCCTCTTAATGGAAATTGACAGGAGGACGGGACTTTAATTTAATGGCAGTCAAATAATTGGCCTCCACAAGAGGGCGAATGTATGTGACTGGGAGAGTCCGAGATGTGCAGGTGCTTTCTTTATCAGGGTTTTTTTATTACATTTGCAATGTTGGAGCCGACCGGAACCCGGGGAATAGGGAGGTCGCTTCCGTGGAGGGAGTGAACCTGCCGGAGGGACGGCGGACCCACGGTTGAAAACACTTTAATATTCATTGATTATGGAACTGAAAGGATCAAAAACCGAGGAGAACCTGCGCACTGCGTTTGCGGGTGAGAGCCAGGCTCACACCAAGTATTTGTACTATGCCTCTAAGGCGGCCAAGGACGGTTATGTCCAGATAGGCAAGCTGTTCGAGGATACGGCGAAGAACGAGAAGGAACACGCCAAGATCTGGTTCAAACTGTTGCACGATGGTGGGGTACCTTCAACCGAGGAGAATCTGGCCGACGCCGCCGCAGGTGAGAACTATGAGTGGACGGATATGTACGCCGGGTTCGCCAAGACCGCCAAGGAGGAAGGATTCGACGAGATCGCTTTCCTGTTCGAGAAGGTCGGCGCAATCGAGAAGACCCACGAGGAGCGCTACAGGAAGCTGCTGAAGAACGTTGAGGATGCGGTTGTCTTCTCTAAGGACGAGGATATGATCTGGGAGTGCTCGAACTGCGGTCACATCGTGGTCGGAAAGAAGGCTCCGGAGGTTTGCCCTGTGTGCAAGCACCCGAGAAGCTATTTCCAGCTCAAAGCAGAAAACTATTAATTTATTGAAGAATATGAAGAATTTTTTTGCGGCAGCCGCAGCGGCGGTCGTCATCCCTTTCATTGCCGCCGCACAGCCGAAGCCGGCGCAGCCTGAGGCAGAGTACAAGTTCACCGTCGTCAAGGAGAACCCTATCACGTCAGTCAAGAACCAGTACCGTTCCGGAACCTGCTGGTGTTTCTCGACCCTCGGATTCCTTGAGTCAGAGGCAATCAGGATCAAGAACATCAAGGACACCACCCTCTACCCGGATTTCTCCGAGATGTTCGTGGTCTCACATTCCTACAAGGACAGGGCTGTGAAATATGTCCGCACGGACGGCCACATCAATTTCTCTGCCGGTTCTGAAGCTGACGACGTGCTCCACGTCGTCGAGGATTACGGAATTGTGCCTCAGGATGCGATGCCGGGTCTTCAGCCTCTTCCGGTTCACGGAGAACTTGACGCAACCACGAAGGCCTATGTCGAGGCGATTGCCAAGAACCCTAACAAGACCCTATCCACAAACTGGAAGAAGGGCTTCGACGCCATTGTAGATAACTTCCTCGGCGAGACCCCTGAGGTTTTTGAGCATAACGGCAAGGCCTGCACTCCAGCCTCCTACAGGGATGAGATGGGCATTGTTCCCGCTGACTATGTGACCCTCACGTCGTTCACCCACCATCCGTTCTACACCTCGTTCATCATTGAGATTTCCGACAACTGGAGATGGGATTCCGCGTACAATGTTCCTCTTGACGAGTTGATGGAGGTGATTTACAACGCTATCGACAAGGGCTATACCCTCGCCTGGGGGACTGATGTCAGCGAGAAAGGTTTCACCAGAAACGGAATCGGAGTGCTTCTTGAGGATGTGAAAACCACCGCCGGCTCGGACCAGGAGCGTTGGGTAGGCAAGGCCGGAGAGAAGAAGGAGGTTGCCGCCGAACTTCCTAAAGAGGCTCCTGTGACTCAGGAGTCCCGTCAGGAAGGCTTCGACAACAAGACCACAACAGATGACCACGGAATGCAGATATTCGGATTGGCCACAGACCAGAACGGCACCAAGTACTTTATGGTCAAGAACTCCTGGGGAACTTCAAGCAAGTACGGCGGTATCTGGTACTGCTCCGACTCGTTCGTCCGCGCCAAGACGATGGACGTTCTCGTCCACAAGGACGCCCTTTCCAAGGATTTGAAAAAGAAGCTTGGAATAAAGTAAATGAATATAATAAGACATATTCCCAACACGATTACCTCTATGAACCTCCTCTGCGGAGTTCTGGGGGTAATCTCTTCTTTGGACGGACGGCTGGAACTGGGGTTCTTGCTGATGATTCTCGCCGCCGTGTTTGATTTCTGCGACGGATTGTCCGCAAGGCTTCTGAAGGCATATTCGGAAATAGGAAAGGAGTTGGATTCACTGGCGGATGACGTCAGCTTCGGGGTGCTGCCGGCCGTGATGCTTTACCGGATCGGTGGGACTGACATCCCGGTCTTGAAATATCTACCGCTCCTGCTTGCCGCGTTCTCCGCCTTGAGGCTTGCGAAGTTCAATCTGGACGAGCGTCAGCACGACAGCTTCATAGGGCTTCCGACCCCGGCTGCGGCTATGATCTGCGGCTCGCTTGCGACACTCGTGACGGTGAGGCCTGACTGCTTTCTGGCGCATTGGTGCGAAGGATCGGTCTTCATACCGGTTCTGACTCTCGTTTTGTGCTTTCTTCTGGTCAGCGAGATTCCGATGTTCTCGATGAAGTTCGGAGGAGGGAATAAGGCCTCGAAACTGGAAGTTGCGAAGCGGGTCGCCTTTCTCGTCATCGTCGCTTTGGCGGTAATCATCGCGCTTGTAGAGCGTTCCCACTGGTCTTTCATATTCCTGACCGGTTTTCTGGGCTATCTACTCATCAATCTGGTGATTAGCGGCTTGACTGCCAAAAAACAAGATGGGGGACTCAAGTAAACACGTCATACTTTATGTCCACGGAATGGGCGGGGGCGGAGACAGCCGCATCCCGTCCATTTTGAAGGATAATCTGGGGGAGGATTTCGAGGTGGTGGTCAGGACTTATGATTTTGACCCGGAAACCGCTCATTGTCAACTGTCCGCGTGGGCGGCCGAGATTCGTCCCGATCTTGTGATAGGGGAGAGTATGGGCGCGACACACGCAATCGCACTGAGGGGCTATCCTCATCTTTTCGTCTCGCCGTCGCTGAACGCTCCACGATATTTCATCGCTCTGGCCTGGCTGACTTTGATCCCCGGCGTGACGGCTCTGTTTGACCGGATTTACCGGCCAAAGCCCGGAGACAGGCAGAAACTTCATTTCACTTACAGACCGTTGAAAAAATGGCGGAAGGTTTTCGCCGAGGCGATGCTGAACGCACCTCTTAACGGAGGTTCGGACTACTTCCACGCCTTTTTCGGCACCTATGACCATTACCGGCGCAGCGGTGTCGTCTCGATCCGAACGTGGAAAAAATATTTCGGCGACGGCTCCTGGACCACCTATGACGGCACCCACTTTATGGAGTATGAATATGTTCTCTCACTCCTCATTCCCAAAATCCGCGAGGTTTTGGGAATATTTCCTCGTAACCTATGAGGTTCTCCCGGGATATTCCTTCAGTCCGGCCTCAAGCGTGTCGAACGCCTTCTTCAGTTCCGGAATCCCAAGAACGTAGGCCAGCCGTATCTCGTCGGTCCCGAAACCGGGAGTCTTGTAGAAGGACTTCACCGGAGTCACCATAGTGGTCTGGCCGTCAAGCCTGAAATCCGTCAGCATCCACTTTGCGAACTTCTCCGCATCGTCCACCGGGATGCGTGCGATTGTGTAGAAAGCTCCCATCGGTGTCGGGGAATATACCCCATCCATTGCGTTGAGACGTGAGACTGCATAGTCGCGTCTGGCGATATATTCATTCCTGACTTCCGTGAAGTAGGATTGCGGGGTCTCAAGCGCTCCGATCGAGGCTATCTGCCCGTAAACCGGAGGGCAGAGTCGGGACTGGGCGTATTTCATCGCCGCTTCCATCACGTCCCTGTTGTGGGAGACCAGGCATCCGATGCGGCAGCCGCAGAGATTGTAACGCTTTGAGACTGAATCAACGAGGATGACGTTGTCCGTAAGGTCCGGGATATTCATCGCCGAGAAATGCGGCTCGTCAGTGTAGCAGAACTCTCGATAGACCTCGTCAGAAATCAGGAAAAGGTCGTGTTTTCTGGCCACCTCACCGAGCGCGAGCATATCTTCTTTTGAGTACAATGTCCCGGTCGGGTTGCCAGGGTTGCTGACGAGGATGGCCTTTGTGCGCGGTGTCACAAGTTTTTCGAACTCTTCGACCGGAGGAACTTTGAATCCGCTTTTGATGTCGGTGTGGACGGCTTTGAGGACTATTCCGTTTTCAAAGCAGAATGTGTTGTAGTTCGTGTAGAAAGGTTCGATCACGATGAGTTCCTCACCCTCGTCGCAGGCTATCCGGAGCGCAAGGTTGACAGCCTCGCTTCCGGCCACGGTGACGATGATCTCAGGGACGGCTACCTCGATTCCGATTCCTCGGTAGTACTTCTCCGCCAGACCCTTGCGAAGCTCAGGCAGACCGGCCGAATTGGTGTAGGAGATATGTTCAAGGGCACTTTTCCGCACCGCCTCAAGAGCGCACCCGGGGGATTGGATGTCAGGGGCGCCGACATTGAGATGATAGACTTTCACACCGTCGTTTTGGGCCGCGTCGGCGAATGGCACGAGCTTTCTGATGGCGGATGCCGGCATCAGGCTTGATTTTTCAGATATTTTAACCATCTTGTCAAGGAGTTTTATACACTACGGACATCAAAGATAGTGAAGATTTTTATACCTTTGCAGTCAGAATTGTACAAATTGTAGAATTCGAGTGGCTCGGATGGCCTTGCCGTCCGGAAAGTCTTTGATGACAGTGAAGAGATTTTTTGAGGTAATACTTTTGGCTTTATCCGTCATTGCGGCCTGCGGCTGTTCAAGGCGGGAGGAAAATGGCTATAGAACAATAGCCTACGTCAATTCTCTCCTGACGGATTCACTTTCAGAGTTAAAGTCATTGGCCGAATGCAGCGGCAAACCTTCCGGGGCGATTGTGCTGGTCGGAGATCCTTCGGTCTGTCTGCGCCAGAGCGAGAAGATGCTGCTCTGCGATGAGTTTGACAACATTGACGCGCGGAAAGTCAGCGATGGACTGCCTGATTTCGCTGGCGAGACGATAGTTTCAATCCTGAATTTCGCTGACACTGCCTATAAGACCCCGTCTGCCGCAGAAGGCGGCCAGACAGCCATACGCGAATTGGCGGTGAATGGTGCGCTCGCCGCACTTCGATGCCCTTCCAGCTGCAAGATTCTGATAATCTGCAGCCCGGTTCTTTCGGAATATGGCGGCAGCGATGTAAGCGACCTTTTTGAAAAGATTGGCTGCGATGTTCCGGTAATATATTCTTCGGACACGTCTTTTTCATTCCCAGAGGCTTGCTTCCGGAAAATGAGAGAAAGACGAGCATTCACGCACAACATTTCCTATCCTTCGGCTATGTTGTTTGTCGCAGTGCGTGATTCGTTGGATTCCCCGGTGTCCCTCCTGCCCTTCGTTGACAGTCTTGTCCCTGCCTCTTACCCAGACACAGTCGGGGTGCTGGCTCCAAACACTTATTATTCATATGTCGTACAAAATCAGCATTAGTCCTGAAGAGATAGAACGGTTGGAGCCTTCGAGCTTCCCGGGTAAGATAAAAGTTGTTGACAACCAAGGCTTTGACTTCATCAAGGCCATCAGTTACCTCAGGCGGCAGAAGGTCATCGGTTTCGACACGGAATCCCGGCCTTGTTTCTCGGCGGACCAACCTCATTATGGGGTCTCGCTGTTGCAGCTCTCCGGTAAGGAAAAAGCTTTCCTGTTCAGGGTCAAGCTGATGGGCGGCATCCCCAAGTCATTGCGCAAGATTTTGGCAAGCAGTGAGATAATCAAGGTCGGTGCGGCTGTCACTGACGATGTGCGCGGCCTTAAGAAGCATCATGATTTTGAGCCGAAGGCCTTTGTCGATCTTCAGAAGATGGTCTGGGAGTACGGAATCAAAGACAAGAGCGTCAAGAAGATGGCAGCGATTATCTTGGGAGTCCGAATCTCCAAGACCCAACAGCTTTCCAACTGGGAGGCGGAGGAGCTTTCGGATTCGCAGCAGGCCTATGCGGCCACTGACGCCTGGATCTGCCGGGAGATGTACTACAAGCTGATGGCTTCCGAGAAGAATCCGTTGACTCCGGAGCAACTGCTTCCTAATCCTCCAAAACACACTGAAAATGACAAAGATAATATTAAAGAAGGGTAGAGAGGATTCTCTTTTGAGATTCCATCCGTGGGTTTTTTCCGGCGCCATAGCGCAGATTGTGGGTGAGCCGGCTGAAGGTGACATCGTCGGTGTGTTCTCGCAGGGCGGGGATTTTCTGGCTTATGGACACTATCAGATAGGATCTATCGCTGTCCGTGTGCTGAGTTTCGCCGGAGAGGATGTCCTTTCGCCTGACTTTTGGACGAATATGATCGCCCGGGCGCTCCGTCTCCGGATCGCTGCCGGGCTGGCTGGTCCGGTTTCAGAACTTGACGAAAGGCCGGTCAACACTGAACAGCCGCCGCGGCAGGCTCTCACCAACTGCTACCGGCTAGTCCACGGTGAAGGCGACGGTCTCCCCGGCCTGATAATCGATCATTACGATGGAGTCTGCGTTATTCAGGCCCATTCCGTGGGGATGTTCCGTGCCAAAGGCGCAATCTGCGAGGCTTTGAAAGCTGTATATGGAACCTCCCTCAAGGCGGTTTATGACAAGAGTTCCGGCACCGCCCCGTTCAAGGCCGGACTCGATCTCGTTGATGGCTACCTTTACCGTTCTGAAGGCTTCTCCGATGACGAGCAGATAGTCCTTGAGAACGGTCACAGGTTCTTTGTCAACTGGACTGAAGGTCAGAAAACAGGCTTCTTCCTCGACCAAAGGGAGAACCGCGCACTTGTGGGGAAATATTCCAGAGGCCGCAATGTTCTGAACCTCTTCTGCTACACTGGAGGCTTTTCTGTCTATGCCCTTGGCAATGGCGCTGTCCATGTCGATTCTGTTGACAGTTCACGCAAGGCCATCGATATGGTGGAAAGGAATATTTCGTTGAACGGCTTCAAACCATCGCAGCACGCAGGTTATTGTGCTGATGCCATTGAGTTTCTCCGCAACGTTCCCGAAGACAAGTACGACCTGGTGATTGTGGACCCCCCGGCATTCGCCAAACACAGAGGCGCTCTGAACAATGCCCTCCGCGCTTACCAGCGTCTGAACGCCGCCGCGATTTCAAAAGTCGCCCCCGGTGGCTTGGTGTTCACCTTCAGCTGCTCGCAAGTCGTTGACAAGGAGGCCTTTGCCCTTGCCGTGTTCTCCGCCGCCGCCCAGACCGGACGCAGCGTGCGGATTCTTGACCGCCTGAACCAGCCGGCCGATCACGCCGTCAACATCTACCACCCTGAAGGCGAGTACCTTAAGGGGCTTCTCCTCTACGTGGAGTAGCGATGATAATCCGTCAACAGCGTCACGTCACTGAATGAAGTGTCGCTTACGTCCACTCCATCAGCCCAAGAAATATCTTCCGCACTATGAGTTTGTGTTCCCTCTTGGTTATCAGCTAGTTGTTTGCCACGCGAGCCAAAACGCCCCAACGCTACGCTTAACCTTCTCCGGGTACTCTGTGCTAACTGTTGGACTTTTAGAAGCTGTTTAAAAATAATTCCTCTTTTTTCTTATGCGGCCTTTCCGGCCAT
>CAVCPY010000186.1:0-16260 GCA_963604245.1 Eggerthellaceae bacterium
AAAGATGAAAATGGCCGGAAAGGCCGCGTAAGAAAAAAGAGAAAATATTTTTAAACAGTTTCTAAAGTACTTTATTAGAAGTATATGGAAGAACTAATAGAAAAAGCCGTCTTTGTCGGCATCATCAGACAGAACGATGACGACAGAAAGGTAATGGAATATCTTGACGAACTTGAGTTCTTGGCGGAGACCGCCGGGGCCAAGGGCGACAAGAAATTCGTGCAGAGGCTTGACAAGCCGGAGAAAGCCACCTACATAAGAAGCGGAAAGCTGCAGGAAATAGCGGAATATTGCGAGGAGAACGAGATCAAGTACGTGATATTCGATGACGAGCTGACCGGGATGCAGCAGAGAAACATCGAGAAGGTAATCAATTGCAGCTCAGTCATTGACAGAACCAGTCTCATTCTTGAGATATTCGCTCAGCGCGCTAAGACTTCTTATGCAAAGATGCAGGTCGAGCTCGCCCGCTACAATTATATGCTGCCGAGACTGGCAGGTATGTGGACCCACCTTGAGAGGCAAAGAGGAGGAATGGGCACCAGAGGCGGTATGGGTGAGACCCAGATAGAAATAGACCGCCGTATCGTCAAGGAGAGAATAGCGAGGCTGAAGGAACAACTGAAGAAAGTCGATAAGCAAATGGCCACGCAAAGAGGCAATAGAGGCTCTATGGTGCGGCTTTCCCTCGTAGGATATACCAACGTAGGTAAAAGCACAATAATGAACTTACTGGCCAAATCTGACGTTTTTGCCGAGAACAAGCTTTTCGCCACCCTTGACACAACCGTCAGAAAGGTCGTGATCGAGAACGTTCCGTTCCTCCTAAGCGACACCGTAGGATTCATCAGAAAGCTCCCAACACAGCTCGTGGAGGCCTTCAAAAGCACACTTGACGAGGTGCGGGAGGCTGACATTCTCCTGCACGTTGTGGACATCTCGCACCCTGGCTTCGAGGAGCAGATGGAGGTAGTGGAGAGGACTCTTCAGGAAATAGCCGCGAGCAACAAGCCTGTCTTCGTGATTTTCAACAAGATAGATGCATACACCTACGAGGAATATGATGAGTTCTCACTCACGCCTAAAGGCAAGGAGAACCGTTCTCTGGACGAGTTGAAAAACAGCTGGATAGCGCAGGAAAAGACCCCGTGCATATTCATCTCCGCCATCAACAAGACAAACATCGAGAAGCTCCGCAGCGACATCTACAAGATGGTCGCCGAGATCCACGCCGGCCGCTACCCGTTCAACAACTTCCTCTGGTAAGCATAACGCTGAACTTACATCAAACAAATATTCAGTTTAGCAATATAGCCAAAAAAGTCTCTCACGAAATTTTTCACGTTACAAAAATTTCGAGTAGAGACTTTTATTGGCTTAAAAAGACTATTGTAAAACAACATAATAAAGCTTTCAGGAATATAGTAATTGTACTACATACTAAAATAAGTCCAGTCACTGAATTTATCTAAGTGACCGGACTTATATTTAATCAATTATATTCTTACTCAGAGAATTTCGCCTTAAGGAACTCACGATTGAGACGGGCGATGTGGTCGATGGAGATTCCCTTCGGGCATTCCATCTCGCAGGCCCGTGTGTTGGTGCAGCTGCCGAAGCCGAGTTCTTCCATCTTGGCGACCATATTCCTGGCCCTTCTGGCAGCCTCAGGACGTCCCTGAGGAAGCAGAGCGAGAGAACTTACCCTTGCGGCCACGAAAAGCATCGCAGAACCATTCTTACACGTTGCCACGCAAGCTCCGCAACCAACGCAGGCGGCGGCGTCCATACTCTTTTCAGCATTCTCGTGTGAGATGAGGATGTTGTTGGCATCCTGAGCTGAACCAGTTCTGACAGAGATGAATCCTCCAGCCTGAAGAATCTTGTCGAAGGCGCTGCGGTCAACAACCAAGTCTTTGATGATAGGGAAACCGGCGCTTCTGAAAGGCTCAACGGTTATGGTAGCGCCATCCTTGAAGTGACGCATAAAGAGCTGGCAGGTGGTCACGTGATCGTCCGGACCGTGCGCGCGGCCGTCAACGAACAACGAACAGGCACCGCAGATACCCTCGCGGCAGTCGTGGTCGAAAGAAACCGGACCGCTGCTCTGGCAGCCTCTGTCAACGGCCACTGGATCGTTACCCTCACGGATAAGCTGCTCATTGAGGATGTCAAGCATTTCAAGGAAAGAGGCATCCTCCTCTATTCCGGAAATATGATAAGTCTCAAAATGACCTTGTTCCTTGGCGTTCTTCTGACGCCATATCTTAAGATTGAAATCCATAGCCGTATCTAGTCTTTATAATTTCTTGTTTTAACTTCGATGAACTCGTACTTGAGAGGTTCCTTGTGAAGTTCCGGCTCCTGACCTTCTCCCTTGTACTCCCAAGCAGCGACATACATATAGTTAGCATCATCCCTCTTGGCTTCTCCTTCCTCTGTCTGGCTCTCCACACGGAAGTGACCTCCGCAGGATTCTTTCCTGTTCAAGGCATCGCGAGCCATAAGTTCGCCAATCTCGAAGAAGTCCTCAAGCCGGAGAGCTTTCTCAAGCTCCTGATTGAACTGATACTGCTCTCCGGGAACGCAGACATCCTTATAGAAGACAGCCTTGAGGTCGTTGATTTCCTTGATGGCCTTCTTCAGACCTTCCTCGTCGCGGGCCATACCTACATACTCCCACATTATATTGCCAAGTTTCTTGTGGATGGAATCGACAGTCTGCTTTCCCTTGATGGAGAAGAGTTTGTCTATTCTGGCCTGAACATCCTTCTCGGCCTTGTCGAAGGCAGGATTGTTGATGTCGGTCTTAGGCTCGGCAAACTTATGTGAAAGATAGTCGGCGATGGTGATAGGCAGCACGAAGTAACCGTCGGCCAGACCCTGCATTAGGGCGGAGGCTCCAAGACGGTTTCCGCCGTGGTCGGAGAAATTGGCCTCACCGATAGCGTAGAGTCCAGGGATGGTTGTCTGAAGATCGTAGTCAACCCAGATTCCGCCCATTGTGTAGTGGATTGCAGGGTAGATCATCATCGGCTCTTCCCAAGGACTTACATTATTGATTTTAAAGTACATATCGAAGAGGTTGCCGTAACGCTCCTGAACCCTCTGGTGTCCCAGACGCTTGATGGCCTCCGAGAAGTCAAGGAACACGGCGAGACCGGTCTCGTTGACTCCGTAGCCGGCGTCGCATCTCTCTTTGGCGGCTCTTGAAGCCACGTCACGAGGCACGAGATTACCGAAGGCAGGATAACGGCGCTCGAGATAGTAGTCTCTGTCCTCTTCCGGAATCTGTGAAGGTTTTATCTCGTGCTTGCGAAGCTTCATCACATCCTCCATCTTCTTAGGAACCCAGATACGTCCGTCGTTACGCAGGGACTCTGACATAAGGGTCAGCTTGCACTGCTGCTCACCGTGTACAGGAATGCACGTAGGGTGGATCTGAGCGAAGCAAGGATTTGCGAAATAAGCTCCCTTCTTGTAGCACTGCCAAGCGGCCGAACCATTACTGTTCATCGCATTGGTGGAGAGGAAGTAAGTGTTTCCGTAGCCTCCGGTGGCGATAACGACGGCGTGCGCACCGAATCTCTCAAGCTTGCCGGTGACAAGGTTGCGGGCGATGATTCCCTTTGCCTGCCCGTCGATGATGACGAGGTCAAGCATCTCGTGGCGAGGGTAGCTTGTCACTGTTCCGGCGGCAATCTGGCGGTTCAAAGCCGCATAGGCGCCAAGAAGGAGCTGCTGACCGGTTTGTCCCCTGGCATAGAATGTACGGCTTACCTGAACGCCTCCGAAAGAACGGTTGGCGAGGTAGCCGCCATACTCACGGGCGAAAGGAACACCCTGAGCCACACACTGGTCGATAATGGCCGCGCTGACCTCTGCGAGACGATAGACATTAGCCTCACGGCTGCGGTAGTCACCTCCCTTTATCGTGTCATAGAAGAGACGATAGACAGCGTCGTTGTCATTCTGATAGTTCTTAGCTGCATTGATGCCACCTTGGGCGGCGATGGAGTGCGCGCGGCGAGGTGAATCACTGATGCAGAAAACCTTGACATTATAGCCAAGCTCACCGAGAGTAGCGGCTGCGGAAGCGCCGCCAAGTCCGGTACCGACAACGATGATTTCAAGTTTTCTTCTGTTGTTCGGATTGACGAGTCGGAGTTCCGACTTACGTTTGGTCCATTTCTCGGCCAAAGGACCGTCAGGAATCTTTGAGATTAATTTATCGGCCATATTCTGAATATGTTATTTATAAAATTCCAAATGAAATCGCAATAAGTCTGCAATTTTAGTCATTTTTCTCGTAATCAGCAATTCTATGAGCCATTTTCAGCTGTTTACCCACACAAATTTTCTGATAGCGGCGGTAAATCTTCTTTGTGAAGCGGACATAACGCCGAAGCGGCATTTCATTTGAAAAATGACTGTCAACGAATTTCTCAACCTCACGGCAGTTATCCTCGCAGCCATATTCAAAACCGAGGGTTTCCTTCAAGGAGAGCGCTGCGTCACAGATGGCGGCATTCCCGCTCCCGCCCGACTTTTTCATATAGCAAGGAATATAATCGCTTCCGAATACCTTCAGAGGTACATAGACTGATGTCGTCGGATTTCCAAGAAGAGTCCACATCACAGTCCCGTCAGGATTCTCCCCCTTAGCAACACCTTCAAAAACTACGGCGGCGGATGTTATGTCACGCATAATAGGCTTCCCGGTGCGTGAAACACCATTGAAAAGGAAATTGTGGTCAACGGTTGATATGTCAGCGGAAGCCATTATGGATGAAGCCTTTTCAAATCTGTCAACTCCTTTGCGGTCTTCTTTGCGACCGCTTCTGGTGAAGTTCGTCACTACCATATACCCGCCAGGCTGGTCAGCCACAACGTACTTCTTCCAAGAATGGTTGTTGACTTCATAATATGCGGCCTCCCCGAAAGCGTCTATTATCCCGAAATTAGCCTCCACTCCCAAAGGTTTCGGAAGAGAATCAAGCATATTCTCAAAATCCTGAAGGCTTGAGCATATCCCGAGAGCCTTGTACATAACAATTCCTTCCCTGTCCATCTCTGATGAAGGAACATCGTCATCCTTGAGGTCGTAGGTGGCGGTGTTCATTATGCAGAAGCCGACGGAGTTGACTCCTGACCACACTTCCCCACCCTCCGACGGCGAATTCACAAGACCGATGAATGAATATTCAGATCCTTTGAACCACTCCATCCTGTTGTTCAGCTCTCCTGTGTCGCGGTGCTTGTACATCACGGGGCGGCCATCGGCCCTCACTCCCCCGGAAACAATGACAGAAGTGCAGCAAAGTGCCTTGAATGAAATGAAAATCAGAGCAGAAGCTACTATTGATGTTCTAAAAAAGTGTGCCATTTTCATCTTTTCTTGATTCAAGTTCATTATCCAGTCCGAGATGATGGTAGGCCATCTCGGTAGCTATCCTTCCTCTTTGTGTGCGCACGATGAATCCTTCCTTTATAAGGAAAGGCTCATACACCTCCTCGAACGTACCCTGATCCTCGCTGATCGCCGTGGCTATGGTGTTGGCTCCGACAGGACCTCCCTTGAACGTCGTGATTATGGTCTTGAGGATTTTGTTGTCGATTGAGTCCAGTCCCCTCTTGTCAATCTTCAGCTTATCGAGGGCGTAACGGGAAATGTTCAGGTCGATGTGGCCGTCTCCCATCACCTGAGCGAAGTCACGGACACGCTTCAGGAGCGCGTTGGCGATACGCGGTGTTCCCCGGCTTCTCAAAGCCACTTCCTTCGCGGCTTCATCGTCGATTGTCACGTTAAGGATTCGGGCGCTGCGGCGGACGATGCGAATCAGGTCCGCTGTGTCGTAATATTCAAGGGCACAGTTAATTCCGAACCTTTCGCGGAGAGGTGCGGTAAGCAGTCCGCTTCTGGTCGTAGCGCCGACAAGTGTGAATGGATTGAGGGAAATCCTTACAGATCTCGCTCCTGGTCCTTTATCTATCATTATGTCAATCACGTAGTCCTCCATCGCCGAGTAGAGATATTCCTCGACCTCAGGAGACAGCCGGTGAATCTCGTCGATGAAGAGCACGTCACCAGTCTCCAGCGATGTCAGAAGACCGGCAAGGTCTCCGGGCTTGTCAAGCACCGGACCTGACGTCACCTTCATATTAACCCCCATCTCGTTGGCTATGATGTGCGCAAGGGTGGTCTTTCCAAGACCGGGAGGCCCGTGAAAGAGCACGTGGTCAAGGGCTTCACCCCTCATCTTTGCCGCCTTTATGTAGATGTTCAGATTGGAGACTATCTCCTTCTGTCCGGTGAAATCTTCCAGTCCCTGCGGGCGGATTATTCCGTCCAAATCCTTATCTTTGCCTGCGTTTGTGCTGTGCGGATCAAATTCTGTCATCAGAAAGCGCTTTAATCAGTACAAAGATAATGAAAACCGCCGGAAGAAAGCAACTTCTTGCAGCGACGTGGCGCAAAAACAAAAGTCAATTAATATTAAAGAATGGATATATAGAGATTTTTTTATTCTTTTTAAGATGTTAATATGTTGATAACTTATTTTAGTTATTGAATATCAAGTAATTGTAAGTTGCCAAGATTGTTGGTTAAGCTATTGAAAAGCTTTTGAAAAATTGTTGAAAAGTGAGTCGCTTCAAGTAATGAACTTTCAGAAAAGCGTTTTTCACCGGGTTTTCAACAGCTTTTTAACACGATTCGGACACCTATGTTGATAAGTTCTGCATCCTCTAAAAAACTCTCCGGGAAACTCGTCTCGGAGAAGGTAATCCATTGCAAGGGGCTCTTCCTGTCCGCCAGATGGTTCGTGGTCTCACAGGTAGCGGCCGGCGGGACGAATGTGATTGTGCTTCCTGACCGGGAGAGCGCTGAATATTGCAGTTCAGACCTTTATTCTTTGATTGACGGGGACATCGTCTTCTATCTTCCCGGCAGCGGAAAGGGCGTTGAGAGGAGCAATTACAAGTCATCTCTTGGGGTACAGAGAACCTCTGCCATCGGAAAGATACTGTCAAATCAGGACAATTCCTCAAGATTGTTCATAGTGACCTATCCGGAGGCTCTTGAGGAATCTGTTCCTGCTCCGGACAAAATCAGTTCATCTATTCTTAAATTATCAGAAGGTCAGGAGATTTCACATTACACAATCCGTGACATACTTGCAGGTCAAGGGTTCGAAAGGGTTGATTTCGTCTCGGCTCCGGGGCAATATTCAATAAGAGGGGCGATCATAGACATATTCTCATATTCATTCAACTATCCTTTCAGGGTGTCGTTCTTCGGTGATGAGGTAGAAAAGATAAATGTGTTCGACTGCAACACGCAGCTTTCGGTCGAGGAGCGGAAAGAGATTGAGATATTCCCTGATCTTGCCTCAGGAACTTCCGAAGAGGAGGGAGTTAGTCCGACGAGCCTGTTCCCGGAAGGCACTGTCGTCTGGCTTGATTCTTCGGACATATATAAAGAAAGAGGTTTCTTTCAGGATTTTGACAGGTTCAGGAGGGTGTTTCTTGAGATTCCTCTTGGTGCTGATACTGAAGATGCCGTAGAGTTCAACATCGCTCCACAGCCGGTCTTCAACAAGAATTTCGAGCTTCTTACCGCCGACATCAGGCAGAATATGGAACGCGGGTACAAGGTGTTTATATTCAGTGATAAAAAATCTCAGGTTGAGAGGTTGAAGTCGATTCTGGTAGAGAACAGCGGCCTTTTGCCGGAGTTTGTGGAGGGAAAGAATATTCATTCAGGATTCATAGACAGGGAGGACAGAATCTGCTGCTATTCCGACCATGAGATTTTCGACCGCTTCCACAGAGTAAGTGTCAGAAGAACGGTTGAAAAGAGTGAACAGTTGACTCTTAATGACTTGACAGCATTTAATATAGGAGATTATGTGGTGCACATCGACCACGGTGTCGGGGTGTTCGGAGGGCTTGTCAGGATAAGGGATGAAAAAGGCAGGATGCGTGAGGTGGTGAAGCTTATGTACAAGGACGGGGATGTAGTGTTCGTCTCCGTGCATTCGCTGAACAAGATTTCAAGGTTCCGCTCAAAGGATGGAATTCCTCCGAAGGTCAACAAGCTTGGCTCAAAGACTTGGCAGAATCTCAAAATCAGCGCTAAGTCCAAGATCAAGGATATAGCCAAGGATTTGATTCAGCTTTACGCCAAGCGCAAGACCACGAAAGGATTCGCCTACTCCCCCGACAGTTATCTACAGGAAGAATTGGAGTCTTCTTTTATGTACGAGGACACTACTGACCAGGAGTCAGCCAACAAGGCAGTGAAGAGGGATATGGAGGACAACAGCCCGATGGACAGGCTTGTCTGCGGGGATGTAGGATTCGGCAAGACAGAGATAGCCATCAGGGCTGCATTCAAGGCTGTGACAGACGGAAAACAGGTAGTGGTGCTTGTGCCCACCACAATCCTTTCCCTTCAGCACTACACGACATTCTCTTCCCGTCTGAAGGATTTTCCTTGCACAGTGGACTATGTGAGCAGACTGCGTACAGCCAAGGAAATCAGCGGGATAAAGGAAAGGTTGCGAAGCGGTCAGCTTGACATTGTGATAGGTACGCATAAGCTGTTAGGCAAAGGATTTGATTTCAAGGATTTAGGCTTGCTGATCATCGATGAGGAGCAGAAATTCGGAGTGTCCACCAAAGAGAAGCTTCGTCAGATAAAGACCTCTGTGGACACACTGACTCTGACCGCCACTCCTATTCCACGTACCTTGCAGTTCTCGTTGCTCGGGGCGAGGGATTTGTCCATCATCAACACTCCCCCACCCAACAGGATTCCCACCCAGACGGAAATCATCCTTTTTGACAAGGATGAAATAAGAAGCATAATCAATTATGAACTAAACCGCGGAGGCCAGCTGTTCTTCATTCACAATAAGGTGGAGGAACTTCCTTCAATCAATGAGATTCTGCACAGGCTCGTTCCCGATATGAAAATCTGTGTGGCTCACGGTCAGATGGAATCCAACGATTTGGAGAACAGAATGCTGGAATTCATCCGCGGAGACTACGATATGCTTCTCTGCACCACCATCATCGAGAACGGGCTGGACATTCCGAACGCCAACACAATCATCATAAATCAGGCGCAGAACATCGGCCTGAGCGACCTGCATCAGCTTCGTGGACGTGTCGGCAGGTCTGACAGAAAAGCTTTCTGCTACCTGATAGTCCCTCCTCTTGTCACCATCACTGACGATGCTCGGAGAAGGTTGAAGGCCATAGAGGAGTTCTCCGATCTTGGAAGCGGATTCAACATCGCGATGCAGGATCTGGACATCCGAGGGGCCGGAAATCTCCTTGGAGCCGAACAAAGCGGTTTCATCACGGATATGGGTTATGAGACTTACCAGAAAATACTTGCCGAGGCTATGGAGGAACTTGGGGTGGAGACCGGAATACCCACAGTCCACACAGATGAGTCATTCGTAGAGGACTGCACCATCGAGACCGACCAGCCGGCGATGATTCCGGACTCATACATCGACATAACAGCCGAGAAGATAAGAATATACAAGCAGCTTGACAGTATGACAAGCGACAAGGAGATTGACAGGGTCAAAGCTCAGCTTGAGGACCGTTTCGGCGAGATGCCTTCTGATGTTGACAATCTCTTTGATGTGGTGAAAATCAGGAATCTTGGAGGAAAGCTTGGGTTCGAGAAAATCATCATCAAGAACGGAATGATGATTATGTTCTTCATTTCCAATCAGATGTCAGCTTATTACAAATCCAAGGTCTTTTCAGGAATATTGCAGAACATCAATTCCAACGACAAACTTTTCAACCTCAAGCAGTCGGAAGGTAAGCTCAAGATTGTGAGCCGCGGAATAGATTCTTTGACAAAAGCGCTGCGCACTCTTAATAAATTGCAATAAAATCATTAATTTTGGAAGTTTGCCCGTTTGAATAGACAATGTCGAATCTTTTGGTGGAAATAGGAAACACGGCTTTGAAGGCCGCATGGGCCGAGGGGATGACCCTTGGAAAGACTTTTCGTTATCAGGGAGAGAAGATGTTCGAGTACATCGACTCGCTTGTGGAGAAGGAGAAGCCGGCGGTGATGGTCGTTTCATCCTCCATTGAACTTGATGGCAGAACAGAGGACAGACTGCGTTCCGAATGTGGCAGGCTGATTGTACTTGACAGGAAACACACAGAGGTTTCGGATGAATATTCACTACCCTCCTATCTCTCCTCTGACAGGGTCGCTTCAGTGATTGCCGCAAGGTATCTTTTCAAGGATAAGGGAAGTCTGGTCTTTGATTTCGGCACCACTTTGACAATCGACGTAATAGAGCCTGACGGTGAATATTCTGGAGGCAATATATCCCCCGGCTTCAGGACAAGATTCAAGTCTCTGGCAAGATATTCAAGAACACTTCCTCTTGTGGACCCACCCGGTACTTTCAGGCGGACAGGCGATTCACTCAAGTCTTCGATAGAGTCGGGGGTGGTGTCAGGCATAATGTTTGAAATAGAGGGGTACTTGTCTTTATTTCCCGGAAAAATAGTGGTTTTTACCGGCGGAGACGCTTTATATTTTGCAAAAAGAATGAAAAACTCCATCTTTGCAGTCTGCAATCTTGTATTGATGGGGTTGGCCTTAATAGCTGACAGGTATGTTGAGAAAAACGGTTGGTAAGTTATTCCTTTTGACGGCTTTGTCGTTCTGTGCGCTTCCTGTGGGGGCTCAGAACGAGGCTTATAATGCCTATTCGCCATATTCGATGTTCGGAATAGGTGATATATCAAAGCAAGGAACCGCCTACAACAAGAGTATGGGAGGAGTGGGAATCGCCACAAGAGACAAGAGAAACATAAACATTCTCAATCCAGCGGCTGTCACCGCCAGGGAAGACAAATCTTTTATGGCGGATTTCGGAATGGCACAGGGCAACAGGTACTACGCCCAGCACGATGTCAAGTCATCCAATAACACGTTCAACATATATGACTTCGTGATATCGTTCCCAGTCTATAAGTCTTTGGCAATGTACGCCGGCGTTACCCCTTTCAGCGATATCGGCTACGATATGACCTCCAAAGTCACAGAGCCGTCCATCATCAGTCAGACGGGAGTCATCACAAACACTGTTCAGGGATATGGTGGAATGACGGACATATTCCTTGGGGCTGGATTCAATGTGTTCAAAGGATTGTCAATAGGTGTCGAAGGGCAGTACTATTTTGGTAACTTGCATAAAGACAACACTTTTACGATGTCCAATAGCACGTACAGGAATATTTCCAGCGGCTTCAATATGAACCTTCATACCTTCACGGCCAAATTCGGCGTGCAGTACGAGACCAGTCTTGCCGGAAATGTTTCCGCTGTTGTCGGCGCCACCTACAGGCTTGGTACAAGTTTGAGGGGAGAGGTTGAAAGATACGAGATACAGACCATTTCCTCCATCAACGATTCAACACCTTCTCCAAGAACGTACATTGACACCCTTGGCAGGGGAAATGTAAAGCTTGCCAGTGAAATAGGTGTGGGAATAGCTCTTAAGGGAGGGGACAAGTGGACGGCGGAAATAGATTACATCCGTTCGGACTGGAGTTCCAGCG
The DNA here is from genome assembly GCA_963604245.1 of Eggerthellaceae bacterium. GTDB lineage: Bacteria > Bacteroidota > Bacteroidia > Bacteroidales > UBA932 > Cryptobacteroides. Next base: position 11,614 of record CAVCPY010000186.1, read on the forward strand.
GTATGAACAAAGTTCCCGGATTCGCAAGTGTGGGCAATGCGGTGTTCAGCGCTTCCACTTCACAGTCTGTCAGGGCGGGTTTCTCTATTGTGCCGAACAGGAATGATATACGTTACTACCGCAAAAGGGTGACTTATCGGGCCGGAGCATATTGGGACCAGGCCTGCTGCAAGTTGGATGGAAACACGATAAACGCTGTAGGAGTCACTCTCGGAGCCACTCTTCCGGTGTTCAGATGGAGCAACGGCCTGACTGTTGGCGTGGATTTTGGACAACGTGGCTCTTTGACAGGGAATATGGTCAGGGAAAGATACGTGAATTTCAATATTGGTATCAACGTGTTTGACATCTGGTTCCTGAAACCAAAGTATGATTAGAAAAGAATAAAACAATACACAACGATGAAAAGGATTACACTGGTTCTGTTAACTCTTGCCGCAGCGGCTTTCGGAACGAAAGTTTCCGCTCAGGGAAAGTATGGCGCTGACAGCGCTGAATGCATTAAGTATCTGTCTTATTACCAGGAGTATTACAAGCAGAAGAACTACACCGAAGCTCTTCCTAACTGGCGAAAGGCTTTCAAACTCTGTCCTCCTACAGCGAGCCAGAATATGCTTCTTAACGGTATGACCCTTATGGGCAAGGAAATCGTCAAGGCAAAGGACGTTCAGGTGCGCTCGGCTATGATTGACACCGTCCTTACCCTCAATGACCTCAGGGCGCAGTACTATCCTAAGTACGCTGTGGCCGCCTATAACTCAAAGGGACAGTATATCACGCAGTACTACAAGGATCCTCAGGTTGTCTATGAGCAGCTGAACAAGATCATTGAAGTCAATCAGGAAAACACCAAGCCAAGCCTTCTTCTCCTTGATCTCAATTCAGCCATCGAACTTTACAAGAAATCAGCGCTCGGAGCCGAGGAGGTGATCAACACGTATCAGAACGCCATCGCTCTGCTTGACAAGGCGGGCAATGACGAAGAGAACGCCAAAATCAAGTCGGACATCGAGGGGCTTTTCATCACAAGTCAGGTAGCCAGCTGTGACAACCTCATCGCCCTCTTCACACCTCGCTACGAGACCGATCCTGACAATATGGAGCTTGTGACAAACATTGTCAAGATGCTTGGCTCTACCGAAGGATGTCAGAACAACGACCTGTTCCTCAAGGCCGTGACCAAAATGCACAACAACGAGCCGTCGGCCTCTTCGGCTTACTACCTTTACAAGCTCCACGCCGCCAAGGATGATTCCGACACCGCCATCAAATACTTCGAGGAGGCTGTGTCACTTTGTCCGGAGGACGACCCGGTCAAGTCTGACTATTTGATTGAGCTTGCTACATACTGCCTCAAGAACAACATCACCGGCAAGGCTTTTGACTATGCCAGAAAGGCCGCCGATCTCAACCCTGACCATCAGGGCAAGGCTTACTATATGATTGCAACCATTTGGGGTTCTGCCCGCTGCGGTGGCAATGAGATTGAAAGCAGGGCTAAGTACTGGGTGGCTGTGGACTATCTACAGAAGGCGAAGGCCGCTGACTCATCTCTCACTGACGACTGCAACAAACTCATCTCCGCCTACAGCGTTTACTATCCTCAGAAGGCCGAGGCTTTTATGTACGATGTTGTCGATGGACAGTCCTACACTGTTAATTGTGGAGGAATGCGCGCGACCACTACGGTAAGAACACAGAAGTAGGCTTGAGTTGAAACTGAACATACATATGCTTATGATGATTGCAACTGCTTCGGCGGTTGCTTTCATCGTATTTTCCTGCAAGGGAAAACTGTCCGTGGCGGAGCGTCTTGACCTTGCCGAGACTCCTGTTCAGACAGTGGACAGTATGTTTGTTGTTCAGACGCGTAACGGTGGGATACAGATGAGGGTGGAGGCAGATGTTATGGAAAGGTTTGAGAATGACACAAGCACTTACGAACTCTTTCCAAAAGGTCTGCACGCCTTTGCCTACACTGATGATGATGTGCTTGAGACGGTGCTGCACTCAAACAATGCAAAGCACTTCAAAAGCAAGAAGAAAGATGAGGAATACTGGTCGGCTTTCGGCAATGTAGTGGTACAGAATGTGATAAACCAGCAGACTTTGGAGACGGACACTCTTTACTGGGATCAGGCGAACAAGGAAATATACACTGACTGTTATGTCAGGATGTTTTCCAATGACGGATTTCTGCAAGGATTCGGTATGAGGTCTGATGAGATGGCCAGAAACGTCAGGATATTCAAAGCCTTCAACAGTGATGTGGTTGTAGTTCAGGATTCGACAAAAATAATCATCGATTCGGTCAACTTTATTGGTCCTTTGCTTAAAAAATAATGGTTAATTGAATTAAAATCACTATCTTCGCACCCCAATACCTATTTTTTGGAAATTATAAAAACGTAATACACAATGGCGATTCTTCAAAAAACTCGCGAAAAGGCCGGTATGGCAGTGTCTATCATCATTGCCTTGGCCCTTTTGTCATTCATCGTTGACCCTCAGACCCTTGAGACGGCTTTCAATGCGATGTCCTCCAAAAACGATGTCGGAACTATCAATGGAAAGACAATCTCTTATCTTGATTTCCAGCAGGATGTGGAGAAATTCACTACCATCAACGAGATGGTTACAGGTTCCTCCGCTCAGAGTGAGCAGCAGCAGGAGCAGGTGCGCAACGCCGCTTGGCAGAGTCTTCTTGACAAGTATCTTTTCATAAAGAACGCCAAGGCCGCCGGAATCAGAGTGGGTGAGGAAGAGATGAAAGAACTTCTTGCCGGAGATATGGTTTCCCCTGTCATTTCTCAGAATCCAGCCTTTATGGATGAGGACGGGAATTTCTCCAAAGAGGCTTTGCAGAACCTCATCAACGGAATTTCACAGGATCAGACCGGAAGGCTTAAGGAATATTGGAACTACATCCAGAACACAATCTATACCCAGCAATACTACGCCAAGTACGGGTCTATGTTCACCCAGGGTAATGTTCAGAATCCTTTGATGCTCAGGAGGTCCATCGCCGAGAACAATAACACCACCAATGTGGACTTCATAATGGTTCCTTTCTATGGTCAGGACACCACAGTAAAGGTTTCTGATGAAGAGGTAAGAAAGTACTATGAAGGGCATAAGAAGATGTTCAGACAGAACGCTTCAAGGGACATAGAATATGTAGTTTTCGAGGTAAAGCCTTCCGAGGCTGACATCACCGCCACCAACGAGGCTATGTCAAAGGTTTATGACGAGTTCACCACCACAGAGAACGTGAAGTCATTCCTTGCCAAGAATTCAGAGAGAAACTACAGTGAGTACTGGTACAAGTCAGGTGAGCTTTCAACCGTCAACAAGAGCATCAGCGATTTTGTTGACAGCAATGCCGGCGGAACCTCGCCTATTGTCTCGGGCAGCAATAATGATTTTTATGCCGTAAGGATTCTTGCCACAGCCCAGATTCCTGATTCTGTCTATGTTAAGCACATTCTGCTTCAGGCCGGTTCCGAGAGCAAGGCTGACAGCCTTCTCAATGTTCTTTCAAAGGGCGAGAGCTTCTCAAACATCGCCGCTTCATATTCAGCTGACACAAGGTCTGCGGCTGACGGAGAACTGGGTAATATCGGCTGGATGACACAGACTTATATGATTCCTGGATTCGAGTCAGTCCTTACATCACAGGTCGGCAAGCCTTACATAGTCAAGACTCAATACGGTACACATATCGTTGAAGTAACGAAGAAGACAGCCCCTGTCACCAAGAAGCAGGTTGCCATCCTTGAGAAGACCGCATTCGCAAGCGGAGAGACTTTCAACAGCTATTACGCCCAGGCAAGCAAATTCTCCAAGATTGCGGCCGGCAAATACAATAACTACAAGGCTGCCGTTGATTCAATGGGATTATATTCACACCCAATGAGCAATGTTCTTGAAAGCACTTCTTCGTATGGTTCAATCAGCCAGGCCAAGGAAGTCACAAGATGGGTGTTCGACAACAAGGTTGGCAAGGTGTCCGAGATAATCACCGTCAATAACAACTATCTCTTCATCGCCACTGTCACAGGAATCCATAAGGAAGGTGTGGCTAAGATCAATGAGGTTAAGAACATCATCCGTCAGCAACTCTATGCCGAGAAGGCCAGCGAGAAGGCCGCCGCTGACGTCGCACAGAAGATTCAGGGTCTTACAGACCTTCAGGTCATTGCTGACACCCTGCACTCATCTGTAAGCGCGGGAGTGGATGTCAGATTCGCCTCTCTGGCGGGTCAAGGACTTGACCCTAAATTCATCGGCGCCGCTTCTGTGGCTCCGGAAGGAAAGATCTGCGGGCCTGTCGCCGGAACAATCGGCACATACATATTCAAGGTCAACTCGCGTGACACAGGATCTTTCTACACTGAAGACGATGCGAAGAACGCAGTCGCTCAGTTGAACAGTTACACGACGCAGATGATTCTCCCTGTTATGATGACGGATGCTAATGTGAAGGACAACAGGGCGCGCTTCTATTGATTGGATTATTGTTTTATTTTTAAGTCCGGTCTTCAACACAATGAAGGCCGGACTTATTTTTACATTATACTTTACACTTGTAAAACTGAGAAGCTGTTTAAAAATGGTTCCCGCATTTTATTATGCGGAATTTTCGAG
>CAVCPY010000187.1:0-5540 GCA_963604245.1 Eggerthellaceae bacterium
TTATTTGTTCATCAGCCTCTGTGCCACCGGCACACTCCTTCTTCACAAACAAATTTATCCGCAAAAATCCTTCACAAAAACTTACCAACTTATTTTTTCATCATCACTAAGTCATAAAGATTGTGAAATAGTGTTGCTATTGGGACATTTTTTTATTAGATTTGCCTTTCGGCGAATTTAAGGGGCACCTCAAAAGATAAATCGATTTTTATCAAGTCGTTCCCCATAATGCAATTTTGCCAACAGTGATTTCATAATTAATAACTTATAGTAATGAAGGAATATTCTACTAAAGACATCCGCAATGTGGTTCTGATTGGCAGCGCCAAGTCAGGTAAGACCACATTGTCTGAAGCTATGCTCTTCGAGGGCAAGGTGATCGCCAGAAGAGGCACGGTCGAGGACAAGAACACTGTTTCCGACAATGAGGAAATCGAGAAACTGAACCAGAGGTCGATCTTTGCGACTCCGCTTTACGCCGAGTTTATGAACGCAAAGTTCAACGTGATCGACGCTCCGGGATCCGATGACTTCATCGGAGGCGCTGTGTCAGCCTTCAAGGTCTGCGAGAACGGTATTCTTGTCATCAACGCACAACAGGGCGTCGAGGTGGGCACAGACATCTTCGCGCGCTACGCCGACCAGTACAAGCTGCCTCTCATCGTGGCTGTCAACCAGCTTGACTCCGAAAAGGCGGACTGGGAGAAGACCATCGCCGAGATGAAGGAGACTTTCGGCCACAAGCCGATCATCGTCCAGTTCCCGGTCAACCCTGGGCCTTCATTTGACGGCTTCATCGATGTCCTCAAGATGAAATACTACCATTTCAAGGACGACAACGGAACCCGTGAGGATCTTGAGATTCCGGCGAACCTTATGGACGAGGCGGAGACCCTCCGTCAGGAACTCATCGAGAAGGCCGCCGAGTTTGACGACACCCTTATGGAGAAGTTCTTCGAGAACGGCTCGCTGACCGAGGACGAAATCCGCGAGGGTCTCGGCAAGGGAATCCGCCAGGGCGGCGTGCTTCCTGTATTCTGCCTCTCCGGCAAGAAGGACATCGGTGTGAAGAGGCTTATGGAGTTCACCATCAAGACCGCCATCTCTCCAGAGGAGACAAAATCCGCGACCAAGGACGGGAATGTCATAGAGTGCAACGTCGGGAACCCTACTTCCATATTCATTTACAAGACAGACGTCGAGCCGCACCTTGGCGAGGTTTCCTACTTCAAGGTGATGTCAGGTCATCTGACCGAGGGAATGGATCTTGAGAATGCGGAGACCGGTGACAAGGAAAGGCTTTCGGCCATTTATGCCGTGGCCGGAGCCAAAAAGGAGAAGGTCACGGGGCTTCAGGCGGGTGAGATCGGCTGTACTGTGAAGCTCCGTTCCGGAAAGACGAACGTGACCCTTTCACAGCCTGGCTCGGGCATCGCCTACGAGCACATCGTGTTCCCTGCATCCAAGTACCGCTGCGCCATCAAGGCCGAGTCGCAGAACGACGAGACCAAGCTTGGCGAGGCTCTCTCGAAGATTTCCGCACAGGACCCGACGATCATCGTTGAATATTCAAAGGAACTCAAGCAGACCATCCTCAGCGGGCAGGGCGAGCAGCACATCAATGTCTGCAAGTGGCGTCTTGAGAACGAGTTCGGTGTGAAGGTCGTACTGTTCGCTCCGAAGATTCCTTATCGCGAGACCATCACGAAGGTCGCCACGGCCACCTACCGCCACAAGAAGCAGTCTGGCGGAGCCGGCCAGTTCGGTGAGGTCTCCATCCTCATCTGTCCTATCGTCGAGGGCGTTCCGTTCACGAACAAGTTCAAGATTGACGGAAAGGAACTTGTCCTCAATGTCAAGACAAAAGAAGAGTTCGACCTTGAATGGGGAGGGAAACTTGAGTTCTACAACTGCATTGTCGGAGGTGCGATCGACGCTCGCTTTATGCCAGCAATCCTCAAGGGTCTGAACGACAAGATGACCGAAGGCCCGCTGACCGGTTCCTATGCCCGTGACATCAGGGTCTATGTCTATGACGGCAAGATGCACCCGGTCGACTCCAACGAAATCTCCTTCATCCTCGCCGCCCGCAACGCCTTCAAGGAGGCGTTCCGCAACGCCGGCCCGAAGATTATGGAGCCTATCTACAATGTCGAGATTCTGACTCCTGCCGACTATATGGGAGCGTGTATGTCAGACCTCCAGAACAAGAGGGCGCTCATCGAAGGAATGAGTTCTGACAAGGGATTCTCGGTTCTCAAGGCCCGTGTTCCGCTCGCCGAGCTGTACCGCTACTCCACAACCCTGAGCTCCCTGACATCCGGCGCCGCGACATTCACGATGACATTCGCTGACTATCAGCCTGTTCCTGCTGACGTTCAGACCAAGCTTCTTGCCGAGTACGCCGCACAGGAGAAGGAAGAGGAGTAAGACGCAGTTTTGATTTGTTCTAAATAATCATCAAACAAACAAATCAAAACAGCTTCTAAAGTCAGCTGACCTTTATGGTCGATAATAAAGAATATTCAGCCCTCCTGTCCGGTATCGCTGCCGGAGGGAGGGCTGTTCATTCCCAAGCGTTTATAATTAGATGCCTCAGATTTTTGAGCAAAGATTACCTGATTGAATATATTCATTTATGAAAAAGACATTCTTCTCCTTGATGGTGGCTCTGTTGCTGCTCTCATCCTGCGAAGTTCATCATTTTATGACAGAATCCGCCTATCGCACGCAGGTCGAGGCGGATCTGGGCAAGAGATTGCAGTCTGAACGTCTGCAAGGCTTCTTTGCGGTCGATAAAGACAAGAAATGCCTGACGGAGTCCAACGGTTTTGTCAGCGACCTCTATCTGACGACCGAAGAGCTTGAGGCTCTGGAGTTTCTCTATGCCTATATGCCGCTTGCTGACGTGACGGATTACAGTACGGACTACTATCTCCAGAATATTCGTTCGTCATTCGCCGCCCGCAGTGAGATGGGGTGGAATGTTCCGGAAAGGGTATTCAGGCATTTTGTGCTGCCGATAAGAGCCAACAACGAGAACCTTGACACTTCAAGGGTCGCCTTCTACCGCGAGCTGAAGCCACGGGTTGAGGGAATGAATATGAAGGACGCCATTCTGGAAGTGAACCATTGGTGTCACGAGAAGTTGACCTACAAGCCTTCCGACGCGCGCACCCTGTCTCCGCTTTCTTCTATGAGAAGTTCTCTCGGACGATGCGGAGAGGAGTCCACGTTCGCTGTGGCGGCCTTGAGGGCGGTCGGAATACCGGCGCGTCAGGTTTACACTCCCCGCTGGGCGCACACGGATGACAATCACGCCTGGGTGGAGGCCTGGGCGGACGGCGAATGGTACTTCCTTGGCGCCTGCGAGCCTGAGCCAGTCCTGAATCTTGGGTGGTTCAACTCTCCGGCCAGCCGGGGGCTGCTGATGCACACGAGGGTTTTCGGCAGCTACGACGGACCCGAGGAGAAAGTGATGGTCGGCCCTAACTTCACGGAAATCAATCTGATTGACAACTATGCGAAGACCGCCCGTGTGGATTTCACGGTGGTGGATGAGGATGGTTCTCCGGTTGACAGCGCATTGGTAGATTTCAAAATCTACAACTATGCCGAGTTCTATCCGGCTCTTTCCAAGTACACAGACGTTCAAGGACGAACATTCCTGACCGCCGGAATGGGGGATATGATGGCCTGGGCCTCGAAGAACGGCAAGTATGGCTATGCCAAGGTCTCTTTCGGCAAGGACACCGAGGTGACGATCACGATTTCTGAACGGCATTCTTTTGAACCGCTGTCGATTATGATAGTTCCTCCGCCGGAGACCGCGAACATTCCTGAAGTCACTCCGGAACAACGTGCCGGGAATGACAGGCGTTTCGCCCGTGAGGACAGCATCCGGAAGGCCTATATGGCCACTTTCATCCAGCCTGACGGTACAGACAAAGGACGGCTTCTCGCACTTTCCGCAGGCAATCACGAGGTGATTTCAAAGTTCTTGGAGGATCATCCGGACGCAAGGGCGTTGGATCTGCTCAAATCCTTGAGCAATAAGGATATGATAGATGTGACGAGGACTATTCTGGATGATAGCTACAATGCTGCTGACGCTGTTCTCTGTCCAAGGGTCGAGAATGAGTTCCTCAGCCCTTACAAGTCTTTCTTCACGGAACGTTTCCGGACAGAGCTTTCAAAGGAGGAACTGTCTGTTCCGGAGAACCTTATAAAATGGGTGCGGGACAGCGTCATAGTGCTGCGCGACCCTAAGGCCTGGAGCATCCCTATGTCTCCTGTCGGCGTTTATGAGGCTAGGATGGCGCCTGTGCGCTCAAGGAATATATTCTTTGTCGCCCTCGCAAGGACTCTCGGGATTGACGCTCGCAAGGATCCGGTGACGGGAAAGATTCAGTATAGGTCTGATGGCCGGTGGGTCGATGTGGATTTCGAGGCGTCCTCGCAGGTTGTCGCTCCGACCGGGACATTGGTTCTGAATTATGAACCGACGGCTGTCCTGGCGAATCCTGGTTATTATTCCCACTTCACCGTCAGCAAGATAGAGAACGGCCGCACCAAGCTGCTGTCTTTCGATGAAGGTCAGGTGGATATGGGCGGAGGAGTAAGCTGGGCGAATGTGTTCAGGAAAGGAGTCACGCTTGATGTGGGTGATTATGTGCTTGTCAGCGGCAACCGTCTCTCCGACGGGAGCGTGCCGGTCACGATGCAGCAGTTCTCTGTCAGGGATGGCGAAACCACAACGCTTGAGCTGTGCATCACCATTCCGGAAGACAATCTGTCTGTTATCGGCTCGTTCGACGCTGAGACCAGGTACAAGGCGGAGCCGGGGTCCGAGCCTGTGTCGGTTCTTTCAACCACCGGCCGCGGATTCTATGTGATAGGTTTCCTTACCCCGCGTCAGGAGCCTTCCGTCCACGCCATCAATGACCTCATCGCTGCGAAGTCCGGTCTGGAGGCCTGGGGGCGTCCTATCCTGCTCCTGACTACAGCCGAGGGTCTCGGCTGGCTTAAGGAATATTCCGCCTCGCTCCCGTCCAACGTCCGTTTCGGAATAATCCCTGACGGTCTTGACTTGACCGCCCACCGGATGCCGTACTTCCTCCTCGCCGACACCTTCAACCGTGTCTTTTTCAGCACAGAAGGCTACACCATCGGTCTCGGCGACCAGCTCGTCACCGCCGTTGCAAAGCTGTGAGTGGATAGACAAGAGTCCCTTCGTGGCGGACAACTATTTGTAAATGAATATATCAATAGACCCTACTTCCCGCTGTTTCGGGTGGGAGAGTGGTCTATTAAGCAGTTGTTATTCAGATGCTTGTCCGCCACGATGATTGATGAACCACCGGCTTTTAGTCATAAGCAGGGCCACTGCCTCAATGATTTCAGGCTTTACGGTCGTTGAGATTGCCGAAGCGACTATGAATGCCAGTATTGTTTTAGAAACTGTTTAGAAGCTGTTTAAAAATAATTTCTCTTTTTTCTTACGCGGCCTTTCCGGCCATTTTCATCTTTGTCATCGGTCA
>CAVCPY010000188.1:0-15006 GCA_963604245.1 Eggerthellaceae bacterium
CTCGAAAATTCCGCATAATAAAATGCGGGAACCATTTTTAAACAGCTTCTTAGTCGTAACTTAGCGGACTGCTTGACAGGCAAAGAATTTGCTTTATTCGTAAGGATTTAGTTTCTTTGTGCGGTATGAAGTTGATTGAACGGAATATGGCTCAGATTGTCGCCTTGTGTGAGAAACATAAGGTAGTGGCGCTGTATGTCTTCGGCTCTGCATTGACGGACAAATTCAACAAGGACAGCGATGTGGACTTTTCCGTTGTTTTTGATCGGGACTCATTGTCTCTTATGGAGTATGGCGACAACTATTTCGACTTCAAATTCGCATTGGAGGATCTCCTGCACCGTGAAGTTGATCTGATTGAATATAATGCGGTCAGGAATCCGTATTTCAAGGAAGAACTTGATGAGACAAAGCGAATGATTTATGGACAGACATCTTAAGGCCTATCTGTTTGACATTCAGACAGCGATCGATGAAATCTATTCGTTCTTTGAGAAAGTTCCAAAACAGTTCGAAGAGTATCGGCGCAATTTGATGCTGCGTCGTGCCATAGAGCGTAATGTCGCCATCATCGGAGAAGCCGTTAATCGCGTGGTCAAGGAATATCCTGACGTTCATATCTCCAATGCCAGGGCTATAATTGCGACACGCAATCGTGTCATCCACGCTTATGATGCGGTAACAGATGATATTATGTGGAAGATTGTCATCAATGATCTTCCACGATTGAGGGAAGAAGTCATCATCCTGATGTCTGATGGTGAATAGCCCGTGATTGGCAACGCTCTGAGAATAAGGGTGTTCTGAAACGCTGCCCTTTCGTTTGTTCTTGTACGATTTTGTAATTTACTGAATATGAGCGCAGAGCGTTTCGCGTCTCTTCCCAGTGCCATCAGCACAGTGTCATAAATCTCAATGGCAAGGCATATTTTTTAATTGAATATTTAGTCGTAACTTAGCGGACTGCTTGACAGGCAAAGTTTTTGCGGGAAAAGTCCGGTCATTGAGCTTGTGCTATTCGGCCACGGCGACCGCCGCAGTGGCCGAGGCTGCTGCCTTGAGATAAAGTTGTGAATTGTGGATCACTAATGTACAATTGAATATGAAAGCAAATAGATTTTTGGGTTTTATCGCGTCTGTCGCTGTGCTCGCATTCACTGCGACTGCGTGCGAGGAAGAGAAGGAGGATCTTGGGATTCCGTCCGTGGAGCTTGACAAGTCCGAGATTTCTTTGGAAAAGGCCGGCGGCACGGCCACCGTGCAGCTGACCGCCACCAGAGACTGGAAGGCCACGACCGAGCAGGACTGGATCTCAATCAATCCGAAGAGCGGTGAGGCTTCTTCCAAGGCCGTCACTGTCGAGATTGTGGTGCTGGAGAACACCGGTTTTTACCGTGAAGGCACCGTCAAGTTTGATATTGAATTAGATACCAAGACCTTGACAGTCAAACAGAAAGGAACCGGATTCGTCGAGGATCTCATCGTTTACAAGAACGACTTCGACAAAGAAAAGGCTCAGAAGACTTACGGGACCGGATCAAGCTGGCCTTATCTGGACCAGTTCGAAGGTTGGAAGAACGCCACCGGAACCGGTGCCGGAAGTGAGGAATATTCTTTCAGCGGAATGTCCGTAAGAGCTAATTCCGCTTCCAACAACAACGACTATTCTGACTACGAGGGTTCAGGAAGCAACAACCTGTTCTTTGGTTCAAGCGCTTATTTCGCTGTGACCGGCATCAAACTTTCGTCCGGTGTCAACTATTCGTTGACATTCGGAGCGGAGAAGTACAGTCAGGATAACGAAAGCCTTTTCAAGCACGACGAATTCCACGTCTATGTCAGCAATGACGGCAAGAAATGGGTCGAGCTGGAATATTCATTCCCTAACGGCGACAAGGAAGGCCGTTGGGATCTTGCCACCTCCAACTTCACGGTTCCTTCCGGCACAGCTACGCTTGGCATCTATGTAAAGGCGGACGCCGCAAGTGCTTACCGCATCGATGACATCTGTCTTTCCGTGGCATCGGCGGCCGGTACGGTCATAGACTTCTCCAAGGGTGTAGAAATCGGCACCGGCGGCGGAGACACCCCGGACACGGACTACAGCAAGGCCGAGTCCAAGACCGTCAAGGATTTCATCGCCGCGGCGAACACTTCCACCTATTACAAGCTAAAGGGTAAAGTCTCAAGATTCAACTCAAATTATTGCAGCTTCGACCTCACGGATGAGACCGGTACGATCTATGTCTATAGCGTCGATGATGAGACTAAGACCGCTTATTCCAGCAAAATTAAAGACGGCGGTACAGTAGAACTGGCCGGTCTGTACAAGCAGTACGATAAGAAAGACGAGGTCGTCAGCGCGCATATCCTTTCATATTCAGATGGAGAAGACACCCCGGATGTTCCGGGGACTAAGATGACGTTGTCCCAGATGCTTACTGCGGCGGATGACACGGCAGTCGAGTCCGAGGAGGTGCTTGTTGGGGCTGTCACGACGAAGGGATATGTCGTGACGGACGGGACTTCAAGCATTTATGTTTACCAGAACTCCACACCTGAAGCCAAGGTGGGAGACAAGGTCAAGTTCACCGGCACCAAAACTACATATTACGGCCTGCCGGAGATAACCTCTCCGAAGACCACGATTGTGTCTTCCGGAAACACCGTGACCTATCCTGCCGCAAAGGACATCACCGCCACCTTCGACTCCTACACCGCAAGTGTCGCTGAATATGTCACATACACGGCCAAGGTGGTGAAGAATGGCAGCTACACCAACTTTGAGGTAGAGGGAGCGACAAAGCTTCAGGGTGCCCTGTCAAGCGCCCCGTCTTCATTGTATTCGACATTCGCCGAGGGCGACAAGGTTCAGGTGACAGGATTCTTCAACACCATCAACACAAGCGCAAATCTTCTCAATGTCATCGCCACGGAAGTCAAGGTGCTTGAGAAAGGCGAAGGCGGCGGAGACAATCCTGAAGAAGACGGCACGATAACTTGGTCAGGGGCTTCCGTATGGGACACAAGCACAAAAAATCAGATTGTGCTTAAGACCGGAACTTACACGATTACCGCACTGAAAAATGACGGCTCGACGGCTCCGACTGTCAATGCAACCTACAATGATTGCCGTGTCTATGCGAAAGGAACGATAACCATTGAGACCACCGGCGACGAGATGAAAACCATTGTGTTCAACATCTCTACCGCAGGGTTGAAACGTCTGGCTCCCGTGACTGTTGATAACGGAGCTGTGGCCGGACAGAAATCCGGAGACAAGACGGTGACTTGGACAGGCTCTTCTAAAAAGGTGACGTTCACGGTCGGAGACAAGGCTGAGTATGGCTCGGATGGCAATGCCAAGGCCGGACAGCTGGACTTTGACAGTATAGTGATCAAATAAAAGGAATTGTTGACGCATTAAAAGGGATGCCCGGACACGGGCAGCCCTTTCGCTCTCTAAAAGAAAAGAACGTGAAAGGGTTTTTGGGGAATATTCCCGCATTGTGCCTTGGCGTGGCAGCCTTGGTTTTGTCAGCGTGCGGGGTGACGGGCAAGGACGAAGTCCAGCCGCCGTCCATTGAAGTCAAGACCTTGACGATTGAGGCCTCGGGGCATTCGCAGTTTGCTAACATAGCAGCCTCTGAGGCGTGGAGCGTGGATGTCATCGGTGAAGATGGCGGCACTGTTGACTGGGTGACGGTCGAACCGGCATCCGGAGCGGGGAGCAAGGATGTCTTGCTGAATGTGGCCGCCAATGATTCCAAGAAGGAGCGTTCGGCGACCGTCACGGTGAAAACAAAAGGCGGACAGGCCTCGGCCACTCTGACCCAGAAAGGGAAGGCATCGCCTGACCCGACACCTGACCCGACACCTGGCGGGGGTAACCTGTCCCGGCAGACCGGATGGCTGGAGCTTCCGGCGATTCCGGAGGGGACGGACGCATTCACACATTCGATGACGATAAATTCCGAAAAGACAAGAAATTACTCCTACATCTGGGACTACGACAATCTGGTCGCACCGTGGGTGGCCTATCCGCTCTGCAAATGGAACATCGGCTCCGGAAGCCGCACGAACTCCTGGGGACTTGACCCGCTGCTGCCGGAGAGTAGCCAGCCGGTGCTTTACAAGGGCTATGGAGAGGGTAATGACGGATGGTATGCCAGAGGCCATCAGATTCCTTCAGCCGACCGGCTTGCCTACTCAGGGAATGTCCAGACCTTCTATGGCACGAATATGACGCCGCAGATCAACAACGGATTCAACGGGGACATCTGGGCGAACCTTGAAAGCAAAGTCCGCTCCTGGGCCAACAGCTCTGACACTCTGTATGTCGTCACCGGGTGCGTCATCGACTACGAGGATGGCGAGACCGTGAAGTACGCCCTTGACAACGTGGGCAAGAAGGTCACGGTTCCGACTGCCTACTACAAGGTAGTCCTCCGCTATATGAAAAGCTCCACGATAGGTTATTCAGGTTATTCCGCCTGCGCCGTCTGGCTTGACCATAAGGTTTACAGCAGCAGTTCCATAAACTCTTCATATTCAATGTCAGTGGATGACCTTGAAAAGAAGACCGGCATTGACTTCTTCGTGAACCTGCCGGCGAAAGTGGGGGATGAGACGGCTGCCAAGATTGAGGCCGAGGATCCCGCCAATGTGTCTTGGTGGTGGAGGTAAACTACAATGAATATAATACAAAACTGTATGCGTTTGAGAAAAATACTTTATTCCGCACTCCTGCTTCTTGTCGTCACCGTCACGGCGTGCGCAAAAGTGGACAAAAGAGCGAAGGGCTATGTCATCGGCTTCTACAATGTCGAGAACCTCTTCGACACCTACCACGACGAGGGCAAGAATGACTATGAATATCTCCCCGACGGGGCGAACCGCTGGACTGACGCGCGGTACAACCGTAAGCTCCACAACATTGCGACTGTCATCAAGGCGATGGCGGAAGAGAACAAGTCCTTCCACACAATCCTCGGCTTGAGCGAGATCGAGAACCGTCACGTGCTTGAGGATCTTGTCGGCCAACCGGAAATCGCGGACGCCAACTACCAGATCGTACACTATGACGGGCCGGACAGACGGGGCGTGGACGTGGCCCTGCTTTACCGTCCGGAACAGTTCAAACTGATTGAAAGCAAGTCCATACCGTTCGATTTCAACAGCCCGGACATCACCTTCGACCTGGACAGGGACGCCCAAAGGAACTTCCGCACCAGGGACATTCTGATGGCCAGGGGCGAGATAAAAGGCGAGATGTTTGCGTTCTTCGTGGCTCACCTTCCTTCCAGACTTGGAGGCAAGGGCGGCGACCTGCGTAGCCGCGGCGCCCAGATCATCTACGAGAATGCCGCCAGGCTGATGAATGAATATCCCGGAATCAAGATTGTGGTGATGGGGGATATGAACGACAACCCGACGGACGAGAGTATGACCGTTTACCTGCGCGGCAAGGAGAGCACCGCCGATGTCGGGAAGCAGGACTTCTTCTCTCCTTTCATCTCGATGCTGAAGGATGGCTACGGATCCCTTGCCTACCGCGGAGAGTGGAACATCTACGACATCATCCTTGCCAACGAGGCACTGGTGAACGCTCCGAAGGGAACTCTGCGTATCGTTCCGATTGTCAAAGGGAAATACTACGGGCGAGTCTTCAGCCAGCCGTTCATGGTCCAGCAGACCGGACAGTACAAGGGTACTCCGTTCCGGACCTATTCCAGCGGATCCTACGTCGGCGGCTACAGCGATCACTATCCGACATATATTGTCATAAGCGACAAATGATTACTTCGGTCGCTCCGACAGGCTCGGCGACCGCGACAAACAATAATATTCAAAGTTTATGAGTAAAAGAATATTCCTTGTCGCCTCGGCTCTGTTTCTGGCACTGACACTGTCGGCCCAGACCTACACCGGTGGCGTGAAGGGTACGGTCGTCAGCCGATTGAGCAAGGCGGCCATTGACGGAGCGCAGCTGGTCCTCTACTCGGGAGGTCAGGAAGTCGCCCGCGTGAAAGCCGGGCAGGACGGCACATTCCGGATAGAGAACCTGAAGGACGGAATGTACGACCTCGTCATCGAAAGCCCGGACTACCTCCGTTCCACGGTGAACGTTACCGTCAACGACGGCTATGTCAAGAATATGTTCGCTCTGTCCCTGACCCCGGTCGCGAAGGTGGCCGAGGTGGACGACGCCAGCTTCTCCGAGTTCGATATGGATGATTCGGGCTATCAGGACAGCCCTACCATCCTTTTCGGCCAGAACGATGTGTTCAACAATATGGCCGGCTACAACTTCAGTTCGGTGCGTTTCCGTGTTCGTGGCTATTCCAGTGAGTCCCAGGATGTCTATCTGGCCGGTGTGAGGATGAACGACGCCATCACGGGCTACACTCCGTACTCCCTGTGGAGCGGCCTGAACGAGGCCACAAGAAGCAAGGAGTCCGTGAACGGAGCGGAGATTTCCGATTTCGGATTCGGCGGCTACAACGGCTTGACGAACATTATGCCGATGGCCTCCTCCGTCCGTACCGGCTGGCGAGGCAGCGTGCTGACAAACAGCGCCCTGTACAGATTCCGTCTGATGCTGACCTACGCTTCCGGTCAGCTTGACAACGGCTGGTCCTACGCCTTCAGCGCATCCGCAAGGCTTGGCGGAAATGATTGGATCAAAGGCGTTTTCTACCGTTCGTTCGGTTACTACGGAGCGGTCGAGAAGAAATTCAACGAGGAACACAAGCTCGGTCTCACCTTTATGGCCGCTCCCGGCGAGCGCGGGGCTCAGAACGGTTCCACCCAGGAGGTTTACGACCTGACAGGCGACAATATGTACAACTCCAACTGGGGCTACTACAACGGTAAGGTGCGCAATGCCCGCGTGCGCAAGACCCACGAGCCGATTGCGATTCTCAAGTATGATTTCACCCCTGAGTCCCAGAAATTCTCGGCCTCGGCCACAGTGCTCTACAGGTTCGGAAAGAACGGCTACACGGCTCTCGACTGGTACGACGCCCCTGACCCCCGTCCTGACTACTACAGGAATCTGCCGAGCTATTTCTATATGGACAACACAGACTACAACCGTCAGAACTACGCCAAATATGCTTGGGCGAAGGAGGCCTGGGAGTCTGACCTCTCATCGACCACGCATCTGAACTGGGATCGTCTCTACGCTGTCAACTCGATGAATTCCACTGACTCGGGCAACCGTTCCAAGTACGTGATTGAGGAGAGGCGGGTGGACCAGAATGACCTCAACTTCGCCCTTAACGGCAAGTGGAATCCGGTCAGGTTCCTGACGGTCAACGGAGGACTTTCCTACAAGTGGAACCGCACGGAGAACTACAAGATTCTGGACGACCTTCTGGGCGGAGACTACTACATCAACATCGACCAGTTCGCCGAGAGGGATTTCGCTGCCTACCCTACGATGATCCAGAACGACCTTGACTATTACCTTCAGAACGGAGCCGCCCAGACCCTTAAGCAGGGGGACAAATACGGCTACGACTACTACGCCCACATCCGCCGCGCCGAGGCCTGGGCCTCGGGACGTTTCACGTTCGGCGGATTGGAGGCTACGGTTGCCGGAAGGTTGGGATATTCAAAATTCTGGAGGGAAGGTCTTTTGAGGAAGGGTCTTTTCCCGGGACTTGACGACAACGGCGACCCGTTCACCTACAACGGAGAGGTCATCACGAAATACGACCAGATAGACGGCCGTCCGATCACTTCCAAGGGAAATTCTGACAAGAAGGACTTCCTCACGGGATCCGGCAAGCTGAACCTCAGCTACTTCATCCGCGGCGGCCACAGAATCTACGCCGACGCCGCCTACATCACGGAGGCGCCGACTTTCGACCAGGCGTTCATCTCCCCGAGGACGAGGAACACAATAATTCCTGACCTCAAGACCACGAAGACCCTGACGGCGGACATCAACTACGCCTGGCGCAACTCCGGCTACGATCTCCGGGTCACCGGATTCTACACTTCCATCAAGGACCAGACAGACGTGATGAGTTTCTACGATGACTCGCAGAACTCCTTCACCAATTTTGCGATGTCGGGAATAGACGAGCGACACCTCGGAGTCGAACTCGGCTTCAAGGTGCCCATTCCTGTCACGAACCTTTCCCTTCAGGGGGTGTTCACCTACGGCCAGTACATCTACACCTCCAATCCTACGATGTACCAGACCTACGACAACAGCGCTGAATATGTCGCCGGAACCTACGGTGTCGTCATCCCTTACTGGAAGAGCCATCCTGTACACAAAAAGAATGATGACGGCTCTTATGCTTTAGATGCTGATGGCAACACCATAGTGGATCATTTTCAAAAGCACTATGTACCGAGCACTCCGCAGCTTGCTGCCAGCCTCGGCCTTGCCTGGAACAAGAATTACTGGTTCATCGATGCGGATGTCGATTTCTTCGGCAATTCCTATCTGGATATGAACCCTCTCTACAGGACGGATATGGCCACGGCCGGCCCTGACGGCCAGGTGACCGCACAGGAGGTCGAGTATATGGCCGCTCAGGAGAAGTTCAAGAATTTCGCACTGGTGAACGCCAGCGTCGGCAAGTCCTGGTACATCCAGAGCAGATACCAGCTCGGCTTCTCGCTTCAGGTGAAGAACCTGCTGAACAACAAGAATGTCCGTACCGGCGGCTACGAGCAAACCCGTCTTGTGGACAACACCGTCAGCAAGGAGAGATTCTACAGATTTGACTCCAAGTACTTCTATATGAGCGGAGTGAATTATATGTTGAACATTTATTTCAGATTCTGAGCAAGATGAAAAGAATATATTATGCGCTGATAGCCACCCTGTTCGCCATCACCTCCTGCGAGGAGTGGGACCAGGTCTTCACCACCGACTACGGCAAGGCTGATATCTATGAGCCTGTGACGATGACGCCTAACACGACCATCGCGGCTCTCAAGTCGCTGTACGCCAAGTCTCCGGTCAAGATTGAGAAGGATATCATCATCGGAGGGCAGGTCGTCTCCCAAGACCGCAGCGGCAACATCTACAAGAGCCTCTACATTCAGGACGCCACAGGCGGAATCGAGTTGAAACTCGGCAAAACCGCCCTCTACAATGACTACAAGCTCGGCCAGTGGGTCTATGTCAAATGCAGCGGCCTTACCCTCGGAGCCTACAACGGGATGCTCCAGCTTGGCTATGCCGACCCTACCGGAGAGTACGAGACCTCTTACCTCGATGTACAGTACATCATCGACACACACGTGTTCAGAGGCAAGATTGACACGCCTTTGGAGGCGAAGAAAGTGGCTGCCGCCGATCTTCTGAAAGAGGAGAATCTTGGCTGCTACGTCGAGCTTGACGGCCTGACTTACGGAGGCGAGATTTTCTGCCTGATCTACATCGACTCCTACAAGGACAAGACGGCTTCGTCCAACAGGATATTCCTTTCCTCTACCGGCAAGGACTACGCTCCGGTGGCGGATCCAACCTGGGGAATCACCACTTGGGCGATGTCCAAGCAGGGATTCATCGACTACATCAATTCCGGCAAGTTCGATGAGGCCACTTCCGCCGACTACGCCCGGAAGGTCTCGGATCCGGAACTCAAAGCGACCTTGCTCAAGAACGCGGACGCATATGCGGTAAGCCAGTACTTCAAGATGGGCGGCACGGATGTGCAGATCCGCACGAGCGGCTATGCGCGCTTTGCCGACACGCAGATTGGGGAGGACATCCTTGGCGGCGCCAAGATCAACGTCAAAGGCATCCTGACCGTCTATCAGGGTCAGTCCCAGTTCACCCTCATCGACATCGACGGGGTCGGGAAGGCGGATTGAGGTCTATTTTGAACATTATTAAACACATTCACTAAGATGAAGAAGACAGTCTTAGCATTAGGAGCGATCGCTATGATGGCAGCTTGCACACAGACAAGAACAAATCCGTTCCTGGAGGAATGGAACACACCTTACGGCATCCCGCCGTTCGAGAGGATTCAGCTTTCCGACTACATTCCGGCGATAAAGGCTGGGATTGAGGAGCAGAACAAGGAACTGGAGGCCATCCTGAACAATCAGGAGGCGCCCTCGTTCGAGAACACAGTGGCGGCTTACGAACTGTCCGGCAAGACGTTGACAGAGACCTCGGCCGTGCTTTTCAACCTTCAGGAGACCGAGGGCAGCGACGAGATGAACAAGGTCGTCGAGGAGGCCACGGCGCTGATCACCGAACACGAGGACAACATCTCGATGAACAAGGCGTTCTTCGGTAGGGTGAAGACCGTCTATGATGCTGACCAGAGCGCCCTTACGAGGGAACAGCAGATGGTTCTCAAGAAACTCTACCAGAGTTTCACCCGCAACGGAGTTGACCTTGACGAGGCCGCGCAGGCTCGGATCAAGGAAATCAATCAGAAGATCGCCGCCGCCCAGCAGAAATTCGGCACGAACCTGCTTGCGGAGAACAACGCCTTCAAGGAGAAGTTCGGCGTTCCGGTCTCTTCCTACACCTCCGAGATGACTTCCTGCGAGGACAGAAACCGCCGCGAGGAGATGTTCAAAGCCTACTCCTCAAGAGGCAACAATGGCAATGAATATGACAACAAAGCCCTCTGCCTTGAGATTCTGAGACTCCGCGCCGAGAGAGCCAAGCTGCTTGGATTCGATAACTTCGCCGCTTACCAGCTTGACAACAAGATGGCTCACGACCCGGCGACCGTGGACGCTTTCCTTGACAAGATCATCGGCCCGGCCGTAAGCAAGGCCAAGGAGGAGATTGCTGAAATGCAGAAGGTTATGGATGAGGATATTCAGGCGGGAAAGCTTGCCGAGGGCTCGAAGATCGAGTCCTGGGACTGGTTCTACTACGCCGAGAAGGTGCGCGCGCGGAAATATTCATTGGATGAGAATCTGACGAAGCCGTATTTCCGGATGGAGAATGTCCGCGCCGGGGTCTTCTTCGCCGCCCATAAGCTCTATGGTGTCAATGTCGAGCCGTTGAAGGACGTTCCGCTCTACAACCCGGCCGTCGAGGCCTTCAAGGTCACGGACGCTGACGGAAGCCTTCTTGGAATATTCACGACCGATTATTTCCCGCGCGCTTCGAAGAGAGGCGGTGCGTGGATGACGAATTTCCGTGAGCAGTATGTCGATGCTGATGGTAATGACGTTCGCCCGATCATCATCAATGTGGGGAATATGACCGCTCCGACCGACTCGCTTCCGGCCCTGTTCACCATCGATGAGGTCGAGACGGTGTTCCACGAGTTCGGTCACGCCCTGCACGGGCTTCTCACCAAATGCCATTATCCTTCCGTCAGCGGCACCAATGTCGCCCGTGACTTCGTTGAGACATTCTCGCAGTTCAATGAGAACTGGGCCTTCCAGCCGGAGATCCTTGCCGAATATGCCAAGCATTACGAGACCGGCGATGTCATTCCTGACTCTCTTGTGGTTAAGATAAGCAACGCCAGAAAGTTCAACCAGGGCTTTATGACCTCCGAGCTTTGCGCCGCGTCCATCCTGGATATGAAGTGGCACGAGCTCACCGAGGCTGACCTTGCGAAGCTGTCGGAGGGCGACCAGGCCGCCAATGTGGCTGACTTCGAGAAAAAGGTCTGCAGGGAGATGGGCCTCATCGAAGAGATCATCCCTCGCTACCGCACGACCTATTTCAACCACATTTTCAACAGCGGCTACAGCGCCGGCTACTACAGCTACCTCTGGGCCGAGGTTCTGGACAAGGATGCCTTCGAGTACTTCAAGCAGCAGGGAATATACAACCCTGAGGTCGCTCTGAAGTTCCGTCAGACCTTCCTTGAGAAGGGCGGCAGCGAGGAGCCGATGACCCTCTACCTTTACTTCCGCGGCGCACAGCCGGACCCCGGAGCCCTCCTCCGTGCCCGAGGCCTGACTGAATAGCTCGTGTATCGGTCGCAGAGCCTGTTTAAGCGCCGATAAGCCAAAATTCATAATCAACCGCTGACAGAAGGGCAGAAAAAAGACAAATGTCAATTTTTGCACGAGATCAGGGTTCGCTAAGACCTTTGACAGCGGGAAGAATGGCGGTTCGCACTTTTTATGTTTGGATGTATAGTATTAACAACTTTTATGAATTGTATATGAAAACTTTTGTAAAACATTCGATTATCCTTGCCGCTATTTTTATGGTCATAGGGACTGTATCAATGTCGGCGCAGGACAAGACAATCAAAAGGAAGGTCGCCATTGGTAGGTTTTCCAATGAGACCCAGTACGCCAAAGGGTTGTTCTATGACAAGGAAAATGACCCTATGCGTAAGCAGGCTCTTGACCTTCTGTCTTCAAAGCTTGCAGCAAGCGGGAAGTTCATTCTTTTGGAAAGGGACGATCTTGATGTTCTTGTGGCGGAGGCCGGAGAGGGAATGAATAAAATAGGAGCCGACTACATCATACTTGGCTCTATAACCGAATATGGAAGAAAAGCCGAAGGACAGCAGAAAGTCTTCTCTTCGACAAAGACCCAGACCGTGGAGGCGGGTGTGAGCATCAGACTTGTGGAGGCCGCTACAGGACTTATAATCTATTCTGATGAGGCGAAGGGCTTTGCGGAGACATCCTCAAAACAGACAATGGGACTTGGTGGCACTGCCGGATTCGATGCGACACTCAGCGATAAAGCCATTTCAGCAGCCTTGAGCCAGCTTGTCGAGAACATTATAAACAAGTGTATGGACAAGCCTTGGAGGTCTTACATTCTTTCTATTGATGATGACACATACATTATTTCTGGCGGAGCGTCACAAGGTCTTGCGGCGGGAGATACTTTTAATGTGTACAAGAAGGGTAAGGTCGTGAAAAACCCTCAAACCGGGTTGGACATTGAGCTTCCTGGACAAAAGATAGGGGCGGTGTCTGTGGTTTCCTCATATGGAGACACCCCTGAAACCGAAATATCTTTTTGCACCTACGACGGGGAGGCTCTTGACCCCGAAAATCTTACAAACTATTACATTTCAGACAAATAGATAGTTATGAAAAAGATAATTCTAATGGCTGTATGCAGCCTTCTGCTATGTTCTTGCGGTGTTGGTTCATATTCGGTGTCTTCTGGCAAGGCCGATGAGGGGATGCTGTCGTTTGTGAGTGCTGCCAAAACGCCTATCACAGTGAATGTTGACAACAATTCTCACAATGTCTACACGGTTAAGGAAAAATCCTGGCGTAAGGACAGGAACATCAAGAAAACAGCCCAAAACACCATCTATATTGCTCCAGGCCAGCACGACGTGGTTGTAATGAGTGGCGGTAACGAGATTTACCACAAGAGATTATTCATCTCCACCCAAGAACATAAGATTGTAGAGTTATGAGAAACAAAAGTATTGCTATCGTAGGGATTGTGGCTGCGATGTCCCTGACTTCTTGCGGGACAACCTCTACCCTATACTACTGGGGTGGTACCCAAAGCGGCACGACGGCATATGAGAATCTGGCCTACCAGTCATACGATAAGCAAACCCCTAAAAGCATCTGCAATCTTGTTGCCGTGTATGAGGATATGGTGTCTCAGCCGGGAGGGACACGTCAGGTTCCCCCTCCCGGAATTTGTGCAGAATATGGTTACCTACTCCTCCAGCCGGAAACCGCCACCACTTTCTTGGAAAATGCTACTTCTTCCCAGAAGAGGCTTTTCAAGACTGACGATTATGGCGCTCTATTTCAGGAGAAAGGGAAAGAAATGCTCGAGAAGGAGATTGAGTACTATCCTGAATCCGCCCAGTTCATAGAACCATTGATTAAAAAGCTCGCAAAATAATGAAGAAGATTATTCCTTTGCTCGTGCTGGCAGTTGTGGTATGCTCTTGCGGGACTACGAACCGCATAACTCGGGATTCCCAGTATGCGATGATGTATGAGGATATGCCTGTCACAATATTGGTGATGCCACCCATAAACAACACATCCAATGTCGAAGCAAAAGACTTGCTTTACACCTCCATCAGCCGTCCTCTTGCCGAGGCGGGATATTATGTGATTTCCCCGCTCCTTGCGATGGACATACTGAAGGCTGAGAGTGCATACGATTCCGAAATGTTTATTGATAGTCCTTTGACAATGTTCAAGAATTATTTTGGGGCAGATGCTGTAGTCTTTTCCCAGATTGACACTTGGGCAAAAAGGGGATTCGGAATTGACACGAAAATCAGGTATATCATCAAGTCAACCTCCTCGAATGAAATTATTTTTGACAGAAGTTGCGACCTGCACTTGGATCTGCAACAGAATTCGGGAGGCAATTCTGCATTGTCCGCTCTGTTTGATTTGGCCGTGTCAGCAATCACCACCGCCACAACGGATCACATAGTTGCAGCCCGCAAGGCTAATTATTTCATTTTTAGTGATATCCCTCGCGGTAAGTATAATCCTTTGTATCTACAGGACAAGGAGGTCATCGCTCAACCTAAAGATGTCAAAAAGACTGTGAAATAATGCTGTCTTCGAAATGACCGAATGATTGATGGAGAAGATGTTCCAGAGGCAGGACTATCCTTTCTGCCGTTCTGGAGACTTGTTCTATCTTGGGAGGATCAGTGAAAATGATTGGATAGAAGATATTCGCAGGCGTTTTGAGGTTACCGGAAAGGAAATTTCGGCGGAACTTGCCCGCCGAATCTGCAACGTGACGGACAGGTATTCATCATACGTGCAGCAATTGGCTTGGTTCGTTTGGCTTCACAGCGGCCTGGCGGCGGCCGCCGAGGATGTTGGATTCGGCATTGACCGTCTGCTGGATGCCTGTGAGCCGCTTTTCATCCAGCAGACAGTATTTCTTTCCGCCTACCAGATGAATTTCCTGCATCTTCTGGCGGATGGAATTCATTCCGGCTTTACCAAGACCGCCGTGTTGAGATCCTATCGTTTGGGTACTGCCGCCAACATCGTCAGGCTTAGAAGCTGTTTAAAAATGGTTCCCGCATTTTATTATGTGGGATTTTCGAGACAGTTTCGGCTTTGGAA
>CAVCPY010000189.1:0-11411 GCA_963604245.1 Eggerthellaceae bacterium
TGGCCGGAAAGGCCGCATAAGAAAAAAGAGAAATTATTTTTAAACAGTTTCTAAACAGCTTCTGAATATGGAAATAAAGAAGAAAGTCCCTACAAACACAATCACCAGGGACATCAAGTATCTCGCCGAGCCGACAGGCAACATCTATGAGACGGTTGTTCTCCTCTACAAGAGGGCCAATCAGATCGCTTTGGCGGAGAAGAAGGAACTTGCGAAGAAGCTTGAGGATTTCCGCACCGACCGGGACACGATGGATGAGGTTTTCGAGAACAGGGAGCAGATAGAGATCTCAAAGTATTACGAAAAACTTCCAAAGCCGGATCTTATCGCCATCTCTGAATTCGAGGATGGAGAGCTTTATTACAGGATGGCCGGAACAGGTAACGAGGAAGAGTCTTCGGCCCGTCCGGTAAAGGATGACATTTCTGACGGCGAATAATTCCCGGGGCTATGCTGCGGTCCCTTCAGATAAGAAATTACGTTTTGATAGACTCTCTGGATGTCGATTTTCCGGAGGGTCTGATTATTATCTCAGGTCAGACCGGAGCCGGCA
This sequence comes from Eggerthellaceae bacterium, assembly GCA_963604245.1. Classification (GTDB taxonomy): domain Bacteria; phylum Bacteroidota; class Bacteroidia; order Bacteroidales; family UBA932; genus Cryptobacteroides. The sequence continues at coordinate 554 of CAVCPY010000189.1, forward strand.
AGTCCATTCTGCTCGGTGCTCTTTCGTTGCTTCTAGGAGCCAAGGCTGACGCTTCCGTGATAGGTGACGGCGCTGACAGTTGTGTGGTTGAGGCGGTTTTCAGAATTCCGTCTTCGGACGCAGGGCTGATGGAAATCCTCGGTGAAAATGATGTGGAGCCGGAGGACGGAGAACTGACGGTCCGCCGTGTCGTGAACCGTTCGGGACGCTCGCGCTCTTTCATCAATGATTCTCCGGTGAGTGTCCAGACCCTTCAGAGCATCTCGTCACGTCTCGTGGACATCCATTCCCAGCATCAGACACTCCTTCTGATTGACAAGTCTTTCCAGCTCTCGATGCTGGATCATTTCGCCGGCAATGAATCCCTTCTGGAAGACTGCGACAAGTCCTACAGGACATACAGGACTCTTGAGAAGGAATATTCGGAGGTCTCCGCCAAACTGGCCAAGCTAAGCGAGGAGAAGGATTATATCAAGGCTCGTTACCAAAGGCTTGAGGATGCCAGACTTCAGGACGGTGAGATCGAATCTCTTGAGGCGGAGCAAAAGCAGCTGGCAAATGCCGAGGAGATAAAGGAGAATCTTGGCTGTGTCGAGGAGATGTTCAACCCGTCGGATCCCAATTCGGAGACTTTGCCGTTGTCATCGGCCTTGAAGGAGGCTCAGAAGATGCTGGAGAAGGTCGCGAGGTTTGTTCCCGAGGCCGCTGCGTTGGCTGAGCGTGTGGACTCCGCACGCACTGAGCTGGATGATATCCTGGAGGATGTCTCGGCCATCAATTCTCAGACCGAGCTTTCCCAGGAACGGCTTGAGGCTGTGGATGATCGCCTGTCGCTTCTGTACGATCTGATGAAGGGGTACTCCGCTTCCTCCATCGCCGAGCTGATCGGGAAAAGGAACACTCTTTCCGAATCACTTTTCGATTCCACTGCTCTGGAGTCCCGCAAGGATGAGCTTGAGAATAAGATGGCGGCGGAAAAGAAAAACATTGAAGCCATAGCGCACCGTCTCCGCGAGGTCAGGGCAAAGGCCGCTGAACCGTTCTCCAAAGCAATCACGGAATCAGTGCGCGCGCTTGAGATGGACTATGCCGTGTTCAATGTGGAATTGTCCCCCTCTCCGCTGTCCGCATCCGGCTCCGATGCTGTCAGGTTTATGTTCTCTGCCTCCGGCGCCAATCCTGCCGATGTCTCCAAGTGTGCATCAGGCGGTGAGATGTCCCGCCTGATGCTTTGCCTTAAGGCGATGATGGCCAAGTTTGTGAATATGCCGACGCTCATATTCGATGAGATTGACACCGGTGTCTCCGGCAGTGTGGCCGACAAGATGGGGCGGATGATATGCTCTATGGGGAAGGATATGCAGGTCTTCGCCATAACGCATCTTCCTCAAGTAGCCGCAAAGGGGAGCGCACATTATCTGGTTGAGAAGGAATATGATGTCCTCGGCAAGGCCACGACGTCGGTCAAGCCTATAACCGGGCAGGACCGTGTCAAGGAAATCGCAAGAATGCTGAGCGGCAGCAGGATCACTGCCGCCGCCGTTGAAAACGCCAAGTCTCTTTTGTCTTCTATTTGACTTTGACGACTGAATAGTCACGCTCATAAACCACCCTGCGCACAGCCTGGTTGACATAGCCGCCGCGGCCGGTCTTCACGAGGTGGAAGTCAGACTGGAGTCCTTTACCCTCAATCTTTCCGGGATCGGTCTTTTTCCAACTCTGGTCTGAACACAAAGTCGAGAAGTACTTCATCAGATCGTAACCTTGGAATGCCGAGCGGCTTGGCTCTGTGTTGTAGAGGGCCCTGTATGCCATCAGAAAATTCTGCACGTCCTTTGAGTCGTAGTCAACGAAGTATGACACGCTTGCGTGCAGGTTGAGGCTGTGGAGCTGCTCGACGTCAATCTCATCGTAAGTCCTCAGCTTTGATGTGCTGTAAAGGACAATGTCTTTTTTCTGGCTGGAGACAAGGTAAAGAAGCCTTACGACCTCAATGACGAAGGCCTTGCTTTCAGATGCTATGATGACCCTGTTCGTGCCGTTCCCTGTCATTATTCCCGCAAGCCTTTCCATTATCGACCTTCCTTCCAGAATGTTGAACGAGAAGGTGCTGTGCTGTATTCCGGAGCTGTTCACCTCGTTGATGACTTCGGTCGGGTAGCCGTTTGTTGAGGCTCCTTTCTGTGAGATAAGCAGGACTTTGTCGGAGGCCTCCAGGTCGGAGCGCACCCACCTGACCATATCCTTTATCTGTGCGCTTGACGGCGCCGGAGCCTGGATTATGTTCGGAATCGTGTCCGCAAGGGCTTCGGCCTTTGGGTCAAGAGGCGAGACAATCCAGGACTTGCCCTTGCACGCGTTCACTGTCCTTGCTATCTCGGAATTCGAGACCGGCCCGATGACGAAATCACTCTGTGCGAACCTCTCCTCGGTCATCGGCATTGTTCCGCCGGCGTTGTCGTACACACTCAAATTGACATCTACGCCGTTTTCTCCAAGGTCTTTTGCGGCCAGCAGCGCGCCGCTATAGAAATCCATCATCTGCGGATCCGCTTTCCGGGACGCGTTGAAAGGCAGTAGAAGTGAGGCCGCAACCTCGCGTTTTGGTTTGAATATCTTGTCAAACCAATTGTTCTGGGACGTTTCGTCGGCGTTTTGCCCGTCACCTGTCTCTGTACTTCCTGTCCGAGTGGCGGTTGAGGCTGTCGCTGACTCTTCCGCATCGGACGCTTTGACTTTCTCCCACTTTTCAGGCTCTCTCGGAATCTTTATGACATCCTTGCGCTTGACCTTGTCTGAGGTCATTCCGTTGATGTTCATTATGGATTCCACGGAGACTGAGTATTTTCTGGCGATGGATGTCAGGTCTTCGAACCATTTGACCCTGTGGGTGAAATATTCATCCGAGCCGTTGTCCTCACTTGAGGCCTGACCCGCAGTGTCGGTTGCCGGAGCCTCGGCTTTTGTCGGCTGCTCCGCTTCCTGACCCTCTTTCTGCTCTTTACCTGCTGCGTCTCCCTTTATCGGGATGAGTATGATCTGGTCTTTCTTCAGGCCTTCAGTCTCAAGGTGGAGGGTCGGATTGGCGTCGTATATCTCCTGGATTGTGACATTGTACGCCTTGCTGATGGAATACAAAGTCTGGCGTCCCTGCACTACGTGCATATAAAAGATCTTTCCTCCGTAGCGTACCTTGTCCGCGGACACCACGACCTGTGGCGCCGTATAGTCCTGAGCGGACGCTCCGGACTGGAAGGCGGCCGTCAGACATAGGAAGGCCGCGAAAGCAGTCAAGAATCTGTTCATTGTCTCTTGTACAAATTATCGGTGAACTCAAGCAGTTTTCTGCCGAACGTCTTCCAGGAAAGCCGCTCTTTCTCGGCTCTGATCGAGTTTATGCAGAGAGTTCTCAAGTTCTCATCGGAGAAGTACGTCATTATTTCCTTCGCGACGCTGTCCGGATCGGCCTTCTGCGCGACAAGTCCGGTGCCGCTGTCGCCGATCGCCTGACGAAGCCCGCCGACATCGGTGACGACCATCGGAACCTCGAAATGGTAAGCGATGGCGCTGATTCCGCTTTGTGTCGCGGACCTGTAAGGCAGGACGGCAAGGTCCGCCACTGAGAAGTAGTCTTTGACCTCGGAATCCTTTATGTAGTCCGTGAACAATCTTATCCGGTCCTTGGACGGAGAGCTGTCGATGATCCTCCGGTACTTGTCAAACGGGCCGTACGGCTCGCCGGCGACAATCAGCTGGTAGGAACCGTCCAGTTTGCCGAAGGCTTCCAGCAGGATGTCAAGCCCTTTGTACTCCCGAATCAATCCGAAGAAAAGGAGGTTCTTCATCCCGTGCCTGAGACCTAGAGCCGTTTCGGCTTCCTCCCGCGGCAATTTCTCTCCAAAATGGGTGTATATCGGGTGGAACAAAGTGACGTTCAAGGCCTTCGGCGAGAGCTTCCGCAAATCTTCGGCGACTTCATCACAAAGAGTCACGTTTCCTGAACATCCTGACAGAAAGTATTTTGTCAGCGGCGCGTCAAAGAACCGGGGCTCGTGTGGGATCACATTGTGCAGTACGGAAATGACCTTGCAATGTTTTCTGAGCCTTCGGGCGACGAATCCGAGTGAAGGCCCTAAATAGGACATCCAGTAACTGATGACCACAACATCCGGTTTCCAGTTCCTGATGGCTCTGAAGGTCTGCCAATAAGTAAAAGGATTAGCCGTATCCAACAGAGCTTCGCTCTCGACGGGTACGGCGTCATCATCCTTTGTGACGTATTGCGTCTTTCCCGGAAAAAGGAACTCCGGATACTGTCTTTTAAAATTGAACGCCTTGACAGTGTGGCTTTTCCCCAGTTCCAAGTAAAGACTTGCGTTGAACTGAGAAATCCCTCCTCTGAAAGGGTAGAAGCACGACAGGAGAGCGATTCTCAAAGCTTATTCGGCTTTGGTTTCGTCAGTGTCCGCTGCAGCCGCGGCCGGCTTCCCCTTGCCTTTGCTCCGCACGTACTCGTCATTGAGGCCTGAAAGGATGGCGTCCGTCACATCCAGGTCGGGATCTCCGGTGGCTACCGGAGCCGGAAGGACGCTGCCTTGTGTGGCGATGATCATGGCGTACTTGTGCTCCTCGTTGAACTTGTCGAGGAAAGTCTTGATAGCGTCGCCGAGCTGGTTCATCATAACCTGCTGCTCCTCGGCGATCTCCTGCTGTTTCTGCGCAGCGTAGTTGTTGAAGCTGTTCTGCTGCTCCTGAAGCTTGAGGTTTCTCTGCTCGGCCACTGAACGGACGAGCAGACCCTTGTCAAGGTCGGACTGGAACTTGTTGGCATCGCTCTGGAGTTTGTTGCCTCTCCGGTTGATCTCCTCCTGAATGCCCTGAACCTTGGTCTCCACGACGGATCTGAGGTCATTGGCCATATCGTACTCGTTGAGTACTCTGTCAAGGTCGAACCAAACGATGGATCCTGCCTGTGCTGTGGCCTCAACCACTTCGCCGGATGCGGCTTTCTTCTTGCCGTTACCGTTCGAGGTGAGCTGGATGATTCCGAGTGCGGCCACAGCAACAAGGGCTATGACGCTGATGATCAGTGGTGTCTGTTTCATTTTATTGTATCGTTAAAAATATTCGTGATTACAAAAATAACTAAAAAATCTTAATCTTGGACAGATAGGCCTGTATTGTTTTCTCCAAACCCATATAAAGTGCGTCGCAGATGATCGCGTGTCCGATGGAGACCTCGTCTGTCCAAGGGATTGTCCTGATGAAATATTCAAGGTTTTCAAGATTGAGGTCGTGTCCGGCGTTCAGTCCCAGGCCAAGGCTCCTTACGACCCGGGCAGTCTCAAGGTAGGGGGCTATCGCTTTCTCAGGGCCGGCCGCATACCTGGCGGCGTAGTCAGCCGTGTAAAGCTCCACCCTGTCGCATCCGCAGGCCTTGGCCCCCTCGGCCATTGCGGGCGAAGGGTCTATGAATATCGAGGTGCGGATTCCCTTGCTTTTGAAGGTGGCGCAGATTTCCGTGAGAAACTCTTTGTTTGTGACCGTGTCCCAACCCGCGTTGGAAGTGATTGCGTCGTGGGCGTCCGGAACCAGTGTCACCTGGTCGGGGACGACCTCGAGCGTCAGTGCGACGAAACTCGGAATCGGGTTGCCTTCTATGTTGAACTCTGTCGTGACGGTCGGTCTTATGGCTCTCACGTCAGAGTACCTTATGTGTCTTTCGTCAGGTCGGGGATGCACGGTGATCCCCTCCGCACCGAATTTCTCACAGTCAGTCGCGGCCTTCTCCACATCGGGTATGTTCCCGCCGCGCGCGTTGCGGAGCGTGGCGATCTTGTTGATGTTTACACTAAGTCTGGTCATTATTCATCATCATAATATAGTCATACAAAAATAATGATTTCTGTTCAGTTTTAATCAGAATTGTGCTATTTTTGAGTTTTGATTGTTTGCAAGGTAACCGCTATGAAGATTGCACTGTATTCCAGAGAGGGTGGCGCATTGCGCGGCGCGAGGCTTTCCTCAATGTTTGAACGGCTTGAGAAGGAAGCCTTTACGCTCTATGAGATCAGCGGTGGAGCCGACATCCTTCCCGGCACTGACCTGGTGATGAGTGTCGGCGGTGACGGTACGTTTCTTTCCGCGTCACAATGTGTCGGAGACTCCGGCATCCCTGTGGTCGGGGTGAATATGGGGCGTCTCGGTTTCCTCTCCGAGTACAGTCCGGAGGAGGCCTGTGAAGCCCTTCTGTCAGGAGGCTGGTACCTTGAGGACAGGGAACTCCTGAGGACTGCCGTCAGCGGCGTGCCGGAGCCTGATTCCACATTCTGGCCCTATACGTTGAACGAGGTCTCCGTACACCGTTCCGGAGCCGCTCTTCTCGGAATAGATGTCTCCATTGACGGCAATCCGTTGCCGACATATTGGGCCGACGGGCTGTTGGTGGCCACCAGTTCAGGCTCGACGGCATATTCATTGAGCGTCGGAGGACCGATCTGCGCTCCGGAGGCGAAGGTGCTGATCATCGCACCGATTGCACCGCACAACCTGAATGCCCGCCCTCTGGTCGTTCCGGACACTACGAAAATCTCGCTCTCGGTCCGCTCCAGGGATGAGAACGTGATGTTGTCGATGGACAACAGGAATCATCTGGTGAAGCCTTCGGTAAGGCTGGATGTTATGGTGGCACAGTTTTCGCTAAAGAGGGTTCGTCTTGAAAACACCAGTTTTATAAAGGCTCTGACCACGAAGCTGTTTTGGGGTGAGGACATCCGGAACAGCGGAGAACAATGATTCAGGAATATGAACGAAATCAAGAATATACCTGTTCACGTCTCTATAATTATGGATGGGAACGGACGTTGGGCTTGGCAACGGGGACTTGAAAGGGTCTCCGGCCACTACAATGGCGTGGAGAGCGTCCGTGCCTGTGTGGAGGCCGCAGCAGAGGAAGGGGTCAAGTATCTTTCGCTGTTCGCGTTTTCCGAGGAGAACTGGAACCGACCTGAGGCGGAGGTGAGCACATTGATGCACCTTATGATGAAATCGATCGCGGATGAGTGCGACACACTGGCGGCCAAAGGTGTCTCTTTCCGCGTGCTCGGTAATCTGTCAAGGCTTGACGGCGATCTTGTGGACGCGATCCGCAAGGCTGAGGAACTGACCGCTCCCCCCACGGGGAAAGAGCCTCTTCTGACTCTGATTGTGTTCTTGAGCTACAGCGGCAAATGGGACATCCTTCAGGCTGCGAAAAAAATGGCCGGGAAATATGCCGGCGATGTCCGGGGGCTGGAATCTCTTGCGTCAGAGGATTTCGGACATTATCTTGTGACCGACGGAATACCTGACCCTGACCTGATCATCCGTACATCCGGAGAGAAGAGGATCAGCAATTACCTTCTGTGGCAGGCGGCATATTCAGAGTTCGTCTTTGTCGATACGCTGTGGCCTGATTTCCGCAAGGAGGAATTCCGCAAGGCTCTGGAAGAATATTCCCACAGGAACCGAAGGTATGGGAAAGTTAAATAACTTGCGTATATTTGCATCTTAAAAATGAAATCTGATTCGATGAAAGTATATCGTCTATTGTGTCTTCTGGCCTTGTCCTCCGCCGTTGTCCCGGCCTTCGGACAGGAAGCCGCAAAATCTTCCGAAGCTGTTGAAGTTGATTATGACCACCCGGCGACATATTATGTCGGCGGAGTGTCCGTGGAGGGAAACCATCAGTTTTCCAGTCAGCAGATCATCTCGTTGACCGGCCTTCAGAAAGGTATGAAGATCACGGTGCCAAGCGATGACATCTCCTCCATCCTTTCCAGGCTCTGGATGCAGAGGTATTTCGAGAACGTCGCTCTGGAGATAGACCATCTCAGCGAGAAGCAGGATTCCGCTTTTCTGGTCATACGAATCCAGGAGCGTCCGAGAGTGTCCAAATGGCTTTTCACCGGCGTGAAAAAGGGTGAGCAGAAGGATCTGGATGAAAGGCTTAACCTCCGCAGGGGAGGGGAGTTCTCCGATTATGTGGCGAAGACCTCCACCGACATCATCAAGCGGTTCTACGCCGACAAAGGCTTCCTCAACTGCAAAGTCGATGTACAGACCCGGAAGGACTCTATCGTGAAGAATGCGATCAAGGTGAACTTCGCCGTTGACCGCGGCTCCAAGGTCAAGATCAGGGACATCAATTTCCAGGGGGCGGATGGCTTCACGGATTTCAAGCTTTCCCGCTCTATGAAGAAGACGAAGGCCAAGAAATGGTATAATTTCTTCAACACCAAGAAATTCAATCAAAAGGAATATCCCAACGACAAGAACAGCCTCATCAGCAAGTTCAACGAGGCCGGTTTCCGTGACGCCCGCATCATCAAGGACTCCATCTACTATGTGACTCCGGACCGGTTGGGAATCGACCTGAAGATTGACCAGGGCAAGAAATATTATTTCAGGAACATCTCCTGGACCGGCAATTCGGTCTATTCCACCGACCAGCTCAACGAGATTCTCAACATCCGCAAGGGAGACCCGTATGATATGGTGACTATGCAGAAGAGGCTTCTGGGAGGCGGAAAGCAGGGTGATCAGGATGTGTCCAAGATTTACCGCGACAATGGTTACCTCTTCTTCAATGTGACTCCTGTCGAACTTAACATCGAGGGCGACTCCGTCGATGTGGAGATGAGAATATCGGAAGGAAAGCAGGCCACCCTGAACAACATCGTCATCAACGGCAACAACCTGACCAACGAGAGGGTTGTCCGCAGACAGGTCGCCACAAGGCCAGGCTACCTTTTCAGCCAGACTGACTTCGAGAGGTCCATCCGGGAAATCGCATCTCTGGGACAGTTCGATCCGGAGTCCATCGCTGATGCATCAAAAGGCTATTCCATCCTCCCTAACCAGTTGAACAACACTGTGGACATTGTCTATAACGTGACAGAGAAGCCTTCCAGCCAGCTGGAACTTTCGGGAGGTTGGGGAGCCAACACTTTCGTAGCCACCGTCGGCGTGAACTTCAACAACTTCTCCACGAAGCGTATGTTCGAGAAGAACGCCTGGAGGCCGGTGCCTCTCGGAGACGCCCAGAACCTTTCGCTGCGTTTCCAGACTAACGGAACCTACTACACGTCTTTGGTGTTCGGTTTCTCCGAGCCGTGGCTCTTCGGAAAGAAACCTACCTCCCTGAACCTTCAGGCCTATTATACGAGGCAGACAAACTCGTATCTTGCGATCGGGCTTCTGTCCAACGACAAGGTCATGCAGGTCTATGGATTCTCGGCCGGAATCGGCACGAGGCTCAAGTGGCCTGACAACTATTTCGTGCTTTACAATGGCCTGAGCTGGCAGATCTACGACCTGAAGAACTGGATTAACGGTTACTTTATGTTCAATGACGGTAAGTCTCACAACCTGAGCTACACGATCAGTCTGAGCCGTAACTCGACCGACCAGCAGATCTATCCTCGTATGGGGTCGAACTTCAGCGCCAGCCTTCAGCTGACTCCTCCATATTCATTGTTCAGGAAGAAGGATCTCGGCACGCTTGACGCGAGCGGCAATCCAACAAAGGTCTCAAGCTACAAGGACATCAACTACGACAACTGGAGCTCGGCGGACCGCTACAAGTGGATCGAGTATCATAAATGGAAGGTCAGCGGAGAGCTCTACACCAAAGTCATCGGGGACTTCGTGATAATGAGCCGCGCGCAGTTCGGTTACCTTGGATATTACAACCGCAAGTGGGGTTATTCTCCGTTCGAGGGCTTCAGAGTCGGTGGTGACGGTATGTCGGGCTACGACACCTATGGGGCTGACATCATCGCCCTCCGAGGTTACGAGAACTATTATCTTACCCCTTGGGAGGTGACCCCGTACAACTCCAACGGCTACTACGCCGGCAATGTCTATGACAAGTTCACGATGGAGTTCCGATATCCTGTCATTCTCCAGCCTCAGTCCACGATTTTCGTGCTGGGCTTCCTTGAGGGAGGTAACTGCTGGTCAGACATCAAGAACTTCAATCCGTTCCAGATAAAGCGCTCCGCAGGTGTCGGCGTGAGGGTGTTCCTCCCGATGATCGGTCTGCTCGGTATCGACTGGGGCTACGGCTTCGACAATCCTGAAAAGAAGAACAGAAGCCAGTTCCACTTCCTTATCGGACAACAATTCTAAAATATTATTCTTACATTTGTATCCGGAACAAACGCGTAAACTGATAAAATTCTATAAAGATGAAAAAGATTCTTATGATCGCCGCAATGGCGTTGTTTACTTTGACGGCTTCTGCGCAGGCGAAGTTCGCATATGTTGACTTCAATGAGCTGGTGATGCTTTCGCCGGAGGCCGACGCCGCCAGATCTCAGATGCAGGCAGCCAATAAAGAGGCTCAGGAGACCCTTCAGAGTATGATGGACGAGGCGCAGAGCAAGTACAGCGAGTACCAGCAGAAACAGTCCACCTGGACGCCGGCCATCAAGTCCAGCAAGGAGAAGGAACTCGGAGACATCCAGCAGAGAATCCAGGAATTCCAGCAGTCCATCCAAGCCGAGCTCCAGCAGCAACAGCAGCAGCTGATGGAGCCTATCTATAAGAAGGCGCAGGAGGCAGTCGAGAAACTTGCGAAGGCGGGAGGCTATCTGTTCGTCTTCGAGACCACGCAGTACCTCTATGTCGACAAGACGCAATGCAAGGATCTGACCCCTGAGGCAAGAAAGGCCTTGAATATCCCGGAGGGCAGAACCATTGAGGATCTCCAGAAGGAGCTCCAGGCACAGGCTCAGCAGCAATAATCATTGACAGACAATTAGAAGCTGTTTAAAAATGGTTCCCACATTTTATTATGCGGAATTTTCGAGACAGT
>CAVCPY010000190.1:0-12968 GCA_963604245.1 Eggerthellaceae bacterium
TGGCCGGAAAGGCCGCATAAGAAAAAAGAGAAATTATTTTTAAACAGCTTCTTATTCGGTGTATGAATCATCTGGATATTCATAGAATGCTTCTGAAAACAATAAAGGGTGACTCGGACATCGAGGTCACAGCCACCCTTCTGATTTTCCAAACCTGATTATTCCTCAGTCTCAGCGTTCTTGTCGTTCTTTGCGATTTTCTCCGGCCGCATCTGAGGGAAGAACAGAACATCCTGGATGGTCGTCTGACCGGTCATAAACATCGTAAGGCGGTCGATGCCCATTCCGAGACCGGAGGTCGGCGGCATGCCGTACTCAAGGGCGCGCACAAAGTCATAGTCGATGAACATCGCCTCGTCGTCGCCGTGGCTCTTGAGGGCTGCCTGCTCCTCGAATCTCTCCAGCTGGTCGATAGGGTCGTTGAGTTCGGAGTAGGCGTTGGCCAGTTCCTTGCCGCAGACGAACAGCTCGAACCTCTCGGTGAGGGTCGGGTCTTCCCGGTGTCTCTTTGTCAGCGGAGACATCTCGACAGGATAGTCGATGATGAACGTCGGCTCGATGAGATGCTCCTCGCAATATTCCCCGAAGATGGCGTCTATCAGCTTGCCCACGCCCATCGAAGGTTCGTACTCGACGCCAAGCTTCTTGCAGGTCTCGCGTAGTTCGTCAACGCCCATTCCCTTGACATCCACGCCGGCATATTCCTTAATGGCTTCAAGAATAGGGAGTCTGCGGTAGCCGGCCTTGAAGTCGATTTCCTTGTCGCCTATCTTAACGACTGTGGTGCCGTGCAGCTTGAGGGCTATCTTTTCGAGCATCTTCTCCACGAAGTCCATCATCCAGATGTAGTCCTTGTAGGCCACGTAAATCTCCATACAAGTGAACTCCGGGTTGTGGGTCTTGTCCATACCCTCGTTGCGGAAGTCCTTGGCGAACTCATAGACCCCGTTGTAGCCGCCCACGATGAGCCTCTTGAGATAGAGTTCGTTGGCGATTCTCATATAGAGGTCGATGTCCAGGGCGTTGTGGTGGGTGATGAACGGACGGGCCGTAGCTCCTCCCGGAATGGCTTGGAGGATAGGGGTCTCGACCTCAAGGCAGCCGGCGGCGTTGAAGTAATCCCTCATTGTGGCGATAATCTGCGCCCTCTTGACGAAAACGTCCTTGACCTGTGGATTCACGATGAGATCCACGTACCTCTGGCGGTAGCGGAGTTCGGGATCGGTGAACGCGTCATAGACGACTCCGTCAACCTCCTTCACGATAGGAAGAACCCTCAGGGATTTGCTCAGAACTGTAAGTTCCTTTGCGTGAACGCTGAGCTGGCCGGTCTGGGTGATGAAGGCGAAACCCTTGATTCCGATGATGTCGCCGATGTCAAGCAGCTTTTTCCAGACGGTGTTGTACATAGTCTTGTCCTCGCCCGGGCAGATTTCGTCCCTCTTGGCGTAGATCTGGATCCTTCCTGTGGCGTCCTGAATCTCGCCGAACGAGGCGGCGCCCATTATTCTGCGGGACATCAGACGGCCCGCTATGCAGACTTCCTGAAAGTTGCCCTTCTCCGGGTCATAACCGGCCTCTATTTCCTTGGCAGTCGCGTTGACCGGATAGAGTGGCGCCGGATAAGGATTGATGCCCAATTCCCTTAACTTTGTCAGAGACTCCCTACGGATTCTCTCCTGCTCGCTGAGCTCGATGTTTGCCATATCGTTAATTTTTAATAATCAAAACAATAAGACCGAACCTTCGGCCTGAATATGCAAAAATACTACTTTTAATTCACATTCTGAAATTAAATCCGTATCTTTGTCTATTATGGGGAAAGAGCGCAAATGGATTCTGAAGGAGCCGGCTGATCCGGAGAAGGTGGGCAGACTGGCCGCCGAACTGGGCATCGACCGGGCTCTCGCCGACCTTCTCGTCAAGAGGGGAGTCGAGACTTTCGAGCAGGCGCGTTCGTTCTTCCGCCCGAGCCTTGGTGACCTCCACGATCCGTTCCTGATGAAGGATATGGATGTGGCCGTGGAAAGGGTCCGCAAGGCTATTACGAGCGAGGAGAAGATTCTGGTCTATGGCGACTACGACGTGGACGGCACGACTGCCGTCTCTCTGGTATATTCATTTCTCCGGAGATATTCCTCGAAGGTGGATTTCTACATTCCTGACCGCTACGACGAGGGCTACGGCGTGTCCTATAAGGGCATCGACTGGGCCGGAGACAACGGCTTCGGGCTGATCATCACTCTTGACTGCGGCATCAAGGCCAACGAGAAGGTTGAGTATGCCGCGACGAAGGGGATAGATGTGATCATCTGCGACCATCACCTTCCGGAGGACACGCTTCCGCCGGCCGTGGCCGTGCTTGACCCCAAGAGGGAGGATGACACCTATCCGTTCGATGACCTGAGCGGCTGCGGAGTGGGGTTCAAGCTCGTGCAGGCATATTCACAGAAATATGGGATTCCGTTCGAGACCTTGATTCCGCTGCTGGATCTGCTTGTGGTGAGCATCGCTGCGGATCTTGTGACGATGGTGGGGGAGAACAGGGTTCTGGCCCACTTCGGTCTCAAGCAGCTGAATGAGAATCCCCGCAAAGGGCTTCACGCGATGGCGACGCTCTCGAAACTGGAACTCGGCCACCTGACGATTGATGACATCGTGTTCAAGATCGGCCCCCGGATTAACGCCGCCGGAAGGATGGAGACAGGCCGTCTGGCCGTTGAGCTTCTGACCGCCTCGGACGACCACGTCGCCACAATTGTCGGCGAGAAGATAAACGACAACAACAACGAGCGCAAGAGCATCGACAGGGAGATCACCCAGGAGGCTCTGGAGATGGTGCGGAACGGGACGGCTCTTTCGACCGGCGCGGCCACGATTGTTTACAATCCGACGTGGAACAAGGGAGTGGTCGGGATAGTGGCATCGCGTCTAGTCGAGGCGTTCTACAAGCCGACGATCGTGCTGACAAAGTCGAACGGCTTCATCACGGGTTCCGCCCGCAGCGTCGCCGGGTTCGATCTCTACGAGGCCATCGAGAGCTGCGCCGACCTGCTGGAGAACTTCGGCGGACACGTCTATGCCGCCGGGCTGACTTTGAAAGAGAAAAACCTGATGGAGTTCGTCGGCAGGATTGACAGGTTCATCGCAGGGAGCATCACCCAGGAGATGCTGACCCCGATGACGGACATCGACGCCAAGCTGGAGTTCAGCCAGATCACCCCGAAATTTTTCCGTCTTCTGAAGCAGTTTCAGCCGTTCGGACCCGGCAACACCAACCCGGTCTTCCTGACCGAAAATGTCTCCGACGGAGGCAACGGCCGCAAGGTCGGCGCCGGAGGAGTCCATATGAAGCTAGACCTGATCGACGAGAAGCAGCCTTTCCACCAGATCCCCGCCATAGCCTTCAATATGGCCGAGTTCTACGACTACATCAAAGCCGGCAACCCGTTCGACATCTGCTACTCCATCGTCGAGAACTACTACCGCGGCAACACCACCCTCCAGCTCCGCATCAAAGACATCAAGGAGCGCGAGGAGTTCATTTAACGGATATGAAACGTCTGATACTTTTGCTGACCGTTCTTTTCTTTGTGCCGGCATTCGGTTCCGAAGCGCAGGTCAAGGACAGTCCTTACTATGTCGCGGCCTATGTCTGGCCGTCCTGCCACAACGATCCGCGCGGTCAGGAGGTGCTTTGGCCGGAGGGCGTCGGGGAATGGGAGGTCATAAGGAAAGGCACTCCGCGTTTCCCGGGACACTACCAGCCGAAGCAGCCTCTGTGGGGCTATGAGATGGATGATGACCCGAAGGTTATGGAGCGCTGGATTGAGGCAGCGACCGACCACGGAGTGAACACGTTCATCTTCGACTGGTACTGGTTCGACGAAGGCCCTTTTCTTGAGGGCTGCCTGAACGACGGCTTCCTTAAAGCCCCGAACAACGTGAAGATGAATTTCTACCTGATGTGGGCCAACCACGATGTCAAACGGAACTACTGGAACGTCCATCGCTGTCCGGATGATGACTCGATTCTCTGGAAGGGGGCGACAGATGAGAGGAACTTCAAAATCATCGTGGAAAGAGTGATACGGCAGTATTTCAAGCGTCCGAACTACTTGAAAATCGACGGATGTCCTGTGTTCTCGGTATATAAGCTCGACAATCTGCTGGCCACATTCGGGGGCAGTCGCGAAAAGACGAAGGATGGGCTTGAGTATTTCCGCAGCGAGGTCCGCAAGGCCGGCTTCCCTGACCTTCATCTTCAGATTATCCATTTCGGTCCGTCGGGAGATGATATTCAGAAGACTCTTGAATATTTCGGAGTGAACAGCGTCACCACCTACAACTGGGGCGGCCCGCACCGGGAGGACTATCTGGATTGGGGCAACACCGGCATGACCCGCCTTGAAACTTGGAGCGATTCACCTGTTCCGTTCTTCCCGAACGTGTCGGTCGGCTGGGACAACACGCCGCGCTTCCCGAAAGTCGGCCGCGAGGATGTCATCCACTTCAACAACACTCCGGAGAGTTTTGCCGCATATCTTCAAGTCGCCAAGGAATATGTCGACGCGCATCCCGCACAGCCGAAGGTGATCACCGTCTTCGCCTGGAACGAGTGGATTGAAAGCGGCTATCTCCTGCCCGACCGCAAGTTCGGCTTCGGTTATCTTGAGGCCGTCCGGGATGTCCTTGCCGGAAAGTACGGCCGTTACGAGTAATTATCCGATTATCAAACAAATAGCAACTTATCTTCAGTGGATGTCAACTGAAGGTAAATGTCTTATTGTTTGATATTCAGAGTGTCACACTCCACAGCCTCTTTGATGAGTGCTGCGATTTGGGCGAAGGTCTGGCCATCGATGTCGATTATGTGGCGGGCCGTGGACAGATACTGTGGTGAGCGGGTCTGCATCAGGGATTCTATGCGATCGCGAAGGGTTTCCCGTGCGGTGTTCAGCATCGGGCGGCCTTCGGAATGGCCTTCGAGGTTGTCAAGTAGGGTGTCGGTGGTGGCGCGGAGGTAGAAACAGTCGGTGTGTCGGCGGATCAGTTGACGGCATCGCTCGGAAGTCACGGCGCCGCCGCCGAGGGAAAGAATGGCGCGGGGGCGATCAGTGTCTCTGAATATCTCCTCAAGGGCATCACGCTCCATCCGGCGGAAAGCCGATTCACCATATTCATTGAATATTACGGGAATATTCTTGCCTTGCTTTTCCTCAATGTAGGTGTCAAGGTCGATCAGGCGGCAGTCAGGAAGCAGCGTCGCAAGTTCTTTCCCGACACTGCTCTTGCCGCAACCCATAAATCCTATGAGGGAAATGTCTTTCATATCACCTTGATCGACAATGTTTTCCTGATGGCTGTCTGCCTTGCTGCGAATGCCTTCGATGATTTACGACTATGCCGGTTTAGAACAGCGTAGGCTCGTCGATGTCTCCGATGTCAGGAATATCCCCGGAGCCGAGAAGATCGGCCGCGCTGGTCTGACTGCTGTCGGAGGTGGAGCCTGAAACTTCGGTTGAGTTTGTCTCGCCTTGAGTCTCATCGGATTGCTCCACATCATCGATGATGTCCAGCGGCTCGTCCTCGATGTCGTCCTCCGGCTTGTGCAGAGGCTCGATGAACTTCACCTCCTTGAGGTCGTACTGGTGACACTTCTTGCCCTTCGCGGCGTAACCCTTCTTGGCGATATATTCCTCAGCGTCAATGTTCTCAGGATCACGATGCTCGTACTTCCCGCCGAAGATTACCTGGAACTGAGGATGCCTGTCCTCGGAAAGGGCCACGAGATAGGATTTCGTGCCTGGGGCGATGAACGACAGCGGTGTGTTGTCGCTCAGAACAAAACTGAACCTCTTGACGTAGAACGCCCTGGCGGCCGCATCGTAGTAGAGGGCGGTGTAGGTCTTGTTAGGATCAAACTTCTCAATCTTGATCACCTCTCCTTGATAGCGGTTGGAGACATCGAACGAAGTCGTGTAGAAGGTCCCGTCCTTGAATATTGCCAGGACCTTGTCCTCTGGGCCGAACTCGCCGAGGTACTGGCCTCGCTGCTCATCGTTAAGTTTCTGGATGTCAGCATCATACCAGATATCCTTGCCGCCAATTGTGGAAACGCCCTTGGATTTCAGCAAAATCTTGGAGACAGGGTTCTTGGACACCAGATTGCCTCTGGAAGCCTTGCCCTTGATCGCGAGGGTGGAGAAATCATATTCAAACTGCGTCTTTTTCAGCTTCGGACGGGGACGCAGGTAGATTCGTACAGACTCGGCCTCGCCGTTGTGGTTAGCCGTGAACCATAGGATCTTGGACCCTTCCTCGCCTGTGGTGATGTCGTAGTCCTTGTCCCTTGTGACGCTTGTGATGGCGAATCTCTTGGCGTAGGAGACACTGCTCTTGCCCTCGCGGTAGATGACGTTGTAGATGGTTCTTCCGTCGCCTCTGTTGAACACCCCGACGTAGAGCAGGTCTTTCCAGAAGAAGGCCTTGTCCGTGACTTTGGCGACGCGGTACTTTCCGTCCTTTCCGATCACGATGACTTCCGAAAGGTCTGAACAGTCGCAGACGTAGATGCCGTGGTCGTCCTTTTTGAGATTCAGTCCGACGAAGCCCTCCTCGTAGTTGGCGTAGAGTTTGGCATTGTTGCTGACCACCTTGGTGACCGCAATGCTCTCGAAGGCGGTGATCTCTGTCTGCCGCGCGAACGGCTTGCCGTACTTTGCCTTCAGCGTCTTGAACCAGTCGATTGTGTACTTGGTGATGTGTTCGATGTTGTCCTTTACTGTCTTCATCTCGGCCTCGATGGAGGCGATCTTCTCATCGATGGCCTTAGTGTCGAACTTGGAAATCTTGCGGACAGGCTTCTCCACGAGCTTTTCGATGTCCTCCATCAGGATCTCCCGCCGGAGGATGTCCCGGTAGGTCTTCATCTCGGCGAACACCTCGTCCAGCTGTTGCTCCCAGCTGTTCTGGTTCTGCTCCAGAATCTTATAGACCTTGTTCTCGAAGAATATCCTTTCGAGGGAGGTGTAGTGCCACTGGTCCTCCAGCTCGGCTAGCCTGATCTCAAGCTGCCATTTGAGGAGATCCGTGGTGTGGAGAGTGTCGTAGGTCAGTATGTCCTTGACGGAGAGGAACTGAGGCTTGTTGTCCACTATGACGCAGGCATTCGGTGCGATGTTGCACTCACAGTCCGTGAAGGCGTACAGTGCGTCGATGGTCTTGTCCGGGGACACGTCGTTCGGGAGGTGGATGAGGATATCGACCTTCTCCGTGGTCATGTCCTCGATTTTCTTGATCTTTATCTTGCCTTTGTCCTTGGCCTTCAGAATCGAGTCGATGAGGATGTGTGAGGTCTTCCCGTAAGGAATCTCGGTGATGGCGACAGTGTTCTTGTCGATTTTCTCAATCTTGGCGCGGACTTTCACGCTGCCTCCGCGGGCTCCGTCCTTGTAGTTGCTGCAATCAGCCGAGCCGCCGGTAGGGAAGTCCGGGTAGATGGTGAAGTCTTCGCCCTGAAGGATGTTGACCGACGCGTCGATAAGCTCGTTGAAGTTATGTGGAAGTATCTTGGAGGCCATTCCGACGGCGATTCCCTCGGTACCCTGGGCGAGCAGGAGCGGGAAACGGACCGGAAGCTCGGTCGGCTCCTGGTTGCGTCCGTCGTAGGATGTCATCCAGTGGGTGATTTTTGGATCGAAGACGACCTCCTTCGCGAATTTGCTCAGCCTCGCTTCGATGTAACGCGGGGCAGCGTTGCTGTCACCGGTGAGGATGTTGCCCCAGTTCCCCTGACAGTCTATCAGAAGACCTTTCTGACCGAGCTGGACAAGAGCTCCAAGGATGGACTGGTCGCCGTGCGGATGGTACTGCATAGCCTGACCGACTATGTTGGCCACTTTGGTGTAGCTTCCGTCATCCATCCTGAACATAGCGTGAAGCACACGTCTCTGCACCGGCTTGAGTCCATCAACGATGTGAGGGACAGCTCTTTGCAGAATGACATACGAGGAATAGTCCAGAAACCATTCCCGGAACATTCCCGAAAGCTTGTACTTCCGGCTGTCGGAACCGAGCAGCTTGTCGTATTTCCCCGATGCTTTCGCCGAAGTCTCGTCAATCGGAGCCTCATTCAGTTCCTCGTCCCCATTGCCTCCTTCCGGAGTCTCGATGTCATCCCACCCGTCGTCCTTTGCCATATCAAGATATTCCTCTAATGATTATTAATTATTTTGTCCAATGTTATTCCTCGTACCCGAACTTCCTGAGTTCCTTGCGGCTCTCCCTCCAGTCCGGATTGACCTTCACGAAGAGCTGAAGGAATACTTTCTTCTGGAAGAAATCCTCCATTTCCAGCCTAGCCTCCGTGCCGGTCTTCTTCAGCGCCGCTCCGCCCTTGCCGATGATGATTCCTTTCTGGGAGTCCCGCATCACGTAGATGACAGCACCGATCTCGTACCTGTCCCTGCCCTCCTTGAATGCCTCCACAACCACTTCGCAGCTGTAAGGCACCTCCTGGCTGTAGTTCTCCAGAATCTTCTCGCGGATGATCTCCGAGGCGAAGAAACGCAGGTTCCTGTCCGTGAACTGATCCTTGTCGAACCACGGCGGAGCGACGGGAAGGCCGCTCATCACGGCGTTCAGCACGCTCTCAAGGTTGAACCTTTCCTTCGCCGACACAGGAATGACCACAGCCCCGGGAAGCTGCTCCTGCCAGTAGGCGATAAGGTCGGTCACCTTCTTCTGCTCGCTGATGTCAATCTTGTTGATGACGACCACCACCGGACAGTCCAGCTTCTGGAGTTTCTGAATATATTCACTGTTCTTGTCGCTCTTTTCAACCACGTCCGTAACGTAGAGGATGATGTCCGCGTCCCCGATTGCCGCGTCCACGAATTTCATCATATCCTCCTGAAGACGGTAGTTCGGCTTGAGCATTCCGGGAGTGTCCGAATAGACGATCTGGCAGTCGTCTGTGTTGACGATTCCCATTATCCTGTGCCGGGTGGTCTGCGCCTTCGCCGTGACGATGGACAGTTTCTCTCCGACCAGGGCATTCATAAGCGTGGATTTGCCAACATTCGGATTACCGATGATGTTGACAAATCCAGCTCTGTGTCCAGTGTGTTTCTCCGGGCTAGACATAGGCCCCCATCTTGAGGACATTCACCTCGCCCTCGCTGAGGTATCTCCACTCGCCCTTTTTGAGACCCTTCTTGGTAAGACCAGCGAAGTAAACCCTGTCAAGCGCCTTCACATCGTAGCCGAGGGATTCGAATATCCTTCTGACGATTCTGTTCTTGCCGGAGTGGATCTCGATGCCGAGCCGTCTGTGGTCTTCGGCGTCGATGTACTCGAGCTCGTCGGCCTTGATGTTGCCGTCGTTGAGGTCAAGGCCTTCGGTGAGAATCTTCTCCTTGTCGGCTTCATCGAGTGGCTTGTCGAGAATCACCTGATAGATTTTTTTCTTGTTGTAGGAAGGGTGCGTGAGCTGCTCGGCGATCTCTCCGTCGTTGGTGAACATCAGCACGCCGGTGGTGTTCTTGTCGAGCCTTCCGACAGGGAACACGCGGAGCTTGCAGCCCTTGAGCAGGTCCATCACTGTCTTCTCGGCGTGTGGATCGCTCGCACTGGTGACAAAGCCCTTCGGCTTGTTCATCACGATGTAAACCTTCTCCTCGCCCTTGAGCCTCTCGCCGTTGAAACGGATGTCATCGTTGAGGACGTTGACCTTGGTTCCGAGCTCGGTGACAACCTCTCCGTTGACGGTCACTACACCGGCCTGTATGAAGTTGTCAGCCTCGCGGCGCGAGCAGACCCCGGAATTGGCGATGAATTTGTTGAGACGTATCTCTTCCTTGATAGGTGTGGGAACGTTGTCATTGTCTGAAAGGGCGGCGTCAACCTGCGGCTTTCTTGAAAGCATCTGGTTGATTCCGGCCTCATCGGCCTCCGTGAAATGAGGCTCGTCCTTGCGGCCGAACTTTTTAGGGCCGGGATGTCCGGCACCTCTCCCGGCTGAGAATCCTCCCAGCTTAGGGCCGAATCCGTGTCCTCCCGATGGCTTCCTTGAATATGAAGATCTTCTCTCGCCGCCTTCCTGACCCGCGCCGTAGCTTCTGCGCTGGCCGTAAGACGGGCGGCCTTCGCCGTATGAAGGACGACCGTATGATGACCTTCTGTCCTCTCCTCCTTCCGCATTGTTGCCGTAGCTTCTGCGCTGGCCGTAAGACGGGCGGCCTTCACCGTATGAAGGACGACCGTATGATGACCTTCTTTCGCCTCCATCGTAGCTGTTGTTGCCATAGCTTCTGCGCTGGCCGTAAGACGGACGGCCCTCGCCGAATGACGGACGGCTCTGTCCATAAGATGAAGTCCTTCTCTCTCCGCCTTCAGCGTTGTCGCCGTAGCTCCTGCGCTGGCCATAGCCGCCGCTGCGGTCTCCGTAGCTGCTTCTGCGGTCTGATGAATATCCTCCTCTACTGTTGCCGCCTCGGCTCTGATAACCGCCGCGCTGCCCGTAGCCTCCCCGATTGTCGCCGGAGTAACTCCTGTGATTGTCGTAAGACTTGTACTCTCCGTCAGCGGAGGATGATGCGGCAGGCACTACCTTCTTTCTTGGTCTGAGTTTCCGACCTTCTGATGAATAACCTGTTTTCGGCTCTTCTGAAGCGTAATCCCTACGCTCCTCGTGGTTCCCTAGACCACCATTGAAATTTTCTTCCATAATGTTTGTGGCTCACGCCATTAAAAAAATAAATGAATATAAAGTTATTGAAGTTTAAACACATATGTTATCGTCCCCTGTTGCAGCGCAGGCGCGTCGGAGCTCTGGTTGAAGTGCGTCTTCAGCGCCGCAGCCCTTGCGGCAGCCCAAAGCTTGGAGTTGTTGACCGTCGTTCCCTGCCCTCCGGGGACAGCCTTTGTGACGTTTCCATAGTTGTCAACCCAGATGTCCACCACGACCGTGCCGTAGTCTTGCTCTGAATATGTAGGCCTTGGAATCGCTCCCAAGGTGTTTCTTCCTTTCAGCCTGGCGTTAGGCGTCCCCTCGGACTTCCCGCTGGCCGTGTTGCCTTTCGGGTGTCCGGCCTTGAATTCGTTTTTCGGGTCTGTGGCGCCGTGAGGCGCATTCGAGGAATCCTTCTTGCTCATTCCCGGAAAGAGAGCGTTCTTGTTGATCTCCTCTTTCTGCACCGGAGTCTCGACATCTCCGAAGTCATCAGGCTTGGCCTCGGCTGTCTTGTTCGGCTTTTCGGTCTTGTGCGGTGATTCACTCCTTTGAATCAGTTCCACCGGCTTGGTCTTGTCAATTTCCTCGGCTTGTGGCTGACGGCCTCTGTTCTGCCGTCTGACAGGCTGGGTCTCATCCTCACTGAAATCGATGAGGAAAGTCTGCTCCTGTGGCGGAGGGTAGATGTATTTCATCCCCGTGAACACGCAAAGCAGGCAGGCAAGCACGTGAACCGCGACCGTGAGTGCGATCCCGGTCACCGTGGAGACCTTGGCCTCCTTCTGTCTGTCACGAAGGTACGGTTTCATCATTCGGGCTGCGTCGCCAGGATTACCTTGTAATGGTTGCGTTTCGCTATGTTCATCAGCGACACGACCTCCTTGATCGGCACGCTTTCGTCCGAGTAGATCGAGAATGTCGGGTCTTCTTCCGTCTGAAGAAGGTCCACGAGGTCATCCTCCAGCTCGGAGTACTGCACCGGAGTCTCGCTGCCGTTCAGATGATAGGTGTAGGTGTCGTCGCCCCAGTCCTTGATCGAGACCGTGACGGTAGGCTTGGCGGAAACCTGCCCCGTACTCTTCGGGAGCAGGAGCTTCAGCGCATTCGGATTGACCAGTGTCGAGGTGATCAGGAAGAAGATCAGCAGCAGGAACACCAGGTCAGTCATCGAAGACATCGCTGTTTCCGACAGGACTTTTGTGGTTCTCTTGAAGGCCATTGACTACCTCTCCTCCTCGTTGCCTGCAGGTTCGTGCAGAAGATCCATAAAATTGATCGTAGCGTTCTCCATCATGAGCATCAGATTGGAGATCTGGGAGACCAGATAGTTGTAGCCGAAGTAGGCGAGGATGCCGACGATAAGACCTCCGACAGTCGTGATCATCGCAGTGTAGATACCGCTCGAAAGCAGAGTGATGTCGATGTTGTTGCCAGCGTTCGCCATATTGAAGAATGCCTGAACCATACCGAGCACGGTTCCGAGGAATCCGATCATCGGCGCTCCACCGGCGATGGTGGCGAGCATCGGCAGCCCTTTCTCAAGTCTTGCGATCTCGACGTTGCCCATATTCTCGACGGAAGTCTGGATGTCGGCGAGAGGCCTGCCGATGCGCTCGATCCCCTTCTCCACGAGACGGGCGACCGGAGAGTCATACTTCTGGCAGAGAGAGACCGCCGACTTCACCTTCCCTTCGTGAATATAATCGCGGATGTCGCGCATGAAGTTCTTGTCAACCTGCCCGGCCTTGCGGATCATCCACCATTTCTTTCCGAATATGTAGATGGCGATCACTGACAGAATAGCCAGCACTATCATCAGCCAGCCGCCCTTGGTGGCCATCTCGATAAGAGAGAAAGACTGCTCTACCTGCTGTGGAGCGAGATCCGCCACAGGTGCGGCAGCCTGTGCCATATCCTCGGCCATTCCGGCCGCCGCAGAATCCAGGCCCGCGGCCTGCAAAACTTGGAACAACATAATTATCACGTACGTTTTTTTATTTTATCAATATGTCCGGCGTGCCAACTGCACATTTCACGCCACCAAACTGCAAAGGTACGCAAAATTTTCGAGACCTCGCTTATTAAGTGATTCCTAAAAAATAACTTGGTGCTTTTGCTTGTCTTTTTGGTCTGAATTTGTTTGTTCATCAGTCGTGAGCCACCGGCACACGACTGATGAACAAACAAATTGCTCCGCAAAAATCCTTCACAAAAACTTACCAACTTATTTTTT
>CAVCPY010000191.1:0-2351 GCA_963604245.1 Eggerthellaceae bacterium
CGAAAATTCCGCATAATAAAATGCGGGAACCATTTTTAAACAGCTTCTCAGTTATGTCATTTCTGACCCAAGGGTTACAGTTTCTCCAGTATGCAGTCGCCTGGAGCCTTGATGTTCCCGTCGAGGATGATTTCGCCGACGGATACGTAGCGGATGAAGCCGGTGCGGGGGTTCTTGATGGAAGGGACGTGCCCCTTGACCGTTGCCCGGACGGAGGAATATTCAAAGGCCAAGTCGGCGTCAGCACCCATCGTGCAGTCTTCAAGGACCAGGTTGTCGCAGTAGCAAAGGGGCTGGGTCTCCGTGATGTGGCAGCGTACTAGCCGGAGGTTCTTCGAGTACCAGGCAAGATATTCGCCATTGATGACGGAGTCTGCGACGGTGACGTTCTCGGCTTCCCAGAAGGAATCCTTCGAGTTCAGGACGCACCCTCGGATCTCCACATTTCTGGCGTACTGGAAACTGTAGTTGCCGTTCAGTTTGACGTTGGTCAGTTTCACATTCTCGCAGTGCAGGAAGACATAATCCGCCCTGTCTATGACACAGTCCTCGATCTCGATGTTCCTGCAGTCCCAGAAAGTCTCCGTGCCGCCAGGAATCTGAACGTTCTTCAGTTTGATGCCGTCCATCCTGCGGAAGGTCTTCGGAGCGTCAATGATTGTGTCGTAAATCTCGCAATTCCTTGAATACCATAATCCTGAGCGAGCACCCACGGTCAGCAGACTGTCCTTGATGACGAATCCGTCGCATTCCCAGAAAGGGTACTTTCCCTCGAACTGACAATGCACAGCGGTGATGTTGCCTGTCTCCTTAAGCGCTGACTCCCCGGCGTGTATCCTGACGTTCTCAAGATAAAGGTCGTGTCTGCAATACAGCGGTCTCTCGCCGCCGAACTCCTGATTGATAATCCTTTCCATATCTTTATGTAATCTTCAGTTTCATCCATTTCTCGCCTCGCAACCGCCAGTAGAACAGAAGCCCCCGGACATTCAGTTCGATGCACATCGCTATCCAGTAGCCGATTAGCCCCAGACGAGGGGTCAAAATCAGTGCCAGACCGATGCGTACAACCCACATACTTCCGAAGTTCATCACGCTCGGCACGAGGGTGTCGCCTCCACCGACGCACGAACCGTAACCGGCGATGGAGAATGCGTACAGGGTCTCGGCGAACGCCTCGATTCTCAACACCTTGGCGCCCAGTGCTATGACATCGGGGTCGGAACTCAGCAGCGTCATCAGGTCGGTGGCGAAGATGAACATCAATGCGCCCAGCAGCGTCATTATTCCGGCCGCCATCATCATCGTGATCCGCGAGAAGCGTTTGGCCACTTCTTTCCGTTTCGCTCCGAGGCTCTGGCCGACAAGCGTTGTGGCAGCCTCCTCTATTCCGTAGCCTGGCATATAGCAGAAGCTTTCGGCGATGATCGCCAGCGAGTTGGCTGCGATGGAAATCGGCCCGAGGGGTGCCACGATGACGGTGCTCATTATGTGCGAACCCCTCATAATGATGTTCTGAAGCCACATTGGGGCGGTGATGCCCCAGGCGTTGCGCACAGTCTTTCGCTGCGGGACGAACGTGCCCCTCTCTCCCTTGATGTTCAATTCCTTTGAGCGCCTCAGGGCGTACCAGACCACGAACAACGAGGTGACTACCTCCGCCGCACCTGTCCCAAGCGCAGCTCCGGCCACACCCATATCACAGAGGTAAATGAATATGTAGTTGAACACCACGTCGAGGACGCACATCCCGGTGAACATCAGGCTCGGAATCTTCATATTGCCGCTCGCCTGAAGCATTGCGCTTGCCGCCCATCCGACCGCTCCTATCGGGATGAAGGCAGAATATATCCGGAAATAATCAGTGGCGTCCCCGTTGATCGCCGGTGTTCCGCCCAGCCAGCGGGGGAGCGGGCCGCTGACGCCGACGCCGATTGCGGCAAGAACCAATCCGATGAGAAAGACAGTGACGAGCCCCTGCCTCATCACGGCTCTGGCTCCCTTGAAATCCCGTGCTCCGCAAAGGTGGGCAACCTGGACTGAAAAACCCGAGCAGGTTCCGGACGTGAATCCGCCCATTATCCAGGTAGTCGTAGTCACCAGACCTATTGACGCCGACTGGTTCGCGCCCAGATGCCCGACCATCCCTGCGTCGATGTACTGCATCAGTACGGACGAGACCTGTGCGGCAATCGCCGGCAGACTCAGCAGAACCGTAAGCCGGATCTGCTGTCCGAGGGTCATCGGAAGTCCGTCGCGGATCATCCCGAGGAGTATGTCCTTGCGTCCTGATGCCATAAGAAGCTGTTTAAAAATAATTCCTCTTTTTTCTTACGCGGCCTTTCCGGCCA
>CAVCPY010000192.1:0-21484 GCA_963604245.1 Eggerthellaceae bacterium
TGGCCGGAAAGGCCGCGTAAGAAAAAAGAGGAATTATTTTTAAACAGCTTCTTACTTGGTGATGATGAAAAGAGGGAAGAAGTCATCGGCATTAGGAATATAATTTAAGAGGATGGCCTAAACATCATTTAGGCCATCCTCCTCAATCTTGTCTATCAAAGGATTATTATTACGCTTCCTCCTTGCCGGCGAGCTTCTCCTTGACCTTGTCGATAGCATCCTTGACGGTTGCGATTGTGCTTGTCTCCTCATCAGGAATCTTGATTCCGAACACTCTCTCAAACTCCATAAGAAGCTCGACAGTGTCAAGAGAATCAGCTCCGAGATCATTTGTGAAGTTGGCGCTCTCAGTCACTTCGGACTCCTCGACGCCCAGCTTGTCAACGATAATCGCTTTGACCTGCTTTACAATTTCTTCTTCAGTCATAATTGAATAAATTAAATGTATATTCGTGTTAATTATGCTATTACACACAGTTCTCCGGCAAGCCGGGAACAAATAGCGTTGCAAAGTAAGCAAAAAATAGTCAATTATCCAAATTTGCAGTCCGGCAGCCGGAGAGGCTTCAAAAACTGACCGGAAAAACGTTATTCGTCACGACGGCTGAGGCTCAGCCATATTCTCAAACCATTCAGAGAATTAAGCAGATAGAAGACGTACTTTATCAGCATAACGGCGGCGTTGCCTGAACCCGCTCCGCTCACAACCGCCACGCTCCACAGGGAGATGGATGAGACATTCACCAGAATCCAGATGAACCACTGCTCCATAAACGCGAGGCTCATCAGCACCTGACCGACGATGTTCAGAACCATCACCACCGCGTCAAGAAGAATTTTCGGTTTGTCGATGCTCTCGATTCTCCCGGCGTCAAGCTTCGCTCCATCCACATATAATAATATAAGGTAAAGGGCTGCGATGCCTATGAATATTCCAACCGTCAGCCAGATCCACTGCCTTCCGGTAAGCCGCCGGGCCTTCAGATGGGAGCCATCTCCTCCGGAACGCAAATTCGCCCCCCTCTTGCTCCACTGCCAGAATCCGACGAACTGCATCGGCAGGAAATAGAAAGCGTGAAGGGCAAAGGTTCCCATAATTCCGTTGTCCAGATAGACAATTGTGCCGATCAGCACATCGATGAAGCCGAACACGAAAGTAAGGATGTTCCCGTTGGCCGACATCACCGTGTTCACAACTCCCATCACCGAGCCGAACGCCGCAAGAAGCAGCATCAATGTCTTGACCTCGGGTTGCCGGAGTTTGAATATGGTCGTGACGGAGACCGCCAACACCATCCCCGCCACAAGGAATATGTTGAACGCAAGATTGGCTCTGTTCCTGTTTGTCGTCGCAGTCATTTGGTATGCGTCAATCAAAAAACAATCGGTCTGTCACCGGATGAGAATGGCAGTCCTGGACACAATAAAAAAGCCATCTGAAATCCAGATGGCTTTTGGAGCGGAAAACGAGACTTGAACTCGCGACCCCGACCTTGGCAAGGTCGTGCTCTACCAACTGAGCTATTTCCGCAGACTTGTTACCCGCAGCATCGCCTTGGGATTACAAAGTTAGTGCTTTTTTCCTTTTCCGCAAATTTTTTTTGAGTTTTTTCCGAAAAAGTTTGCGTGAGGCCTCCCACGGATTTCTACACCTCAATCGAAGTCTTGAACTCGGACAGGAAGCGGAGGTCGTTCTCGAAGTAGTGACGGAGGTCGTTGACCTGCCACTTAAGCATTGCGATGCGCTCCAGACCCATTCCGAAGGCGAATCCGCTGTACTTCTTGCTGTCGATTCCGGAAGCCTCAAGGACGTTCGGGTCAACCATTCCGCAGCCCATAATCTCGAGCCAACCGGTACCCTTGCAGATGTTGCAGCCCTTGCCGTGGCAGATGTTGCAGCTCACGTCAATCTCGCTCGATGGTTCGGTGAACGGAAAGTACGACGGACGCATCCTTATCTGTGTGTCCGGACCGAACATTTCGCGGGCGAAAAGAAGAATCGCCTGCTTGAGGTCGGCGAAAGTCACGTTCTCGTCGATGTAAAGTCCTTCGACCTGATGGAAGATGCAGTGGGCGCGGGCGGAGATAGCCTCGTTCCTGAACACTCGCCCAGGGCAAATCACGCGGATCGGAAGCTTCATACTCTCCATAGCACGAACCTGAACGGAAGAAGTGTGAGTCCTCAGCAGAAGCGGGTTCGGATGCCCGGCGGACACGAAGAACGTGTCCTGCATATCTCTGGCAGGGTGGTTGAGCGGGAAATTCAGAGCCTCGAAGACGTGGTAGTCATCCTCGATCTCAGGCCCCTCGGCGACATCGTAGCCGAATTTCCTGAATATGTCCACAATCTCCTGGCGGACAATCGACACAGGATGCCTTGAACCCAGTTCGTAAGGAATTCCCGGCATCGACAGATCCTCTTTCGGACCATCGGAAACTCCCTCTGAAGCGGTCTGCTCCTTGAGTTCGTCAATCCTGGCCTGGGCGGCCTGTTTGAGTTCGTTTATCTTACGCCCGAACTCCTTCTTGAGTTCCGGGCCGTAGGTCCGGAACTCTTCGAACAGTCTGGTGATCTCTCCTTTCTTGCCAAGAAGTCTGACGCGGGCCTCCTCCACGTCCTTGGCGGTCTTGCAATTCAACTCGTTGACTTGAGCGAGCAGTTTTTCTATTTCCTCTTTCATGATATTCCCGAAAATATTCCTGCAAAGTTAGTGATTCCTAAAAAAACTTGGTGCTTTTGCTCGTCTTTTTGGTCTAAATTAATTTGTTCATCAGCATCTGTCCCACCGGCACACTCCTTCTTCACAAACAAATTGCTCCGCAATAATCCTTCACAAAACCTTACCAACTTATTATTTAATCATTACTTAATCATTTTCCTGCGGTTTGGCGGAAGACTTCTCCATCTTCGCCTTTCTTTTCTCGCGCGCTTTCTTGTCACGCGCCGCACCGCTCTTCAGATATTTTTCCCACTGGTTGTCATTCAAGACCTTACGGAATGCGACGTAAATATTCTCCGCCCATTTGTCACTGGCTTTCGTGTAGATGTCATAATTGGACACCTTGGCTGAAGACAGACTGTTCAGTTCCTCCTGCATCGCACGGTAGTCGTGGTTCAAGATGGAATCCACGTAGAACACCTGCCAGTCCTCCAGCTTGAGCAACGACTCCAACCTTTCCACCTCCTTCTGGATGCCTTCGGACAGTTTCTTTTCCTGCTCTTCCGGACTTGGAGGATTTTGCTGGGCAAAAGCAGCCGAAGCTGAAATGGTCAGGAATACGACCATAAGAAAAATATTTTTCATTATCTTTACATTTTGTAATATAGATAACAAAAATAAACAATTATTACATTAATAGCAAAATGGCCAGAAATTCAACCATCTATGCGCTTCTGACTGTCCTCGGCGCGCTCACGGCAGCCTTCAAGGCCGACGCCTGCACAAACATCATCGTGACAAGGGGAGCGAGCGCCGACAACTCGAACATCATTTCCTACGCGGCGGACTCACACGTCCTCTACGGAGAGCTGTACTTCCATCCGGCCGCCGACTGGAAGGCCGGCTCGATGCTTGACATCATCAACTGGGACACCTACAAGCCGATGGGACAGATTCCGCAGGTGGCACACACCTACAAGACCGTAGGAAATATGAACGAGCACCAGCTCATCATTGCCGAGACCACCTGGGGCGGAAGACCCGAACTGGAAGACACCACAGCGATAATGGACTACGGATCGCTGATCTACGTCACGCTGCAAAGAGCCCGCACCGCAAGGGAGGCGATCAAGGTCATCGTCGACCTTGCCAATGAATATGGCTACGCATCCGAAGGCGAGACTTTCTCGATAGCGGACAAGGACGAGGCCTGGATCATGGACCTCATCGGAAAGGGCTGTAAGATGAAGGACGGGAAGAATGTCCGCAAGGGATTCGTGTGGGTTGCCAGAAGGATTCCTGACGGCTACATCTGCTCGCACGCCAATCAGGCGCGCATACAGACCTTCCCACTGGACGACCCGCAGAACTGCCTCTACGCTCCCGACGTGATTTCCTTCGCCAAGGAGATGGGTTACTTTGACGGCAAGGACGAGGACTTCGACTTCAGCGCGGCGTACAACCCGCTCGACTTCGGAGCGGCCAGAGGGTGCGACGCAAGGGCCTGGAGCGCATTCAACATCCTCTGTGACGGACAGTTCACCTACGAAAAGGACGGCAAGACCATCACGGAGCCGGCTTCCGCCTACCACGACTACATCACCGGCAGGGACCTCGGGCACAGGATGCCTCTGTTCGTGAAACCGGCAAGAAAGATTTCGGTCAAGAATGTGGCCGACGCGATGAGAGACCATTTCGAGGGCACCCCGCTTGATATGACCACCGACATCGGAGCCGGCGGCAACGCCCTCCCTTACCGATGGAGGCCGATGGGATTCGAGTACAAGGGCTGGCGCTACGTCAATGAAAGGGCCATCGCCACCCAGCAGACCGGATTCTGGTTCGTCGGGCAGTCCAGACAAGACCTCCCGGACGTCGTCGGAGGAGTCATCTGGTTCGGAACCGACGATGCGGCCACATCTTACCTCACCCCGATCTACACCTGCACCGACAGGATTCCGGAATGCTTCCGGGTCGGCAACGGGAATATGCTTGAATACTCCCCTACCGCATCCTTCTGGATCAACAACCGCATCGCAAACGCCTGCTACAAGGCCTATAACATAATGGCTCCGACCGTGAAGGAAGCCATCGACAGCTTTGAGAACGACCAGATGGGTTCAAAACTTGCAGAGATGGACCGCAAGGCCCTTGACGCCTACAACGCCATCCTTCCGAAGGCCGAAAGGAAAGGCCTCGACAGCAAGGACTGGTTCGCCTCCGTCAGGAAGATGCTGACCGAATATTCAGTGAACACCGCACAGACCCAGTTCGGGAACTGGGTGGAGCTTGAGGAGCTGCTTCTTGTGAAGTTCATCGACGGCAATGTCAAGGCCCAGAACGAGGACGGTTCATTCAGGCACAGCAAATGGCACGAAGGCACGCCGGAAGGCCTCACGCAGCCGGGCTACACCGAGAAATGGAAAGAGGCCGTCGTGAAGGATCACGGTGACGTCATCAGGGAAAGGTAATTAAAAAGACGGCAACACCACCAGACGGCGCATATGACTGTGCGCCGTCCGGGCATACGATAAGAGAAAATATTCACTCATAATGCGGAGACTGTTTCTGACACTGATTCTGCTTCTGTCCTGTGCGGTTTCCTTCGCTCAGACCTTCACCGTCTCCGGTACGGTCCTGAACAGGAAGACCAAGACACCTGTCGAGTTCGCGACCGTGGTGGCCGTGGAGTGCGAGCAGTGGGCGGTCGCGGATGACAAGGGACGGTTCACCCTCAAGAACATCCCTACGGGGAAGAGCACCCTGAGCGTGTCCTGCCTTGGCTTCGTCACCGACACCAAGAGTGTCGTAATCAGCAAGGATCTGACCGGCTACCGGGCGTTCCTCAGCGAGGACAACCTCACTCTTGAAGGGGTCGTCGTGACGGCGAAGGAGAACGAGAACAGCGCCACGACCAGCCGAACTATGGACAGGACAGCGCTCGATCACGTACAGATGGTCAGCCTGGCGGATATCGGCGGCCTCCTGCCGGGAGGCGCTACAGGCAACCCAAGTCTGCTCTCCGCCCAAAGGTTCAACATCAGAGCCGGCGGAAGTTCCGAGGCCGGAAACGCATCTTTCGGCACGGCTGTGGAGGTCGATGGCGTGAGGCTCTCGAACAATGCCAGTTTTTCCGGAGCCACCGGGGTGACGGTCAACAACATAGCCTCCAGCAACGTGGAATCCGTCGAGATGATCTCCGGAGTACCTTCCGTCGAGTATGGCGATGTCGGAGCCGGAATAGTCAAGGTCAACACCAAGAAGGGCATCGCCCCTTACACGGTGACGATGACTACCAATCCGAAGACAAAGCAGTTCTCCGTCAGCAAGGGTTTCGGTCTTGGGCAGACAAGGCGCGGGAACTCCGCCGGAGTGCTGAACGCCAGCGCCGAGTACACATATTCAGTGGCGGACAGCCGCTCCCCCTACACCTCCTACGACAGAAAGCAGGTCTCGATGACCTGGTCCAACCTTTTCAATTCCGGGGTGTTCAGTGACGCTCCGCTGAGATTCTCGGCCGGATTCACCGGCAACATCGGTGGAAGCGACTCCAAGGCCGACCCGGACCTTCTTACCGGCACCTACGAGAAGCAGAAGGACAACTCCCTCCGGGCCAACGTCGAGATGAACTGGCTGTTGAGCAAGCCTTGGATCACCAATCTGGAGTTCAAAGGCTCCATTGTCAGGTCGGACAGGCTCAGCGAGACAAAAAGCAGGTACTCCAGCGCGGCCGGAACTGTCTCGTTGCACGGCAAGGAGGAAGGCTACTACGTGGCCGAGGACTATTCCGCCAATCCGGACGCGGCGGCCATCATGATCTCCCCTGGCTACTGGTACAACACGATGATTCTGGACGACAAGCCGTTCTCCTACAAACTGACGCTCAAGAGCAACTGGGCCAGAAAGTTCGGGACGGTCAACAACAAGCTCAAACTCGGGGCGGACTGGAACGCCGACGCCAATTTCGGAAAGGGACAATACTCGGAGGACCTCTCCACGGCTCCTTCTTACAGAACCTACGACTACAGTTCCATCCCGTTCATGAACAATCTCGCCCTGTTCGCCGAGGACAACATCTCCATACCGGTCGGGAAGGAATCGCATCTGAACCTGATTGCCGGGCTCAGGGCCGAGAACACTTTCATCAAGGGTTCCGAATACGGCGCCGTCACAAGCCTGTCTCCAAGGTTCAATGCGAAATATTCGGTGTTCTCCGCCAAAGGGCGCAGGGACAAACTGGTACGCAGCCTCGCTTTCAGAGCCAGCTGGGGCGTGGCGGTGAAGCAGCCTTCGTTCTCTGTCCTCTACCCGCAGCCAAACTACAGGGATCTGGTGGTCTTCAATCCTCCGACGGCAAGCGACGGCAAGGCCTACTACGCCTACTACGTGATGCCGACCACCATTGAATATAACCCTGACCTTGTCTGGCAGAGAAACCATCAGGGTGAACTTGGAATGGAGATCAACATCGCAGGCACAAGAATATCCCTGGCAGGGTTCTGGAACAGGACCGTCAAGGCGTTCACGACAAACAACGCCTACGACCCGTTCTCGTACAACTACACTGACCAGAAAGCCCTTGAATCCTGCACGATTCCCGTGGATGACAGAATCTACAGCGTTGACAGGCGGACAGGTGTCGTGACCGTCACGGACAAGACCGGCGCCCTCAACCCGGAAACCATCACCGGCGTCACCAGAGAGTCTTTGGTCCCGAGGACATACGCTGCCAACCGCGGAACTCCCGTCAACCGCTACGGTCTGGAATGGGTGATCGATTTCAAGAGAATCAACCCGATCGACACCGACATCCGGCTGGACGGAAACTACTACGCCTACAGGTCTGTCAACCAGGATCTTCTGGCATATTCTCCTTACTCGCAGAGAATGGCTGACAACACTCCTTACAAGTACATCGGCTGGTACGTCGGAGGCAACGGGACCAGCAACGGCAGCGAGACAAGGACGCTGACGATGAACCTGAACATCACCACGCACATCCCCCGGGTCAGGATGATTCTTTCCGCAAAGCTCGAAGGGACGCTTCTCAGGTACTCAAGGAACCTCAGCGAGACGGAGGGAGGCACAAGAACCTACGCCGTCGATGACAATTCCTCTTATGTGCCGGGTTCCGACCCGTCGTTCATTGACAGGAGGGTGATCGCCATCACCTATCCTGAGTACTATTCCAGCTACTGGGATCCGATCCCCAAGCCTTTCCTTCAGGACTTTCTGTGGGCGAGGGACAACGACAGGGACCTCTACAACAATCTGTGCACCCTTGTGGAACGGACATCCTTCACGCACAACTACCAGAAGGATTACATCTCGCCTTACTTCTCGGCGAATTTCAGCGTGACGAAAGAAATCGGGGACATCGCCTCCATCTCCTTCTACGCCAACAACTTCTTCCGGAATCTGGGACAGGTCTATTCCACGAAGACACAGCGGTATATGTCAGTGACCGCAGGAAGCCTCATCCCGGCGTTCTACTACGGACTCACATTGAGACTGAAATTTTAACGAACGATAACAAATCACAAAACAATCAAAAAAAAACAAAAAAGCAATGAAAAAATTCATCTACATTTTTCTCGCCGCAGCCGCGGCGTTCACGGCCTGCAAAAAGGACGAGGATGCCAAGATCAACGATGTCACCGTACAGGTGCTGATCGGCAACGAGCCTGTCGCGGACGCAGTCGAGGTGACAGTCACCGACAAATCCTCCTCAACCGCCTACACGGCCACGACAGTAGGCGGAACTGCCACTTTCCAGCTTGTGGCAGGAATCTACGAAGCCTCGGCGACCCTTTACAAGGAATCCAGCATCTACAACGGAACCAATTCTTCCGTCACTGTTGTTGACGGCGGAGCCAACAGCTTCACTCTCAACCTTACCGCCTCAACCACAAGTCAGGTCATCATCAAGGAGCTGTACTTTGGCGGATGTATGGACAATGAGGGCGCCAAGGGCTATTTCACGGACAAGTATGTGATCCTGTACAACAACTCTCCAGTCGAGGCCGATGCAAGCAAGTTCGCTTTCGCAATGGGTAACCCGGCCAATGCCAACGGCACCAACTACTATCTGGAAGACGGAAAGCTCAACTACTCCGACTTCATTCCTGCGTGGGCTGCCGTATGGTGGTTCCAGAAAGACGTGAAGATCGCGCCTTACTCCCAGATCGTCATCTCCATCACCGGCGCCATCGACCACACGGCGACCTACAGCAACTCGGTCAACCTGAGCGGTGCTGACTATGTTTTCTACGACCCTGAAGTCTTCAGCAACACCAGCTACTACCCGGCTCCTTCCGCATCCATCTCTGCGGACAACTACCTCAAGACCTACTGCTACGGTCTTGGAACAGCCTGGGCCCTTTCCCAGACTTCACCGGCGTTCTTCATCTTCTCTCCTGAAGGAACGACCGCCAAGGCTTTCGTCACAAATCCTGAAAATGTGGAATCCCCTACAGGGAAACCGGCATTCAACTGCGCCAAGATTCCGGTAGCCTGGATAAAGGACGGAGTCGATGTCTTCGACAACGCCAACATCCAGAAGTCCAACAAGAGGCTTCTTGACAGCGTGGACGCAGGCTACATCGGCTTCACGAACAAGAGCGGCTACACAGTTTACAGGAATGTTGACAAGGAGGCCACCGAAGCCCTGTCCGAGAATGCGGGCAAGCTCGTGTACAACTATGCCGGCGGCACCGCTGACCTTGAGGGCGGCTCGACCGATCCTTCCGGAATCGACGCCGAGGCCTCAATCGCGAACGGAGCCCACATCATCTACAAGGACACCAACAACTCCAAGAACGACTTCCACCAGAGGAAGGCCGCCTCGATAAAGAAATAAATATGGGGTCAAGAATCCTGTCGTTTATAGGACTGTTCATTCTCTCCGCTCTCCCGGCCTGGTCACAGACCGGAGAGTGGAAGGATGAATATTCCCGTTTCACCGGCCTCAACCCTTGGGTGAGGTCTTCAAATCCCGCCGGTATAGCGACCTTGAACAGAGACAGGCTGTCAACCGTGAGGGCTGGAATCGAGAAAAAGAACGGAGGATTGATGGACCTGCACGAAAGCCGTGACTGCTTCAGACCAAGCCTCGACGCGGCTTCCCTAATGAAAGTCTCCGACCGTGTGACATTCTACGGCCGGATGAACTACAGTTACTTCAAAGGTCGGGATATGGGCGGCCAGATCCTTATGGATCCCTACTACAACCCGATCAATTTCCTCGAAAGCGTGGACACCACGACGGGGGCCAAGACCTTGGAGGAATATACCCTTGAGGGTGCTATGGCATATTCATTAAGCGACAGGGTCACGCTTGCGGGGAAGGTCAGCTTCCAGAGCGCGGACTACGCCAAGCGCAAGGATCCGAGGTCGTACAACCAATGGATGGACCTGGACGCATCGGTAGGGGTAAGATATTCGCTGGAGGACGGGAAAACCTCGTTCGGGTTCAGCCTCAACTATGTCAAGACAATCGAGACTGTGGCCGAGAAACTTTTCGGCACGATTGACAGGCAGTACTACAGCTTCGTGGATTACGGCGGGAGCTTCGGCAAGGTCGAGGTCATCGACGGGGACAACGGTTATCTTTCAGTCTCGAACGAGCGACCGATGTTCAACCAGTTCTTCGGAGCCGGCGCGCAGGCCGGGTTCAAGGTCGGCGGAGCGGACGCTTTCCTGGAACTGGGAGCGGCCTACCGCAAAGGCTATTTCGGCAAGAAGGCCAGCGGCTCGGTGCGGTTCTGCGACTTCGACGGGATGAGGTACAATCTGAACGCCAGGATCTCGTTCAGAACCGGGAATCTCCTCAACAGAATTGACGGGAGCGGGAATGTCCTGACATCCCTGAACAAGGAAAACTCCTACAGGGTTTCCACCACCCAGGGCCAAAGTTCCGAGATTCAGTACTTCGGAAGTCAGGAGGTCGGAGACAAGACAGTCGGACGGTTCGGCGCAAGGTACTCGGTCGAAAGGCGGACGGACGGAAGAGCGGACATATTCAAGCCCGCGCCTTGGGCCGCGTCGGTCGGCTTTGAAAGGTTCAGCCTGCGCCAGACCGCAACCTCGTACCCTTTCTACAGAAAGCAGAGGCTGGTCCAGAACACCGTCAGTGCGGCGGCCGCCAAGAATTTCCTGATGCGGGACAATTTCCTGTCCATCTCCTTCGGAGCGAACTTCTCCTTCGCCGGGGATGACCTCAGGAACGAGGACGGGCAATACTCCGCCGCCTCCGGAAACCCTCGCACAAACGACACCTACCTGAACAGGAACTTTGAATATTTCCACGCCTCCTGTGTCGGAGGCTCCGCCTCGGTTCGCTACACTCTGGTCAGAAAGACGGAGAAAAGGCGCTATTCGGTGTTCGCAGATCTTTCGGACAGCTACCGCCGTCTGACATCGGATCCCGAGTACCTCACCGGAAACTACAGAAACACAATCATATTCACTATCGGATGCAATTTTTAAGAGCTCTTTTCACCGCGTCGGCCGCTTTGGCTTTGACCTCCTTCTGTCTGACCGCACAGCCTCTGCCGCAGGACGGACAGATAAGGACGGGGAAACTCGACAACGGACTGACCTACTATGTCAGACACAGCGCCAACCCTGCCGGGGCTGCGGATTTCTACATAGTGCACAATGTCGGGGCTCTTCAGGAGGACGACAACCAGAACGGTCTCGCACACTTTCTGGAACATATGGCGTTCAACGGGATAAAGCATTATCCCGGGAAGGAGATGCTTGAGTTCCTCGGGAGGAACGGAGTGCGCTTCGGAACGAACGTGAACGCATTCACGTCCCGTAGCGAGACCTGCTACCACATTGACGCCGCTCCCGTCGCAAGGGAATCGTTCGTGGATTCAGTGCTGCTGATCCTGCACGACTGGTCGGGCGACATCCTCTGCGAACAGGATGAGCTGGACAGGGAGAGAGGAGTCATCCGTGAGGAATGGAGACGGGGATTCGACTCGCGGCGGACCCTTTTCACGGCACAGACGAATCTTGTCTACCAAGGAGCGAAGCAGACCAAAAGGACCGTTCTTGGGTCGCTTAACGTGATAGAGAACTTCAAGCGGAACGAGATTCTGGACTTCTACCACAAATGGTACCGTCCTGACCTTCAGGCGATAATCGTGGTCGGAGACATTGACGCCGACAAGATGGAAAAGAAAATCCGCGAGAGGTTCTCCGACATCCCGAAAGCTGAGAACCCTACTCCTAAAGAAGTCTATCTCGCTCCGGAGGCCGACGGCCCGATTTTCGAGAACCTGATTGACTCCACGCTCAGCTTCACCGCCCTCAAGGTCTTCTACAGGATGCCTTACCCAGCCCGAGAGGTACGAGGAACGGAGGAATTCTACAAGGATCTTTACATCCGCGACATTCTGGCCAACATAATGTCAGAGAGGCTGAAGGAGCAGGTGCGCGACGGGAAGACCGCCGCCAAGTCGGCGGTGATGGTGAACTTCGCCGAATCAAGCGACTACTACGTGGATCTCTACACAATCCTGAGCAAAAAGGACGGCAACCTTCTGGATCTCATTGACTTCTACGCAGCCAACGAGAAAGCGATGATTGAATATGGCATCTCCTCCGACGAGCTTGAAGCCGCAAGGATGCTGGTCAGAAAACGTTACCACCTTGACAGGCCGGTGAAGGCGGAATCGCTGCGCAATGAAGATTTCGTGGCCGTCTGCCACAACAATTTCGTAAGCGGGGCCGCGCTCACGGATCCGGCCACACTGCACGGGCTTCAGAACAGGATTCTGGGGGACATAACGCTTGCGGATGTCAAGCCATACATCGGAAAGGTCTTCGGGGAAAGCGACAAGATATATTCCTGGTTTGCGAATCCGAAGGATTCCGCCCGTGTCCCTTCCTTGGAGGCGACCAAGGCAAGACTTCAGGAAGTCAGAGCCCGCGAGGCCAAGCCGGGATTCCTGACATTGGGCAAGGTTGACCTCACAGTCAACGCACCCGAAGGACTGATTGTCAAGGAAAAGGAGGTCAAGGGACTTGAGGGGACAAAGGAATGGATTCTGGGTAACGGGGCCAAGGTTTACTGGACTTCAGTGAAGGAAGCCAACGTCACTCCTGACCTGTCCCTGCTCGTTTACTTTGACTCAGGCTACAACGCCCTTCCGCAGGACAGGTTTGCATCCTCACTGTTCGCCGCCGAGTTCATCAAGGCGAACGCCGGTTTCCGCGGCGTGACCGGCGACCAGACCGGCAAGATTCCGGAATGTGCCGAGGTTTCCCGCTCCCTGAGGATCAGCGAGAGGTTCGCGGGCATTTTCACCACCGCCCCGGAGGGGAAGGCCGAGAATGCGTTCCGTATGGCCGCGCTGTCGATAACAGACCCGTTCCTGCCGCAGGACAAGGTTCTGAAGCAGATGAAGAGCAAGACGCTGGAGTCTCTGGGCGAGCCGAAGAAAGACGCCGTGAAGTTCAAGGAAGCCTGCGACTCGATAATCTACGGCGACCACCCTTGGTCAGTGGACATCGATTCAGCCGCCGTGGAAGGCGTGGACATTGCCCTTGCGGGAGAAGTCTATCGCAGCGAGTTCAACCCTGCCGCCGGGATGACGGTCTTCATAGCCTCCAACCTTGAAGAGGCTGTGGTCAAGGAATATGTCCGCAAGTACATCGCCTCAATTCCCGCCGGGGACAAGACCTTCGCAAAAGCCAAAGTCAGGGAGCGCGTTCCGGCCTTCAGAGGAACTCAGGAATATTCCGTGACAGGGAAGAAAGAAATCAATCCTTACACCACCGTGACACGGATGTTCTCCTCCAAGGTAAAGCCTACGGCGGACAATCTGGCGGCCGTGGATTTCGTGGACTACATCCTGTCCCAGAGGCTTCTGAACCAGATCAGGGAGAACCGCGGAGGCACGTACACCATCAGATTCAACTCCTACGTCAGTGTCAGGGAGAAAGGGCGGAGCGAGTCCGAAATCACGTTCAGGACAAGGCCGGACCTTTACGAAGTGCTTGTCAATGATCTTGATGACATCGTCGCCGGATTCTGCGCCGAAGGCCCCACAGATAAGGAGCTTGAGGAAGCCCGGAAATGGCTGGTCAAGAACGAGCGGGAGTCAAAGACCAAGAAAGCGATGTCGATGGCTCACAGGAACTCTCAGGTGATGAACTATGTCAGGAACGGAATCGACCCGAACACTGACCGCGTCGCCGCCTACGGAAAAGTGACCGCCGGGGACGTGCGCAAGGTGGCCGGGAAGCTTACCGGCGGGGACGTTCTTACCGCCATTTACACAGAAGAATAGACTTTTGATGAGAGCAAGAAGACTGATTATGACGGCTGCGGCGCTGATGTTCGGCGTCGCGGCTTTTGCCGATGAGGGGATGTGGATGATCCAGGACATCAACGAGGCGCTGGAGAAGAATATGAGGGCGCGCGGACTGAAACTGGCGGCCAACGAAATCTACAACGACGAGGCTCCCGGCACAGCTGTCGCCGACGCTGTCGTGTCTATCGGGTTCTACTGCACGGGAAGCGTGATTTCCGACCAAGGCCTCATCATCACAAACCACCATTGCGCATATTCGAACATAGCAAAGCTCAGCACACACGAACACAACTATCTGGAAGAGGGGTTCTGGGCGATGACCAGCGAGCAGGAAATCCCGATCGAAGGGGAGAAAGTTTATTTCCTGAAAAGGGTATTCGATGTCACCGAAGAGGTCAAGGGACTCGTCAAGGAACTCCGCGCGGCGGGAAAGCCGTCCGGCAGCCGGAAGGTCAGCGCATTGATGGAGGAGAGGTACGGCAAGGCTACCGGGCTCGAATGTCTGCTCAGCAGTATGTGGGCCGGAGAGAAGTACTATATGTCAGTCTATAAGGTCTATACGGACTTGAGGCTGGTGGCTGCGCCGCCACAGAGCATCGGCTATTTCGGCGGCAATCAGGACAACTGGACGTGGCCGCGCCACAACTGTGACTTCACAATCTACAGGATTTACGAGGACGGGAAACCTGTGACAAGAGAAAAAAGCCTGAAGATTTCCCTTGGAGGCTATTATCCGGGTTCGTTCACAATGGTCATCGGCTATCCGGGAAGGACGGACAGATATTCCTCTTCCGCCGGAATCAATTATCAGGAGAAGGTCAGCCTGCCCGTGTCGAACGCAATCCGAGGCGGGCAGATGGGCATCATCCGCAAGTGGATGGACGCCGACCCGCAGGTCAGGATGAAATATTCAGACTGGTTCTTCTCGCTGAGCAATGTCCAGCAGAACAATGAGGGGATGGTAAAATGCTACAGGCGGTTCTGGGTCAAGGATGAGAAGGAGACCCAGGAGCGCGAGGTGCAGAAATGGATCGATGCGGCGCCAAACCGCAGAGCGATGTGGGAGAGCCTGATCCCGGATCTTAAGGAAGCATATTCACAGACCGAAAGCATCGAGAGGGACAAGGTTTTTTTCCGTGAGACGATGTTCCGCGGAACCTACATCAGCCGCTACCTCCTCCGCGCGGGGAACGCCTCCTCCGTGGAAAAAGCCAAGGACGCTTTGAGGGAAGGCCTCGCCGCCACCGACACCAGAGTGGAAAAGGAACTTCTTGAATATGCCTGCAAGGAATATTTCGACAACCTTGAGTCCTACTACTTCGGAAAGTACCAGAGCAGGATGCTGGACCGTTTCGGCAATGACTACAAGGCTATGGCTGAATATCTTTGGAGCAAGAGCGTGGTAGCCTCACCGAAGAGGATAGAGGATCTTCAATCCGTTGATGAAGTGAAACAGGATCCTCTCCGAAGATTCCTGACCGACACTCCTATCTTGACCTTCAACGACAGGAACGGCCAGGGGAAGAAGATGCAGGAGGTCAACCGTCTCGAGAAGGAGTACAAGAAAGCCCTCTACTGGATGAGGCTACATAAGGACATCGAGCAATACCCCGACGCAAATTCCACAATGAGAATCACTTACGGAACCGTGGGCGGCCTTCAGCCGAACGACGGGGTCATCTACGGGTGGTACACCACTCCAAAGGGGATTCTTCAGAAATATGACCCCTCGGACCACGACTATCTTCTCACGGACAGGCAGAAAGCCCTCCTTGAAAAAGGCCGTTGGGGACGCTGGGGAACCCGAATGGACGGGAAGCGCACGATGGTCGTTGACTTTATGACGGACAACGACATCACGGGAGGCAACTCCGGCAGTCCTGTTCTGAATGCGAAAGGCGAGCTCCTCGGATTGGCCTTTGACGGCAATCTCGAATCACTCGCCAGTGACGCGTCCTACACTCAAAGCTATAACAAATGCATCAACACGGACATCCGCTATGTGATGTGGGTTCTGGACAAATACGCCGGGATGAAACATCTCATCCGGGAAATCAATTTCGCCCGGAACTAAGTAAGCGTTAAGTGATGATAAGAATAATTATGGCTGGCAGAAATCCTTTCTGCCAGCCATAATTATATCATTATTTCTTGTCGTTCAGGACTATCTGACCGCCGACCGCATCGATTTCGATGACGGAATCCTTGTGGACTGTTCCGGACAGAATCGCTTTGGCGAGCTCGTTGACAAGCTCACGCTGCATCAACCTCTTGATCGGACGAGCACCGTAGGCCGGGTCGTAACCGCCCGTGACCATATGGTCCTCGAAGGCCTTTGTGAACTCGATGGTGACACCCTCCTCGGAGAGCCTGCTCTGAAGCTGCTTCATCTGGATGTGAAGAATGTCACGGATGTCGTTCTGAGTCAGAGGGTCGAACATAATGATCTCGTCTATTCTGTTCAGGAACTCCGGCCGTACCGTGGTCTTGAGCACGTCCATCACCTTCTCCTTGCACTCGTCCAGAAGCTCTCGCCTCGTGGCGATGGCCTTCATCTCCCCGGCAGGATCGGCTCCAGGCTGTCCTACGGACGGAAGCCTGTCCATATAGCCCTGAATGATGTCCGAGCCGACATTGGAGGTCATAATCAGAATCGTGTTCTTGAAATCCACCGTACGTCCCTTGTTGTCGGTCAGACGGCCGTCGTCAAGAACCTGCAGCAGGACGTTGAACACATCCGGATGAGCCTTCTCAATCTCATCAAGCAGGATGACCGAATAAGGCTTGCGCCTTACCGCCTCTGTCAGCTGGCCGCCCTCATCGTAGCCAACGTATCCCGGAGGCGCACCGACAAGACGGCTGACGGTGTGACGTTCCTGGTACTCGCTCATATCAATTCTCGTGATCATATTCTCATCGTTGAACAGGAACTCCGCAAGAGCCTTCGCAAGTTCTGTCTTGCCCACACCGGTCGTACCCATAAAGAGGAACGAACCGATCGGCCTTTTCTCGTTCGACAGTCCGGCCCTGCTCCGGCGCACGGCGTCGGCCACAGCCTGTATGGCCTGATCCTGACCAACCACCCTCTTGTGCAGTTCGCTCTCGATGCGCAGAAGCTTCTCCTTCTCGCTCTCAAGCATCTTCTGAACAGGGATTCCGGTCCACTTGGCGACAACCTCGGCGATGTCCTGAGGGGTGACAGACTCGGTGACTATCGGATCCTTGACCTCAGCCTGCTTCCGGGTCAGCTCGTCGATCTTCCTCTGTGCCTCGGCAATCTTGCCGTAACGGAGCTCGGCCACCTTGCCGTAGTCCCCCGCCCTCTCGGCGGCCTGAGACTGAATCTTGTAGTTCTCAATCTCCTGACGCGCTTCCTGAAGGCCTGCAAGGATGCCTTTCTCATCGTTCCACCTCTTCATCAGTGCCTCTCTCTCGGCCATCTTGTCGGAAAGTTCCTTCTGAATCTTCT
Organism: Eggerthellaceae bacterium; assembly: GCA_963604245.1. Lineage (GTDB taxonomy): Bacteria > Bacteroidota > Bacteroidia > Bacteroidales > UBA932 > Cryptobacteroides. Next base: position 17,457 of record CAVCPY010000192.1, read on the forward strand.
CGGACTTGAGGGATGTGCCCTCACGCTTGATGGCCTCCTTCTCAATCTCCAGCTGACGGATGTCGCTGTTGAGCTCGGCGATAGGTTCCGGCACGGAGTTCATCTCCAGACGCAGCTTCGAGGCGGCCTCGTCCACAAGGTCGATTGCCTTGTCAGGCAGGAACCTGCTGGTGATGTACCTGTGGGAAAGGTTGACGGCGGCAATCAAGGCGTCATCCTCAATCTTCACGCGGTGATGGTTCTCGTACTTCTCCTTCAGCCCCCTGAGGATGGCGATCGATTCGGCGGGCGACGGCTCATCGACCATAACCATCTGGAACCGCCTCTCAAGAGCCTTGTCGGTCTCGAAATACTTCTGGTACTCGTCAAGTGTGGTGGAGCCGATGGTCCTCAACTCACCTCTGGCAAGCGCCGGCTTAAGAATATTCGATGCGTCCATCGCTCCGGAAGAACGTCCCGCACCCACAAGGGTGTGAATCTCATCGATGAAAAGGATTATCTCGCCGGCGCTGTCAACGACCTCCTTGACGACTCCCTTCAGACGCTCCTCGAACTCGCCCTGATACTTCGCTCCGGCGATCAGGGCGCCCATATCCAATGAATATACCTTCTTGCTCTTAAGGTTTTCCGGCACGTCACCATCCACAATCTTCTGGGCTATGCCCTCGGAGATGGCTGTCTTGCCGACACCCGGCTCACCTACAAGAATAGGGTTGTTCTTTGTCCTTCTGCTCAGAATCTGAAGAACCCTTCGGATTTCCTCGTCCCTGCCGATGACAGGATCGAGCTTCCCTTTCACCGCCTGCTCGTTGAGATTAATCGCGAACTTAGGCAAGAACTGCAATGATGTGTTGTTGGTATTGTTTTCCATAACTATTCCCTTTTTAGCCTTTGGGCGCTTCCGCTCGCGGCCCGCGCCGGTTCACGCGACGGCATTCAAAAAACCGTCCGGCCCTAAGACCAGACGGCTTGAAGTCAAATTATGTTCCACAGCCCTGAGGCTGACAAAATGGCAGTTACTCTGCAGGAACCTCTGTCGCAGGAGCTTCCTGAGCCGGATTGGCCGACTGAACTGGCGCTGAAGGGAATTCAGGCTGTGCGGCCGAGTTCTCGATCTTCTCGGTCACATCAACGCCGGAAACGGTGGTTCTGGTCGTGAATGAAGTGATGATGGAGACGACGAGAATGAATGTGACAAGACCCCAGGAGACTTTCTCAAGAATGTTGGCGGTCTGTCTTACGCCGAGAGTCTGGTTGGCTGAAGTAAAGTTACTGGCCATTCCCTGTCCCTTGCCGTTCTGAAGCAGCACGACGATGGTCAGAAGAATCGCCGCGATGACAATAAAAACTGTGAGGAATGTAAACATATTCTTTAATTTTAATTCTCTTGTCGCATTTTTTCAATAAGGGATGCAAAGTAAGCACTTTTTTCCGGATATCGCAAGATTAGCCGGGAATAAATCTTCTTTGCCTCAACAAAATAGCCTTGATCGGCATAGATCGCGGCCAAAGTCTCGGTACAGAAACCGAACTCCGGATCTTCCCACACGCGCTCCTCCGGCTCGTCATAACGCTCGGACTTGAAGCGCGAGAAGACGTTATCCTCTTCCCTTTTCACTGCGGCGTACTGTTCCGGAGAGAAGAAATCTCCTCCGGCGGCGCGCACTCCGCTACCGTGAACGCCCGTCTGCGGCAATGACTGTTCCGACATCTCCTCCGCCGCTTCGACCGGCTGTATGTATTCCTTGATGAGACGCTCCACGTCCTTGTCGGAATAGTCCTCACGTCTTGCGGAGCGTATGATGTCGGAGACCAGTGTCCTGGAAGCGACGTACATAGCGGCCTCTGAATATTGCGCCTTGCCCCACTCGTCCCCACCTACCTTGGCCATCCTGGCACACAGTTCCTTGCGCGCGGCCCCGAACCAAGGGTAACTGTTGATCACCCCCGTGAGCTCGTCCATACCCAATGACCCGAGATTCATCTTTCCTCCTTTCATAACTACCACTGGGCCACACTAGCATTGAACATATCCTCCACCAGCTTTTCGATTATCTCCTGACAGAGTGTCGATTCGACAGCGTCCAGCGAGTTGGTGGAATCGTAATCTGAATATGCCGAGAAACTCTTGTCAAAATCATCCTCCGGGTATTTCCTGTTGGTGAACTTCAACTTCACCGTGACGGTAAGGCGGTTCTGTGCGGCCACTTCATTGGCAGTGACGGCGGCGGCCCTGACATCGTAGCCGGTGATCTCGCCCTGAAGCTCAAGGTCTCCGTCCATCTCAACCTGCTCCAGCTTGGTGAGTTTGCGGAACTTGTCCCTCATCGCCTCCGTCAGGTCATTGCTGAGGTTAGGGTTGACCTTGAGGGCCTTGTATTCAAAGTAATTGATTGTCACAGTCTTGACATCCGCCTGAATGGAAGTGCCGGTGAACGAGTACTTGACTATGGAGCAGCCGCCAAGGACAACGGCCGCTAGTAAGGAAAAGGCTATAAGGGACTTCTTCATATTCATAAAAAAATGTTTCCGCGGGTCTGCGCCCGCTCTCTCAGATTTCGCCGCCGTTGCCCGGCTTGGCGTCGATATGGTACTTCTCAATCCAACGGTACAGCGTCCTCTCGGAGGTCTCCAGTTCCTTGGCGGCATTCTTCCTGTTTCCTCCGTGTTTCTCAAGGGCTTTCTCCACCATCTGGCGCTTGGCGTCCTTCAATGACAAACCCTGAGGATGCGGTGATTCGGCCTTGATGTCAACATCGACGACCTTTCCGACATCTCCGCTGCTTACAGGCGTACCGAAACCCTGCCACTCAGCCTCTTCGGGTTCCGGAGCAGGCCTCAACGCCGGTCTCAACGGCGATGCGCTGCCCTGAACGGACTCAAGCCTCGCTTTCAGACCGTCAACCTCCTGCTTGAGATCGAAGATAGCCTTTATGATCATCTGTTTGTCGGAATCAGCCATCTGCCCTCCCGCAGGCTCGGCGGCAGCGGCCACCGGCAGGAGACCGCCCTCCTCCTTCGGAATGTATCCGGACAAAGTGTCCGCGTCAACCAGACATCTTTCAGAAGCGCGGGTCAACTTCTCGGACTCCAGCGCCGTGACCGTCTCGGCGACATTCTTCAGCTGACGGATGTTCCCAGGCCAACGATAGTTTATCAGCAGGTCGATGGCATCGTTGGTAAGAGATACCTTCCCCATCCCGTATCTCTCCGAGAAATCAGAGGTGAACTTCCTGAACAACAGATAGATGTCCTCTTTGCGCTCACGAAGGGCCGGCATCTTGATCTGTATGGCGTTGAGCCTGTAGTAAAGATCCTCCCTGAACTTGCCCTTGCCGACCGCATAGAACAGGTTCACGTTCGTTGCGGCGATGACCCTCACGTCCGTCTTCTGAACCTTGGACGATCCGACCTTGATGAACTCCCCGCTCTGGAGAACCCTGAGGAGCTTCGCCTGGGAAGCCAACGGCAACTCTCCGATCTCGTCAAGGAACAAAGTGCCTCCGTCCGCCTCCTCAAAATAACCCTTCCTGGTCTCTATCGCCCCGGTGAAAGAACCTTTCTCGTGTCCGAAAAGCTCAGAATCAATCGTACCTTCCGGTATCGCGCCGCAGTTTACGGCAAAGTATTTGTTGGTTTTCCGAAGGCTGTTCTGGTGTATGATCTTTGGAATATTCTCTTTGCCGACACCGCTTTCCCCGGTGACGAGGACAGGCAAGTCGGTCGGGGCCACGGCGACCGCCGTTTCCAAGGCCCTGTTGAGAGCGGCATCATTCCCGATGATGTCGTATTTGTTTTTAAGTCTTTGCAGTTCTTGTGAATCCATAGTATTTGCTCACAGTTTGGCAAAGTTAACAAAATAATAATTATCTTTGTATATTTGTTAGTGATGATGAAAAAATAACCCGATAAGGTTTTGTGAAGGTTTTAGAAGCTGTTTAAAAATGGTTCCCGCATTTTATTATGCGGAATTGTCGAGACAGTTTCGGCTTTGGAAGAGGGAGCGTAGCAGTAGCTACGTGACCGAT
>CAVCPY010000193.1:0-6614 GCA_963604245.1 Eggerthellaceae bacterium
TGCCCGTCCTTGCCAGATTGCAGTGTCGGCGGCAGGGAATGTCTATATCTCAATGCTCAACAACAAAAAGATTTACAAAAACGATCAGGTGCTGTTCGAGGCTGCCGACAGAGCAAGCCGTTATCTGGCGGTGATGGACTGACAAGCCATCCCCGTCAGTCCCCGTACAACATCCGGAGGGCCTGCCCGAAACCACGAATCCACCTTACTCCCCGGACACCCCGGCACGAGTAGGGTGGCTTCCTTTACCGGATGTCCGCACGGCGTCAAACTGTTCAGGAGTCAGCGGGGCGCAGAACTTGCCGGTACGGTCACTTCGACAGGCTCAGTGACCGGAGAGAGTGTAAAGTTACTTTACACACAGTGTTATATTTCAATTTAAATTAGGAGGAAAAAAACGTGTTAAAGTCCATTCATCAGGAACTCCCTGAGCCCCAGATGAATTATTCCATTCATATCATTTCTCTTCACTAAAGGCGTAAGGGAGATGACATATTTAGGGTAATTGTCATTTATGCTTTCCAAACGGCCGAACTCCCTTTTTCTTGTTTCTTCGTCAGCTATGATGTAAGAGACTTGAACATAGACTGTTTTCCTACGTTTCGTGCACACGAAATCAATCTCACCTACCCTCAACTGACCAACCTGAACCTTGAATCCGTCACCAACCAACTGGTTATAGACAACATTCTCCAGAACTTTCTCAATGTCCTGCTCACGATTTCCTCCGGCAATGAAATTCCGGATTCCAATGTCCTCGAAATAGACCTTGTCATTGGATTCAAACACTTTTTTTCCGTGAATATCATACCTCGGAGCATCGTACAGAAAATAAGCCTCTCTGAAGTAACCGAGATATTCAAGCACAACACGTGTGGACACATTCTGCCCCAAGGATTTCATAGTCTTGGCAATGTTGTTCGCAGAATTCAGTTTTCCGACATTATCCGCCAGAAAACGAACCAAATTATTCATAAACGACAGACTTCTGATACTATGCCTTTCTATTACATCCTTGAGCATCACCGTATTATACACTCCGCTTATATATTCCCAACAATGCTCGTCATCATCAATTCCAACCCTGCTCAACCCAGGAAGCCCGCCATAGTTCAGGAATAAAGCCAGAGAGGAATCGCTATCCTCCAAATTATGAAACAGCAGAAACTCCTTATAATTCAATGAATGAATATGTATCTCCTCGTACCGTCCTCCGATGATGGTGCCAAGGTCGGAAGACAGCATCGATGAATTGCTTCCGGTGACAATAATGTCCGTATTATCCTCAGTCCTGTAACTCCTCACTGTTCTTTCCCATTCCGAGATGTCCTGAACCTCATCTATGAGAATATAATTATGTTTGTGTGAATCAAACCTTTGATCTATAAAGTCATTCAGATCCTGATAAGTCTTAATGGCATCAAAAGACTTCTTCTCCTTGTCAATGCTGATGATGTTGGCGTCCGTCTCGGATTTATGCCTTTCAATGAAGTCTTTCAGCACAAAGCTCTTTCCCACACGTCTCTGCCCGACCAGAACGATAATCTGACCTTTTCCAATCCAAGAATCCACCTTACTGGCATATTCCGACCTTGAAATAACATCCATAATACATAAATCTTTTCGCAAAGATAGTTTTATTTCTTATAAGTAACAAATTTAAAATTTAACTGTATTTCATTTCTTATATGACATAATAATGAACATTTCCGGTCACTTCGACAGGCTCAGTGACCGGAAATGTTAGGTTTTATGACAGTGCGGAATCTTACTGAGACAGAGGGCTATACGGCGACGGGGGCCTTGATGGCGGGCCAGGGGTCGTAGCCTTCGAGGGTGAAGTCCTCGTACTTGAAATCGTAGAGGGACTTGACTCCGGGGTTGATGCGCATCACTGGGAGCGGACGGGGTTCACGTGAGAGCTGCTCGAGAACCTGTTCGAAATGATTCAGATAGATGTGGGTGTCGCCGGTGGTGTGGATGAAATCACCTGGTTTTAGGCCACAGACCTGGGCGATCATCATTGTCAGCAACGCGTAGGAGGCGATGTTGAAAGGGACTCCGAGAAAGGTGTCGGCGCTGCGCTGGTAGAGCTGGCAGGAGAGTTTCCCTTCCGCCACATAGAACTGGAAGAGACAGTGGCAAGGGGGCAGGGCCATCTTGTCAACCTCACCGGGATTCCAGGCGGTTACGAGCATTCGCCTTGAATCAGGGTTGTTCTTGATCATATTCACGACTTGGCTCAGTTGGTCGATTGAGCGGCCGTCCGGAGCTGGCCAGGAGCGCCACTGGTGGCCATAGACCGGGCCGAGGTCGCCGTTCTCGTCGGCCCACTCGTCCCAGATGGAGACACCGTGGTCCTTGAGGTACTTGATGTTGGTGTCGCCGGAAATGAACCACAGGAGCTCGTAAACAATTGATTTCAAGTGAACCTTCTTGGTAGTGAGAAGCGGAAACCCTTTCGAGAGGTCGAAGCGCATCTGGTAGCCGAAGACGCTTTTCGTGCCGACCCCGGTGCGGTCGTGCTTGACCACACCGGTGTCCATTATGTGACGCAGAAGATCCAGATACTGTTTCATTTGTTAATTACTCATTTATGGTCACTTCGATGCTTCGGCACTTCGACAAGCTCAGTGACCGAAGTTGGTTGGTCGCTGAGCCTGCGGTTGCTGAGCTAGTCGAAGCATCGAAGCGTGCCAACTTACTAAAACCTACTTCCTGACCGAGAACGCCCAGATGATGGCCTCGCTGAAAACTTCGCCTGAACGGAGCACGGTCGTTGGGTAGTCAGGCTTGTTAGGCGAATCAGGGCAATGCTGGCACTCGATGGCCACTCCCTCGTAGTCGTGGTAGCCTCGGCCGCACTTGCCTGCCGGGCAGCCCTCAAGCCAGTTTCCGGTGTAGATCTGAACAGCCGGCTGGGTGGTCAGGACCTCAAGCTGGCGGCCGCTCTCCGGAGAGTACAGCTGTGCGGCAGTCTGAAGCTGTCCTGCCTCATAGTCATTGATCATAAAGCAGTTGTCGTAGCCCTTGCCATAGTTCAGCGCCGGGAAATCCGTCTTGATCTCCGTCCCTATCTTCTTGAACTCCCTGAAATCCATCGGAGTGCCGGCGACAGGGTCAGGCTCCCCTACCGGAATCAAGGTCTCGTCAGTCGGCAGATAGACCTCGGCGTTGAGCTTCAACTCGTGATCAAGAATATTCCCGTTACCCTCGCCATTCAAATTGAAGTAGGCGTGGTTGGTAAGGTTGACGACAGTCGCCTTGTCGGTCTGCGCCGTGAAAGTCAGCTTAAGGGCGTTGTCTTCGCTCCACTCGTAATGCGCCACAACCTTCAGATTGCCGGGATAGCCGGCCTCTCCGTCCTGCGAAAAATACTGGAACTCAACGGCATCACCCTCGATGCGGCTGTCCCAGACCTGATTCTGGAATCCATCAGGGCCGCCGTGCAGATGGTTCGGACCGTTGTTGACCGGCAATGAATATTCTACCCCGTCAAGCGTGAACTTTCCGAGGGCTATGCGGTTGGCGTAGCGTCCCGGACACTTTCCGGCGCAAGGGCCGTCGGCAAAATAATCCTCTGGCTTGGTGTAGCCCAGAACCACATCGGCGATCTTTCCGTCCTTGTCCGGCACGGCGATAGACACAATCCCGGCACCTATGCTTGAAAGACGAACGAACGCACCGCTTTCATTCTCAAGAGTATAAAGGAATATCTCCTTTCCGTCAGCAGGGGATGTACCCCAAAGTTCCTTGGTGATCTTCATATTCAGTGTTATTATAGATTGTCAAGATAAGGGAGAACCTCCTCCACGGGAGCGTCCTTCATAATTACTTTCTTCTCCGAATCAAGCACATACAGCGACGGGATGGCTCTGACATTATAAGTGACATCGGAGCGGATTATGTAACTCTGGTCGTAGCCGTTGTACCAGTTCTTAGGATAGACCGAGGCATATTCACGCCATTTATCCAACTCATCATCTATGTAAACGTTGACCACGGCAAGCCTTCCGGAGGCCACCATATCAGCGATCTTCCCGTCCGAAGTCAGACTCTCGACAATCTCCTTGCAGGCCGGACAGCCCGGGTTGGTGAAGAACAGCAGCGTGCTTTCCGCCTTCACTCCATAAAGCGTGCGCCGTTTTCCACCCAGGTCAGTGAACGTAAAGTCGGCGGCAGGTGACCCTATCATATTCAAAGAACACATCCGCGCGTCGTGGTCGTAGGCCGGCTTCATCTCTGAATCGACATACTCCGAGACGGCAAGGCCGGAGACGTAAGGCAGATAAAGGTCCTCGTTCCTTACAGGCGAATTAGGGTCGTAGAGGTATTTCGGGACCATCTTCTCGAAGAATCCGAAGACATTGGAGGATGTGTCCGCCGCCTGAAACTTTTCGACCTTGGCGAAGAATCCGGCCATCGCCTTCCTGCCGAAACCAATGTCGCAGACCTTTTCAAGAAGAGTCACGTATGTGCCCAACGCCTTCTCCACATCGTCCGCAAGCACTCCGTTTACAACGTTGGAATCACACGGGTAGCTCTGACCCAGAAACTCGTTCCAATAATTAGAGACAACATATTCAGCCTTTTCCCCGGGTTCGGCGATCACCGCCGGCGGCTCCGGCATCGGCGGAAACGCAAGCGGACGGAAAGCGGCTGAGTTGCCGTTGCCGTTGCCGCGGCCGCCGCACCCCACCGCGGCAAGCGCGCAAAGAATTGCCAATGAATATGTCAGCGTACGTCCCATTCCTTAATCGTTCTTTTCCAGCAGACTTTGGGAAATGTTGATGATGAAGTCACCCATCTTCTCAAGCTCCTGGACAATGTCGATGTAGAAGACTCCTGTCTGGTAGTTGTAGCCCTCCTTCTCGATGTTGACTATGTGCTCCTCGCGAAGCCTGTTGCGGTACTCGTTGATGTTGTACTCGGCATCCTCCGCGGCAGTGATGTCCTTGAGGAAAAGAGCTGAGGAACTGAGGTTCTCCACCATAGCCTTGAATGCGGTGTCCAGAAGCTCCAGCATCCTGTCCAGCCTCTTGACCATCTCCTCATCGAAAGTCTTGCCGTGGTCAAGGGCCCGTTTCATCATCCTGCCGATGGCCTCTCCGGAGTCCCCGATGCTCTCCAGCTCGCCTATCACCCTGTACATCGACTTGATTCTCAATGCGGAGACCGCACTGATTTCGCCTTTGGAAACCTCGTTCAGGTAGGAAGCAATCTCGAACTCTATCTTGTCCGTGATGTTTTCGTACTTGACAAGCTTCTCGTTGACGGACTCCAGCTCTGACTGGGTCTTGGCGCTCACCGCGCTGCGGATGAAGTCAACCTCACGGCAGCATATTTCCGCAAAATGAATGATTTCCTGCTTGGCCTCGTCGAGGGAAAGCTCCGCCGTCGAGAGAGGCCCGCCCTGGATGAACTTGAGACGGAAAACCTCCTCCTCGCCCTTAGGCGTCGGGATGATCCGGTTGACGGCCTTGACAAGCTGAGGGATGAACCAGACGAGAATCAGGGTCGTGGTGACGTTGAACACAGAGTGGAGGATGCATATTCCGTACAGCATAGAGTTCTGCTGGTCGGGAGTGAATCCGCCGGATGCGGACGAGCCGTCGAACAAGGTGACAGGGTTCTCGAAGCCTATGGCCGTGGTCATCGCTCCGATCAGCTTCATCAAAGGATTGAAGAACACCAGCGCCAACACGACTCCGATCACGTTGAACAGGGTGTTGGCGATGGCGGTGCGCTTGGCGGAGTAGTTCGCCACTGCTGCGGCGATGTTGGCGGTGATTGTGGTGCCGATGTTGGCTCCGAGCACCATACCGGCGGCCATCTCGAAATTGATCCAGCCGTTGGCCACAAAGACCATAGTCAGGGCCAGAGAAGCGCTGGATGCCTGCACTATCACGGTGATCAAGGCGCCCACGAGGGTGAATATGATGACCGAGAAATAGCCGTAGCTTGTCAGGTTCTTCACAAGGGCGAGGACATCCGGGTACTGGTTCAAATCCGGAACAGACTCCTTCATCGTCGCAAGACCTATCAGCAGGAACGCAAAGCCGATGATGAACTCTCCGATGTTGCGTTTCTGACTGCTCTTGAGGGTCATCATAAAGAAGCCCAGAGCGATGAACGGAATTGCGAATGCTCCGATGTCGTAGCTGAATCCGAACAGGGAGATGAGCCAAGCCGTGAGGGTGGTCCCGATGTTCGCTCCCATAATCACACCGATGGCGTTGCTCAATGCGAGCAGACCGGCGTTGACCATGCTGACGACCATCACGGTCGTTCCGCTGGATGACTGGATGAGGGCCGTGACAACGATACCCGTGATGATACCTTTGAAGGTCGTTGACGTCATCGACGCCAAAAATGATCGCAGTTTGTCACCTGCCGCCTTCTGAAGACCCTCGCTCATCATGGTCATTCCGTACAGGAACATAGCCATAGCTCCGAGCAGGGTAAGAATCTGTAGAAAAACCTGCATCTATCTTTGTAAGAATATTCCTACAAATTTACAGAAAAATCTTTTTGGTCTTTGAGAAGTTGTTTAAAAATATTTCCTCTTTTTTCTTATGCGGCCTTTCCGGCCATTTTCATCTTTGTCATCGGTC
>CAVCPY010000194.1:0-2535 GCA_963604245.1 Eggerthellaceae bacterium
TTTATCCGCAAAAATCCTTCACAAAAACTTACCAACTTATTTTTTCATCATCACTTAATGAATATCACCGATTAAGCAAACGAAAGCTTGTCAGGCAAGCGGACGGACACGAAAAAAGGAATCTCTCTTTCGAGAAATCCCTTTAATCATTAGGCACCGTTTCCGGCACCCTTGTACTGGGTAGGAGAATCGAACTCCTATTGCAAGATTGAGAATCTTGAGTACTAACCGTTATACGAACCCAGCGTTTCGGTTTTGAGATTGCAAAGATAGGCAAAATTATTTAACCGCAAAAAAAAACTCATCATTTGATGTGAAATTTCTTTAGGAAAATGACAAGAAAGGCTGTGGAACCATCCACAGCCTTTCTTCTTCTATCTTTATCCGTCCGGAAATTATTTCTGGCGGTTCTTGTATCTCTGGTAGAATTTGTCGACGCGTCCGGCGGTGTCAACGAGCTTGACTTTGCCTGTGTAGAACGGGTGGGATGTGTTGGAGATCTCGACCTTGACAACCGGATATTCGACTCCGTCAACAACGAGGGTCTCTTTAGTCTCTGCGCAAGAGCGGGTTACGAACACGGTGTCGTTCGACATATCCTTGAAAGCTACAAGGCGGTAGGTTTCGGGATGAAGTCCTTTTTTCATTTCTTTATTGTTTTTAATGATGTTATTTTTCAGTCTGCAAATATAACCCTTTTCTTCCGATATTCAAACGTCTGTCCGCTTTTTTTGCATTCCGCTCCGATCCTTTACAGTAAGCGTTATGTGATTCCTGAAAAAAACTTGTTGCTTTTGCTCGTCTTTTTCTTCTACCCGAGGAAGCCAAGCAGGATTCCGGCGGCCACGGCGGAGCCGATGACTCCGGCTACATTCGGTCCCATCGCGTGCATCAGCAGATGGTTGTCAGGGTCGAACTCCCTGCCGACAAGCTCGGAGACGCGCGCGCTGTCAGGCACGGCCGAGACTCCTGCGTTGCCTATCAGCGGGTTGATCTTCCGGTCGCCCTTGAGGAACAGATTCCAGATCTTGATGAACAGCACTCCGCAGGCCGTGGCTATCACGAATGACAGCAGACCGAGGATGAATATCTTGACCGAACTACCGCTGAGGAACTTGTCCGCCTGGGTGGAGGCTCCGACAGTGAGGCCGATGAGGGTGGTCACGACATCGATCAGCGGACCGCGGGCGGTCTCCGCCAGACGTCTTGTCACTCCACTCTCTTTCAGAAGGTTGCCGAAGAACAGCATCCCCAGAAGCGGAAGTCCCGACGGCACGATGAACGCCGTGAGAAGGAATCCTACGATAGGGAAGATTATCTTCTCTTTCTGGCTGACCCGCCGTGCGGACGGCATCCTTATCAGACGCTCCTTCTTCGTTGTAAGGGCAAGCATTATCGGCTTCTGGATGACCGGCACAAGAGCCATATAGGAATATGCGCTCACGGCGATCGCACCCATAAGGTCAGGGGCGAGCTGTGAGGACAGGAAGATGGCGGTAGGACCGTCAGCCCCGCCGATGATTCCTATGGCACCGGCCTGGTTCGGGTCGAAACCGAGGACAAGGGCGAGAAGGTAGGCCCCGAATATTCCCATCTGGGCGGCGGCTCCTATAAGAAGCAGCCGAGGCTGCGAGATCAGGGCGGAGAAATCAGTCATCGCTCCGATTCCGAGGAATATCAGAGGCGGATACCAGCCTTGTTTGACGCCCTGGTACAGGATGTTCAGCACGGAGCCGTCCTCATAGACCCCGATGTTCAGCCCGGGGAACATCGGGATGTTCCCGATGATCATTCCGAATCCTATGGGGACGAGCAGAAGCGGCTCCCATTCCTTCTTGATGGCCAGCGTGATGAACACGAGGCCTATGAGAATCATCACAAGGTTCTGCCAGGTCGCGTTGGCGAATCCTGTGAAGTACCAGAATTGCTGAAGACTTTCGTAGATTATGTCCATTCCTCTATGCTATCTTGACGATTTCGGCTCCTTCGAGGACAGAGTCGCCCTTGTTCACGAGGATTGCCGTGACTGTTCCGTCAGCGGGGGCCTGGATCTCGTTCTCCATCTTCATAGCCTCGAGCACTGCCACTTTTTGTCCGGCTTTCACAGCCTGGCCTTCCTTCACGGACACCTCGATGATCACGCCCGGGAGAGGGGAGGTCACCGGTTTGCCGGCTCCCGCCGGTGCCGATGGCTTGTTGGCGATTACCGGGCCTGCCGGAGTGACCGCTTGTGCCGCATTTCTGCCGGCATTATCGCTTGCGGAATTGCCTGTTCCGGTCACTGAACCTGTCAAGGTGCCGGGCGTCTGGTTTGTGGCCCTACAGGACCCGCCACCCACCGGAGCGTCCATCTCTACCTTGTAATCCGCTCCGTTCACCGTAACGTCAGCGATGTTTCCTTCCACTGAATTGATCTCGACGTCGTACTCGTTGCCGTTGATTCTGAATTTGTAAGATTTCATATTCGTTGATTGTTATTATGTGATTCCTAAAAAATAACTTGGTGCTTTTGCTCGTCTTTTTGGTCTGAATTTA
>CAVCPY010000195.1:0-7110 GCA_963604245.1 Eggerthellaceae bacterium
TGTCTCGAAAATCCCACATAATAAAATGCGGAAACCATTTTTAAACAGTTTCTTAGTCAAGCAAGTGCCAAGAAACCTTCCTAGGATCAGCATCTCAATGCGACCTGCAAGGAAAACTTTGTCAGCATCATAGCCACGAATTTATCCGCAAATTTGTACATTTGCGTTTACCGTCATACCCTTGACGAGGGAACGACGCAAAAAATACAAACAAAAAGTACAGAATATGAATAAGTTACTGTCCAAACTCCGAAAATATGGGGTTGTCTGGACTGCGGCTGTCCTATTGACACAGACTCCTGCGGCTGCACAGGGCACACTGCTTACCGGAAAGGTTGTGGACACGGACGGCGCTCCCGTCATCGGGGCGGGGATAATCTCAATGCAGAAGAGGTCTTCGGGAACTACCGCAGACCTGGACGGGAAGTTCAGCTACAAGGTCCCGGAAGGGACGCAGTCCGTTTTGTTCTCCTCGGTCGGGATGAAAGACGTCATCTATAATATAGTTCCGGGCAGGACAGAGAACATCACGATTGTGATGGAGTGGGAAAGCACGCAGCTGGACCAGGTGGTCGTGACGGGTTACGCACAGACCACGGTCAAGAGAATCACAGGGTCCGTGGCAGTGATAGGTTCGGACAGGTTCGAGGCCAAGGCCGTCTCGTCGGTCGATGCGCTGATGCAGGGCGAGGTGGCCGGAGTGGCGGTCTCCGCGACTTCAGGACAGCCGGGAACCCAGTCACGAATCCGGATCAGAGGTACGAACAACCTCTCCGGCTCAAGCCAGCCGCTCTGGGTGGTGGACGGAGTGCCTATGCAGAGCGACTCCCCTAGCCTCAGCTCGGAACAGCTCGCCACCGGAGGCTTCGACGACATATTCGTCAGCGGCATCGGCAACATCAACCCTAACGACATCGAGAGCATCACCATCCTGAAGGACGCGGCGGCGGCGGCGATCTACGGCTCAAGGGCGGCGAACGGAGTCATCGTCGTGACCACGAAGAAGGGCGAGGCCGGAAGGATGAGAGTGAACTACAACAACACGTTCACCGTGTCGCTCAAACCGCAGAGAACGCTGAACCTGATGAACTCGGCGGAGAAACTGGCCTGGGAGGACGAGCTTTGGAACGAGTTCTCGGCAAGCAAGTACGAGGAGTCGCTCACGGACAACACCGTGGTCTATCCGGTTGTCGGAATCGTCGGACAGATAAGGGCAGGAGCCGGTGACTTCGTAAAGTTCAAAGGCGACACGGCGGCGCAGGACGCCTACATAGCGTCACTGAGAGAGAACGACACCGACTGGTACAACCTCCTGTTCAGGAACGCTTTCTCGCAGGGGCATCACCTGTCCCTCAGCGGAGGCTCACAGAAGAGCACCTACTATGTCGCCCTCGGAGTCAACGACGAAGACGGAATGCTGATCCACAACAGCTACAGAAGGTACAACGTCAACTCAAAGATGACCCTCACGCCTACTGACAGAATCCGCATCGACATCGGAATGGAGGCGGCGAGGCAGGAATCCCGGATGCCGTACTCAAGCGTGGACCCGTTCTACTACGCCTATTTCTCAAACCCTTACGAAAAGGCGTACAACGATGACGGCTCATACGCCGCTGACAACACCTGGTTCACCCTCGGCTACTACAACGGCCGGGGGGTCGAACAGGTGATGCCGAAGAACGGATTCAGCCTTCTGCGCGAGCTGGACTCCAACTACAGCTCCACCAAGAACACCAACGGAACGTTCAGGACGCAGGTTGACATCAAGATAGCCGAACCTCTGCACTTCGTCGGGCTGGCATCATATTCATTCGCGAACAACTCCACCGACAAGGTCGTGGACAAGAACACCTACACGGCCTTCCGTGACAGGCTGGGAAGCGACGACCGGTCGCAGACGAACCTCTACGGGAGCATCTCCCAGAACAGGACAAACAGGAACAGCTACGTCGCAAGAGGGCACTTCGCCTTCAACAGGACATTCGGGGAGCTCCACACCGTCAATATGCTGGCCGGTGCGGAGCTGAGGGGTTCGGACGCCAACACGATATTCACAAAGCGCTACAACTACGACCCCAAGACAGGCACCACTTCCCTGCCCGAGATAAGCGGGCCGCAGGACGAGTGGGTAAGGCAGGTGGAAAAGCTGAACGGTGAATATTTCAGCAAGACCCGCTACGCCTCGTTCTACGCCTCCGCAGACTACTATCTCGGAAAGACGGTCGTTCTCAACGCCTCGTTCCGTACCGACGGAAGTTCGAATTTCGGAAGCAACCGGCAGTTCAACCCGACCTGGAGTGCGGGGGCGGCGTGGCATCTTGGCGAGGAGAACTGGTGCAAGATTATTCCGTCAGTCTCACACGCCACCCTGCGTGCCGCCTACGGATTCACCGGCGATGTGAACACCAGCACCTCTCACCTGCTTGTGATGCAGTACCTTCAGCAGCAGTACCGCTACTTCGGGGACGAGACGTTCAGCCTCGGCACGATTCCGTCCGCACCGAACCCTGACCTCGGCTGGGAAAAGACCCGGGACGCGAAAGTCGGGCTTGACTTCGGCCTATGGAAGGACAGGCTGACGGTGAACACCGAGTACTACTACCGCCTCAGCACGGATGTGGTCACATCCTCCCCTGTCCAGAGCACGACCGGATTCACTTACGTCTATTTCAACGCCGCCGACATAATGAACAACGGCGTTGAGGTCACGGTTAACGGCAGACTCCTCCAGAAAAAAGACTGGGCCGTCAGCGCGGCGGTCAACTTCGCCTACAACCACAACAAGGTTCTGAAATACAACCCGGTCTCCACAAGCGGCGTCACGTCCAAGGACCGCTACGTGGAAGGCTACCCTACCGGTGCGATATTCAGCGGTAAATATTCAGGGATAGCATCCGACACGGGTCTCTACCAGTTCCGGCTGCGTCCGGACGCGCAGATAGCGACCGCCACCGACCTCAACAAGCCGGACAACTACCGCTACTACCTCGGCACGACAATCGCCCCTTACACCGGAGGGTTCAACCTCTCAGCATCGTGGAAACAGCTGAAACTGAGCGTCAGCGGCACGTACTCGCTCGGCTCGAAGACCTTCGAGAAGATGCGCTATCCGGCAAGCTACAGCAACACCTCCCACAGCGGAGTCAGCACGGAGACAGTACAGTCCCAGTTCAGCGACCTCTACGGCAACCATCTCAACGTGGAGAAGGACAGGACGGACAGGTGGACAGCCGACCGTACGACCGGAGTGAAATACCCGCGAATCTACGACTACTACGACGCCAAGTACAACTTCTCGTCCTACAACCCGATGGACTCCAGCATCATCGACGCCGTTTACCTGAAGAACAACTCCTACGTCCGCATCAAGTCGATAATCCTGACGTACTCACTGCCTTCGGAAGCGGTGAAGAGATTGAGAATGAGAGTCTTGAGCTTCAACGTTTCGATGAACAACTTCTTCACCTTCACCGGTTACGACGGAATGGACCCGGAAATCCCGGGAGCGACCTACCCTACCACCAGAAGCGTCACCGGCGGAATCAACATCGAATTCTAAGAAGCTGTTTGGAAATGGTTCCCGCATTTTATCATTACTATGTGGGATTATCGAGACAGTTTCGGCTTTTGGAAGAGGGAGCGTTGCCCGTAGCCACGAGACCGATTAGAAAGATGAAAATGGCCGGAAAGGCCGCATAAGAAAAAAGAGCAATTATTTCAAAACAGCCTCTAAGTGATGAATATGAGAAGAATATTAATGAATATGTTAACCGTGGCAGCCGCTCTGGTCAGCGTCATCGGCTGCGGCAATTACCTCAACGTCCAGCCACAGGGAGAGGTCATCCCCGAGACCGACGAGGAGTTCACCGCAATCATCCACAACCTACTGCGCGACATCGAAGGCGGAGGCGACGAGTATGTCATCGGTAATATGGACGCCCTGAAGCATCTTGAGGGCTGCGCAGACAATCTGGACGCGAACATCCGCACGAGCGCCAACCTTACCTTCTTCGCCGGGGAGGAGATCGACAGCCGCCAGAGAGCCTACGAGGAAAGCTGGAAGATTGTCAGGGACTGCAACATCGTGATTGAGAATATGCGTGACCGGACCACTGACATTGCACGCGGTGCGGTCTCGGCGGCATATTCAATGAAAGGAATCGTCTATTACAACCTTTTGAGGGAGTTCTGCCAGCCGTGGAGCGATTCCAAGGCAGGCGAGCTGCCAGGCATTCCGATAGTTGACAAGTTCGGCATAGGCGACAGGCCTTCGCGCGGCACGCTCCGCCAGACCTACGACTACGCCAAGGCACAGTTCGACGCCGCCCTCGACCTGAACCCGACAGACCCGAAATACATATTCACGGAATGGATTGTCAAGGCTTACGAGGCGAAGCTTGAATTTTGGTGCCAGAACTGGGACGGCGTCATCGCCCTGTGCGAGGACATCATCGCCCACAGCGGCGTTTCACTGACCCCTGTTTCTGAATATGCCGGAATGATCAACTCCCAGTACGAAGCCAAGGGTGAGGTGCTTGTCCGCTCGCACATCAACAACTCCAGCGAGCTGGACTGGTACTTCAGCTACACTAAAAGTTATCTGGCATCCAGACCGGCCAGCGTCAGGCTGATCAGACTGTTCGGCGAGAATCCGGAGAAGGATGTCCGCTATGCCGCCAGCTTCGACACGAAAAGGATGAATGTCAAGACCCCGGAATGCAAGGTGCGGCTTTCAGAGGTCGTGCTGATGCTCTCGGAGGCCTATTGTCATAAAGGAGAAAACTCCTCCGCTCTCAAATGGCTGAATGAGCTTCGCAGGAACAGGATAGAAGATGTCACCGACCTGACCTTGGCCACACTTCCTGAAGTGCGCCCGGATGACAGAATCGTAGTGGACTGCACCGGCAAGGCCGTCACACCACTGCTTCAGGCTGTTTTCGATGAAAGGCGCAAGGAACTCTATATGGAAGGCGACCGTTGGTACGAACTCAAACGCAACGGCTGTCCGGAATGGTGGGTCATCAGCAACGGTCTGAAATACACCACAAAAGAGTATCTCTACACCTCTCCGATCTCCAAGTCGGATGTGGATTTGAACCCGGAACTTGAACAGAATCCGGGATATGTTTATTAGTCCGTGATTACATTTTTCAAGGCAAATGAAGACAAAAAGAAAATTATTCGCTATATTAGCGACCGCTGTTGTCGGAGCAACCCTTTGTGGATGTTCCTATAATGAGCTTCCGCCGAAGACTTCCGACGCATCCAAAAGCTATATCAAACCGAAAGGAGAAATCCCCACGGAGGCGGAAAGAGAGGAGGTGAAGGCCATCAAGGCGGAGTATGAGGCCGCAGTCAAAGCGAATGCCGACAAGTGAGGTTAGCATTTGAAAGAGACTGGACTTATGCGAAGGTGATAATTATGTGTTTCGTAGTTATTTAAAATATTTCATATAATATGTTTAGAAGATTTCTGACATTTATGGCGGCGGCCGCAGCGGCCGTGACAATCTCATCCTGCCAGAAGGATGACAAGCCAACAGTTGAGTTTGAAAAGAGCCTTTACACCGTTTACGCGAAGCGCAGCGTAGATGTCAACATTGTCCTCAGCGAACCTGCCACAGAGAATGTTTCCGTGAAGGTCACTACAGCGGGCGCAACCGCGGGAACTGATTTTGAGTTGACAGGGAATCCTGTCTCCATCAAGGCAGGAGAGACGACCGGAACATTCAGCATCAAGAACCTCAACCTGACTGAAAGTTCTCCTTTGAACCTTGGCATCGAATGCCCGTCAGGGTACAGCCTCGGGACAAAGTTCGTGACCATCGTCACGCCTGACCCTGAAGAGACCCTCGTATATTCATTCCAGACCACCAAAGCCGATGTTCTCGGCTCTTATGTCGCGAACATCACCGTGACAGGTGTCACTTCCGGAGACAAGCTCTCCCTCGGCAGCGACGTGGTCATTCCTCTGAAAATCACCGGCGAAGCGGCGCAGTACGTGGTCTTCGACGCGGCCACCAAGGCCGTCGCTTCATATTCCGGCCCGCACGCCGTCCTCAAGGCCGGGAAGTCCACCGCCACATTCAAGTTTTCCCTCAAGGACGGATTCACTGACGGAGACAAGATCAACGTAACCGTTGACATTGACCAGGCCGCAAGGTTCATCCCCGGAGACAACGAGAGCGCCGAGTACACACTCTACTCCGTGAAGGTTCCGGACGCCATTGTGGGGACCTGGACGTTCAGCAAGGTGTTCGCGAAAGATGAATTGGATTATTTCTTCGAGGAAGGAGATGATGATCCCGCACTTCTTCCTACAAATAATGAAGGGTTCACACTCACATTCACAAAAGATGAATCCGGAGTTGTCACCGTGACCCCTAATGACAAGGGCGACTTCGCCAACTTCTTCAGAGAGGCGACCGTGACCCCGACCGAGCCAAAGAATTACTCATCGGAAGGCATCGTGATCGGAAAGAACACTGTCTCCGAGTGCACAATGTTTATGGGTGAGGAAGGTTATGAGACACACACGAATATGTACTACCTCCTATCCTCCTCTAACAGGGCTTTCAGCAAGACCGAGGAGAAAATCGGGGAGTCAGTCGTCGTGTTCACGCTCATCGACGGGAATCTTATCGTCGAGTTAAGGGACTATGACAAACCTCCGTTCGGAGAGAACTGGTGGAGCGACAACAAGTT
Source organism: Eggerthellaceae bacterium (assembly GCA_963604245.1). Taxonomy (GTDB): domain Bacteria; phylum Bacteroidota; class Bacteroidia; order Bacteroidales; family UBA932; genus Cryptobacteroides. The sequence goes on from CAVCPY010000195.1 coordinate 6,709, forward strand.
CGACGCCGATATGTTCAGTTTCGCCTCCCTTTTCGTCAAGAAGTAGCCAGGACTGCCCTCACTCATTATAAAGAATAAAGGCTGGCCTCTCATCGGGCCGGCCTTTATTTGCATAGGAAGGACACACAGCAATTTCATAAAACAGAACTTTACGAAGTGGCAGCTACCGGTAATCCGACATAGAAGCTGTTTAAAAATAATTCCTCTTTTTTCTTACGCGGCCTTTCCGGCCATGTCTCGAAAATTCCGCATAATAAAATGCGGGAACCATTTTTAAACAGCTTCTATGTGATGATAAAAAAAAAGATGACCAAAAAGAACTTTTGGTCATCTTCTACTGTGCTCTGCTAGGGACTCGAACCCTAGACCCACTGATTAAGAGTCAGTTGCTCTACCAACTGA
>CAVCPY010000196.1:0-8790 GCA_963604245.1 Eggerthellaceae bacterium
AAAGATGAAAATGGCCGGAAAGGCCGCATAAGAAAAAAGAGGAATTATTTTTAAACAGCTTCTAAATTGTACTATATGAGTGGAAACGCTATTTCACCCCGGGAGGAAGTCGCAACATCAGTCACGGTCGGGGAAAGCAAGATGAACGCCTTTAACGAGAACCTTAAAAGATTTTTTGACTGTTCGGCCGCCATCGGCGGGTCGATTGTATTCTCACCGCTGATCCTCTGCATCTACATCGCGATCAAATGCGACAGCAAGGGACCGGCGATTTTCAAGCAGACACGCATCGGACGCGGCGGCAAGCCATTCACGCTGTACAAGTTCCGTTCGATGCGGATCACCTCCGAATCAGACGGGAAACCGGCGCTTTGCCAGCAGGGCGACGAAAGGCTCACCAAGGTCGGGAAGTTCATAAGGGAACACCATCTGGACGAGCTGCCGCAGCTGTGGAATGTCATCAAGGGCGATATGAGCTTCGTCGGCCCGAGGCCGGAGAGGCAGTACTACATCGACAAGATAATGGAGGCGAATCCAGACTACGAGAAGCTCTACTCGCTCCGCCCGGGACTGTTCTCCTACGCCACCTTACACAACGGCTACACCGACACCCTCGAGAAAATGCTCAAGAGGCTTGACTACGACCTTGAGTACCTCCAGACACGCTCGATAGCGATGGACACGAAGATCATCTTCCAGACTGTCTGGTCAATCCTGAGCGGCAAGAAATTCTAAGGCAGTCACCTTCGAACGAGAGTTAAAGAATTTACCGCAAGAAGATAATCTATGAATATGAAGCTGAACCCTTCTCTACAGATGCGCCGTCTTGGGAGCAAGTGGGTGATTGTCAGGGCAGTGGACGGTGATGTCAACCTGACGGATGTGATCAGCCTGAACGAGACCGCGGCACGGCTGTGGGAGCGGTTCAGCGGCGCTGAGTTCACCGAGGAGGAGATGGTGGACTGGCTTTGCGGGGAATATGAGGTCGAGGCGCAGGTGGCGAAGGAGGATATTCATAAGCTTTTGAAGATATGGGAGGAGTACGGGATGCTTTCCTGACGCTGCTCCGCGCCGGGCTGTGGGGGCGGAATCCGATGGAGGAAGGGTTTCCTCGGCTGGGCGATGAGGAATGGGAGCAGGTGTTCAGGATGTCCGTGAGGCAGACTGTCTCCGGGATTGTCTTTGATGGGATATGCCGGCTTCCGGATGGGTTTCAGCCTTCTCAGGGGGGCTTTGCGAAATGGGTTGCGGCGGCGGACCGCATCGAGAGGAATAACGCAAGGATGAACGCGGCACTGAAAGGGCTGGTCAAACTGTTCACGGACAATGGATTGCAACCTGCGCTTCAGAAAGGTCAGGGAGTGGCGGAGCTCTACCCTGCCCCGTTGCACCGGGAGTGCGGTGACATTGACTTTTACTTTCCGGAGAGACCGGACAGCGGGCGGTCGCCGAGCTTGTCGAAGCGCCTGGCAATGAATGACAAGTCGGTGGAGCTGGTGAAGAGCCAAGGGATCGATGTAGAGCTGATGCCTGACGGGAGTCAGAGCTACGAGTGGCAGGGCATCGAGGTCGAGCAACATCCCACGATTGTTGACCTCTGCTCCCCCACCGCAAGGAAATGGATCAAGGAGCTTGACGAGGAGCCGGGTTACGTGCCGTCGGACTTGGCGGACGGGTTGCTCGTCCCGTCGCCGGAGCTCAACGCGCTGCTGCTGAACACGCATATTCTTAAACACGCGCTGGGCAAAGGGATAGGGCTGCGGCAGATGTGCGATCTGGCGATGCAGTACCATCGGATATGTGCGGACGGAAGGAAGGCGGAATGCGGCGGGAGGATATTCAGTCTCTACCGGAAGGCCGGAATTCTGAAATGGAGCCGGCTGCTGCATTCGTTTCTGGTGGGAGTTATAGGACTGCCGGAAGAGGAACTGCCATATTCAGAGAAGGTTGTGTCGTACCGGCCGCTTTTTCGGATTGTGGAGGACGGGGGGAATTTTGGGCAGTTCCGAGGCAAGGGTCCGGAAGGTTCCGGGCATTTCGACAGGCTCAGTGACCGGAAAGGGGCGGAAGGTTCAAGAGGGCATAATTGTTCAGCCGCTTCGGAAGGCTCAAAGGAGCGTAACGGGGCGAGTGGCAAAAGTGCGGGCAAACGGAAACTGGAGACGGCAGGGATGTTCCTGGGGAGGGCGGGATTCTCTTTGAGGTTCGCACCCCGGGAGGCGTTCTGGACGTTTTGGGAACTGGTCAAAGGGCAGTTCAGAAAGTAAGGGATGAGCGACTTGCGGACATATTCATACAAAGTGGCGGGACTGACGTTTACGGTGGCCGCGCCGGAAAGCTTTGACATTGAGAGGCTGCTGCCATCTTTCGCGCCGTTTCGTGTACCGGACATCGCTTCGGCAGGTTCAGTGACCGGAACTGACAAATCCTTGAATTTGTCAAAGGGACTGAGGCTTAGACTGGCAAATGAGTCTGATGGGATGGTTTTTGAACCGGAAATGTTGTTCCGCTTTACTCTTCAGGCCGAAGCGATCGGGGTGCCGGAAGACGCCAAGGTGGCCGAGGTGGATGACAATGATATGGGGCACACCCGGCTGAGCAGAACCGCTGACGGGGGCTACTGCCTCGAACTTTGGTACGACCACTGCGTGGAGACGCAAGCCACTGGCGGCAAATGCGGAAACGATGCTCCGGCTTATATGGCAAAGGCGACAAACTGTAAGAAGGCGAACAACGTCCAAGCCAATCAGGCTTGGGCAAACGGCAGCGTACTCCCCCGCCCCGGGATATTCATAGCAAACGCCGGTTTTACTGACATCACCGCATCCATTGAGCCGGACTCCCCAGACTGCGGACTGGTTCTGTCTTCGATGCTCCGCATCGCATTCGCACAGTCGGTTCTGTCGCGGGACGGCGTCTCGATCCACGCCTCGGCGGTCTCGGCGGACGGAAAGGCCTGGCTCTTCCTCGGCAAGAGCGGCACCGGGAAAAGCACACACGCAAGGCTGTGGCTTCGGAACATCCCCGGAGCGCGGCTGCTCAACGACGACAATCCGGCGGTGCGGCTCGTTGACGGAAAGGCCTTTGCGTTCGGGACACCGTGGAGCGGCAAGACCCCCTGCTACCGCAACGAGTCCTACCCTGTCGGCGGAATTGTGCGGCTCGTCCGGGGCGACGCTGACATATTCACGAAAAAAGATGAGGTGGAGGCGCTTGTCGCGCTTTTGCCGAGCTGCTCGGTCGTGCACAGCGACACGGAGCTGCAGTCCCGGCTTTGCGACACATTGGCAGCGATTGCCGGAGCGGTCCCCGTCGGGGAACTCAAGTGTCTGCCCGACGACGAGGCGGCCACACTATGCTATAAAAATTTAAAATCACTCATAAAATGAAAAACAGATTGTCCAATTTGTTCATTATTCCTCTGCTGCTCGCCGCCGTGTCCTGCGGTTCGGCGAAGAAGTACGTCTATCTCTACGATATGACTCCGGGACAGGAGTATCCGTTCGATGCCGCCCACGAGGCTGTGATCCAGGCCAACGACAGGCTCAGCATCACCGTGAGCTGCAAGCAGCCTGAACTCGCCATTCCGTTCAACATCCAGAGCGGATCGTTCAAGGTGTCTTCCGACGGCACGGCCTCATCGTCATCGGTGCCCGACGAGAAAGGCTACAAGGTTGACGCAAGGGGCAACATCGAGTTCCCCATCCTAGGAACCATTCATCTTGAAGGACTTACGCTCAACCAGGCTTCGGAGAGAATCAAGAGCCAGATCATCGAGGGCAACTACATCAAGTCCCCTCTCGTGACCATCGAGTTCCTGAACTTCAAGTACACTGTCTGGGGTGCTGTGGCCAAGAACGGCACCTTCACCGTGGAGAACGGACGCATCACCCTCCTTGAGGCCATCGCCAACGCGGGAGACCTCACGGCCAAGGCGAAACTCGACCGTGTGGCTGTCATCCGCGAGGTGGACGGCAACAAGCAGATCTACTTCCACGACATCCGCAACAGCAACATCCTCCAGTCCCCGTGCTTCTTCCTGCAGCAGAACGACATCATCTACGTGCAGCCGAAGTACGGCAAGAAGGACAACGAGGACAGAGGAATACAGATCGGAACGCTCCTGATGTCCACCATCACATCAATAAGCTCAGTCATCTGGGCGACATCGGCGCTCACCAAATAACCAAACTCGATAATCATCACCAAGTAATATGCAGACAAACAATACCACCGGAAGGAACGACCAGGATGTCAACATCATCGACATCCTCCTCTACCTTCTTTCAAAATGGAAATGGTTCGTCATTTCTGTCGTAGTGTTCGGCGGACTGGCCTGGCTACATTACTCCAGGACTCCGAAGACCTATTTCCGCTCGGCGACGGTCATCATCAAGGATCCGTCCAACAAGATCTCCTCGGCCGGACTTGACCGCTACGACAACTACATCAACAAGGTCAACGTCGCGAACGAGATCCTTCAGTTCCGTTCAAAGAAGCTGATGCGCGAGGTTGTGAGCCGTGTCAACGCCGACATCAGCTACAAGGTCAAGGACGGCCTCCAGATGACGGAACTCTACAAGAAGTCCCCCGTCTCGGTACGCTTCCTGGACACGACGCCGGAGATGTTCCTGACGATGGTGGTCTCCCCTCTGGACAGCGGCAAGGTTGTCGTCTCGAATTTCGGGACTGAAGAAAACGACAAGAAATGGACCGTCTCGATGAAGGACACCGTCGACATCGAGGGGACCCGGCTCGTCATCGCGCCGACCAACTACTACACGGAGTCCTGGAAGGGCGAGCACATCACCGTCACAAAGAATCCGATGTCCTATGTTGTGGGTCATTTCATCTCCAGCCTCGGCATCAGGCAGGAAGAGGACGAGGCTTCCATCCTCACCCTCTCCCTCAAAGACCGCTCGGCGGCAAGGGCCGAGGATGTTCTGAATATGCTGATTTCGGTCTATAACGAGGAGGCCATCAACGACAAGAACCAGGTGGCCATCAACACCGCCGAGTTCATCAACGAGCGACTCATCATCATCGAGAGCGAGCTCGGAGGCGTGGAGTCGCACCTTGAATCCTTCAAGCGGGAGAACCGGATCGTGGACATCGGGACGGCCGCCGGAATGTACGTCGGAGAGTCCCAGAAGTACAACACGGACGTGATGGAGCTTGAGACGCAGCTCCGTCTGGCGAACTACATCAAGGACTACCTCACGGATCCGACAAGGGAGATTGACCTGATTCCGGCCAACACCGGCATCAGCGATATGAACATCGAAAGCCAGATCACCCAGTACAACACCATCAAGCTGCGCCGCGACAAGCTCATCGAGGACAGCAGCGAGAAAAACCCGGTGGTTGAGGAGCTGAACACTTCCCTGCGCGCGATGAAGCAGTCCATCATCAGGGCCGTGGACAATATGATAGTCAGCATCAACGTCCGTCGCAACGACGCCCAGTCCCGCGAGTCCCAGGCTCAGTCAAGGGTGTCTTCCATCCCGACCAAGGAGCGTCAGATGCTTTCCATCGAGCGTCAGCAGAAAATCAAAGAGTCTCTGTACCTCTTCCTGCTGAACAAGCGCGAGGAGAACGCCCTCTCGCAGGCTATGGTGGACAACAACGCGAGGGTCATCGACGGAGCCTCGGGTCCCAACGGCCCGATCGCTCCGAACAGGAACAAGATTCTTCTGCTCGGACTGCTGGTCGGCCTCGCCTTCCCGGGAGTGATCTTTTTGATGATTATGTTCCTTGACACCAGAATCCGCACGAAGAAGGACATTCAGGGGAAGGTCACCGCACCGTTCCTCGGAGTCATCCCTGAACAGGACAAAGAGAACGAGAATCTTACCTCCGAGGCGTTCAAGATAGTGCGGACCAATATGTCGTTCCTCTCCAGAAAGGACAGGAAAATCCAGGTGATAATGTGCACCTCGTTCAGTTCCGGAGACGGAAAGACATTCATTGCCGGCAACCTCGCAAAGAGTTACGTTTCGGCAAAGAAAAAGGTGGTTCTGGTCGATCTCGACATCCGCAAGGGGACTTTGACGTCTCAGTTCGGCAAGCACTCTCACCATCACGCACAAGGAGTGACCAACTACTTGGCTGACACCGACCTGCAGCTGGATGACATACTCACTCACGAGACCGGAATCGAAGGCCTTGACCTGATTCCGGCAGGCTCTGTCGCCCCTAATCCGGCCGAGCTCCTGATGGACGAAAGGCTTGACGGGCTGTTCGCCGAACTTCGTAACCGCTACGACATCATCGTCACCGACTCGGTTCCGGTCGGGGTTGTAGCCGACGCGACAATCGCCAACAGGGTAGCGGATCTGACGCTGTTCGTAGTGAGGGCGGGCCGTCTTGACCGCCGCCAGCTCCCTGACATCGAAGCGATGTACCAGGAGCGCAAGCTTGCGAATATGTCCCTGATTCTCAACGGCGCCGACTTCCACCACCACGGCTACGGCTATGGCTACGGGTACGGGTATGGCTACGGATATGGTTACGGCTACGGCTACGTGGACGGCAAGAAAAAGAAGAGGAAAAGATAGCCGCTGATATTCATAGACTCATAAGGCGGGATTCCGGAGGCACTTCACTATGGGTGTTTTTCCGGAATCCCGCTTTTTTGTCGGAAAATGTTTTTAACTTTGCAGTAATGACGCAAATGACAGGAATATGCTTTACCCGATTGGAATACAGGTAACTCAACGCCCGATCAAGAAGCAGAATACACTCTTTTTTTAACAACTTATTATGAGAACATTAAGCATAACTGACGTGGGTCCTGTCACAAAGACCGCCACGATTGAATATAAAAGATTTTGCATTCTCATTGGCCCTCAAAGTAATGGCAAAAGTACCATAGCCAAGATACTCAGCACGTGCCTTTGGTTGGAAAAAGAGGCCTGCACTTCTCTCAAATCTGATATCATCAAAGATGGCGAGAGCTTTAAAAACTTGGTTGAGGGTTTCCACCGGATGCATAATTATATTCATCCGGATCGTTCCGTAATTGAATATGAATCGCCATACATAAGGATAGTCTACAACAAAAGCAAATTCTCTATTTCGTTCAACAACAATCTTGAATATAAACGGATAAAGATATCCTATGTCCCGTCAGACAGGAATGTCGTGACTATGAAAGACATAGAGAAGAGAGACTTGGAGCCCACGAATTTCCGCAGCTTCTTGTTTGACTGGTTGGAGACAAATCGAAATTTCGATGAGCGTCACAAAGTCCCTATCTTGGACCTTGGTATGAAATATTACTTCGATGCCAATGCTAAAAGCCGTATGGATATGCTGACACACGAGAATGGTGTAACTTATGACATACCACTATACGACGCATCAAGCGGAATGCAATCCCTTGTGCCAATGACCGTGCTGATGCACTATCTGGTCTCGGATTACTTCACCAACTATGGCAAGGACATTTCTTTCGAGCAGCAGTCTAACAACAATAATCTTGCGCGGGCAATCACGGAACTATTGACAGTCAAGCATAACCCGCAACAGACCTATGGGAATTACGCCCAAGAAGAGGCATATTGTGGATTGCTCCAAGACCCAACCGGCAACGATGTGAAAGAGACTATGGACAAGATTAAGGATCTATATAATAATCTTGCTTATCCTCAAAGCATTTCATTCATTCTGGAAGAGCCCGAACAGAATCTCTTTCCCGAGACACAAGTCAGCCTCTTTAATGACATTGTCTCTCTCTGCAATGGCAAGCATCCATCATCGGCTTTCATCACCACACATAGCCCATATTTATTGGCGGCGGCGAATATCTCGCTTTTCGCCGGTAAACTGGCCAACCTATCCATAGATGAGAGGGCCATTGCAGACTGCATCGGCACAGACATATTCATTAATCCAGAGGATTTTACAGCATATTCAGTGTCTGAGGGCACGTGCACGTCTTTGCTCGATGACAACACTCGTCTCATAAAAGAGAATTTGCTTGACTCCGCTTCGGAATACAACGCCGAGGTTTTTGACAAACTGTACAGGCTTTACACTAAGAAATTAAGGCAGTAATGATTCCTCAATATCTCAATGACCTGAATTTGCAGCAAGTGTTCGCACCATACACGGCCTCGGTAGTCCCATATATTCAGGAGAGCACATCCGATGAACACATTGTTGACTCCGAAGCTATGAAAATCAGCGGGTTCGTTTCTTCCACGTTTGGACAGGCCGAAGATCTGGCTGGCAAGTATTTCACAGTGGAAAATTCATCTGGTCACCCTTATGCCCTACTACAGATAGACCACGGCCTTGTCCAAGCTCGCTCAACAAAGAAATGCGACTGCGCCATCGCTGATGGCACACATCTTTGCCTGATTGAGTTTAAGGCTAACGCCACCAGCAATAACCAATCAACGATAAAGAAGAATTACCAGAAGGCGATCGATCAACTATCCGCCACAATCAATATCTTCAACACTCGCTACAACGCAAATGCTCAAGATATTGCCGACATTCGCTCTGTTGAAGCGTTTGTTTGCTTCAAAAAAGGTTATCCGCAAATAACATCATCGCAGATGAACTATCAAGTGGCATTCGTGACATCGAACAATGGGATTCCACTGTCATTCGCTCGCAAAAAAGTAATCTGATGCGGTCATTTTTGCCTTTATTTTATCTTATTTTATCAATAGATGCCAACGGTGAATGAATCTTAGTAAGCGTTAAAAAATAACTTGGTAATCTTTATGTGTCTTTTTTGACTATATTCCTTTTCTCATCGGTCGTGTACGTCCAGTACAC
>CAVCPY010000197.1:0-6703 GCA_963604245.1 Eggerthellaceae bacterium
ATGGCCGGAAAGGCCGCGTAAGAAAAAAGAGGAATTATTTTTAAACAGCTTCTAAGTATAACCATCTAATATTCAAAGATTATGGCAGAAGAACTCAAGACTGTAGCGAAATTCAGCGATGCGATGAGCGCCCACATCACAGCGGGTATGCTCAACGAGAACGGCATCCCTGCCGCAGTGTTCGGAGAGAACTCCTCCTACGTCTCACTGAACTATGTGGATCCTGTCGAGGTCAAAGTCAACGCGGCTGACTACGACGCCGCGATGACCCTCCTCAAATCCAATGACAAGGCAGAGTGATCCTCTCTGAATATGACTGCTCCCTTTGCCACAAGGCAATAGCCTACTGCTCGGAGAGAATCTTTCCGGCGGCGAAGCGGAGGGCGTCATAGAAATCCTGTCCGAATACGGAGATCAGGGGTTCGCGGAGGAACTCATAGACGTGTATGCCCTCACGACGCCCCTTCTCATAGGCATCCCTGCATATTCCCCAACGATGGAGATTCAAGGCCCGGCCGCCGCCGGTGAGTTTGGTGACGCGGACCGGGTAGAGCCGGCAGGACTGGGGTTTACGGAACTTGCATTTACCCTGAAAGAAACACCTTTCTATGGAGCAGAAGCAGTTGCCGGCATCATCGAATGTGGTGTAGGCGCACTCTTCCGTCCGGTCCACGACCGGGGTCACGATGTCTCCGTCACGGTCGATGGAGAAAAAACCTTCCTTGTCGATCTGCGCTCGGCCCTGCGGCCTCATAAGTTCCGAATATACAGGATAATACTCCTCCAACGGCTCCAGCTCGGACTCCTCAAGGGGAGCGCCGCTGTCACCTATGATGCAGCAGCAGCCTTTGCAGGCGGCGTAGTCGCAAGCGAAATATTCTGTCACCACATCCTCCGACACAAGGACATCACCGATTTGGACTATTGTTCCGAACTTATTGTTTGACGACATATTCGATCCTCATTCCTTCGGACAGCGCTCCGAAGATTTCCTTCACCTTTTCGGCAGAGACGCTGCCTATTCTGTTGTTATAGCCGGTGAGCACGTCCTTTCCGCCGGAGTAGCGCATCAGGACAGCGTCCACATAATTATTCGGATCCGCAAGATAGGTCGAGTAGCCGTTGGTCAGCAGAGACTTGCAGGATGCAAGCTCGGCGGCGTCAACCGGCTTGGAAAGCACGCTCTCTATCGCCTTCCGGGCCTCCACAAGGGCTCTCATAGGCTGGTCTGAGCCTGTCTCCACACCGTATGGAAGACCGGACTCCGGCACAGGAGTGCAAGTGAATATCAGCTCCAGGGCCTCCTGAGGCCAGATGCTGAAACGGTCGGACATCCTGACGCTGAATCCGTATCCCGCCATCACACCTGTAAGTCTGCGTTGAAGGGCGAGTCCGGCCACCTTGAACGCCATATAGTTCTCCGTCGTGAACGGCTCGGCGCAGGCCAGAGCCAGACTGATCTCCACCGGCGTCCCGGTCCGGGAATACGTGGTGGCTCCCGTACGCAATTTGTACGGATTGAGCTGGCGGACAGACATCGACTTGCTGACACGGAATCCGCCAAGGTACTGGCAAAGGATTCTCTGGACGGACTCCGCAGCCAAATCTCCGACCAATACCAAGACCCCGTCGTTAGACCTTATAAATTGATTGTCAAAGAACTCCGAAGCGTCATCCATCGTCCGCTCGGTAAGGCCGGAAGGGGTCTTGACAGAGGAATAGTTGTAGTCCTGGTACATCAGGCTGTCCAGACAGGCAGGCCTGAGGGAGGCCAGTTCCATCTTTCTCCACGACTCAAAAGCAGGATGCGAAGGCTTCCGCTGATTGGCAGCAGAGAGCAAGGCCTTGAGGGTCAGCGCGACTCTGTTCGACGGGGCCGAGCCGTAAAGCCTCAGGTCTGAAGTGGAGACCGAGCAATTCATCTCCACACCATTGGCGCGGAGCACCTTGTCGAAATCGCTTCCGGACATTCCGGCCACGTCACAGAGGCCGAACATATCGGAGAAAAACGCTCCCTCCCCGCGCGGAAGGTTCCGGACAGTGGAGAAACCGCCCTTGACCATAAAAGAGTAACTGAACCGCCCTCCGGCAGCCATATTCTTGTAAATCACTTTCATGCCGTTGGAGAAAGTCCACAACTCGCCTCCGGAGACAGGCTCGGTGGCCACCGACTTAATCTTGACTTTGTTCTTTTCATTCCAGAAAGCTGACGTGTCATTGGCCGCCACAGGCCACTTGTAGAGCGGCTTGTCCGACAAAGACACACCGTCGGCCACGGAACCGAACAACGACGGCCAGAACCATCCGTCATAATCTTCCTCATTCCCGGTCCAGGTGACCTTGGGACTCTCCATCTCGGAGAGCAGTGCCAGAGCGTAGCCGTTGAACAGCTCGGTCTCGGACTTCGCAGACATATTCCTGGAAGAGAAGAAGTTGGCCTTCGTCACCGGAGAAGCCAGATCGGCTCCGTAGAGGTATGAGGAGACACAGCGCATAACCAGTGCGTCATTGCTCTGGGTCTTAAGGAAACCGTTCAGGACGGAGTTGCGCGCGACCAGATATTCCTCGGCCCCGACTCCTTTGGAGCAAACATCCGAAAGGACGGTGGCTACTGCCATCGAAGCCGGAATCAACTGGTCACGGGATGTCCGGACGCTCACGGTGAAACGCTCGTCACCTGCGTTTGCGGCGCTCCCGAGATATCCGACATCAATGGATTGTACAGGGATATCCCTGGAAAGGAGAGTCTCGCGCAGACGGCAGGAGACAACCTCCCTCAATGAATTGGAGAAGAGTTCGGAGATGAACGGCTGAATCGTGTTCATCTGGTCGCCGGGGGTTCTCGGCGAGCGGAACTCCACTGTGACGGATGAACGTTCAGACGGGACGAATGAATATTCAGGCCCGCAGGAAGGCTTCCAGACATAATCTTTCTTACTGTAGGCAGGGTTGCGGGAAGGTACCATCAGGGAGAAGACGTTCATCCTTTCCTTGATGGCGTCGGGGTTGATGTCGCCCGCGATGATGATGGCGTGCCGGCAAGGCTGGGACGCGATGAGGTCGAAAAGCATCAGAAGCGTGGTGTCGGACGCGGCCTGGTCAAAGACCGGCACATCATCGAACCTGAATATCGTGGCGTCGTCCCTGTAGGAGACATATCCTTCCGGACGGCAGCCTATCCCTTTGCGAGACAGAAACTTATAAGGGATGGTCTTGTTGAAGTGCGGCAAGGAGGACAGTTCCTTTCTCGCAGACAACGTGTCGCTTACGCCTTTGCGGACCAGTGCGAAATCAGCCACCCCTTTCATTGCGGGATTCGTCACCAGATAGTAGGAAATCCCGTTGGTAAGATCGCCTGTCGTGACGGCTCCGTCCTTCTGAAGGACGGGCAGATTCTGCGCTGGCATCATTATTGAGAAACAGAGCAACACAGAACACAAGACTGATTTTATCAAATTACGCATAATCGGCACCTCCCGTTTATGACAAAAATAGCCAATAATGTGCAATTGACACAAATTTTTATTACATTTGTGGCTATCGCGGTTATCCGGAATATAGTTAAACATAATTTTAGTACGATGAAAAAGTTTATTCTTGCGATCGCTGCCGCTTTTATGGCAGCAGGCTTGGCATCCGCTCAAGACATGGCCCAGGCTACTGAACTCTACAATAATGGAGCCACAGCCATCTCTTTGAAGAATTGGACAGAGGCTCTCGACTGCTTCCAGAAAGCTCTCGAAATGGGTAAGACCATAGGCGCCGACGCCGACGAACTCGTGGCCAACTGCAAGAGCGCCATCCCAGGAGTCTCCCTTGAGATCGCCAAGGATCTGATCAAGGACGAAAAATACGACGAGGCCGCCGCCAAACTTGACGAAGTCGCCAAAATCGCCGAGGAATATGAGAACGCCGAGGTGGCCGAAAGGGCAAAGGAACTCGTTCCTCAGATGTGGCTTCAGAAGGGAGTCAACGCCCTCAAACTGAAAGATTTCGCCACTGCGGCCGACGGGTTCGCCAAGTCTTATGCCATCGACACGACAGCCGGCAAGACCGCCCTCTATCTCGGGCAGGCTCTCGGAGCGCAGGGCAAGACCGAGGAGGCAATCGAAGCTTTCAAACACGCCGCTTGGAACGGTGAGGAGGCCGAGGCCAAGGAGCAGGTGTCCAACATCTATGTAAGGCAGGCCAACGCCGCCCTCAAAGGCCAGAAATTCGCTGACGCCGTGAAGGCCGCCGACAAAGCCAACAGTTTTGCGGAGAACGCCACCGCCTACCTCATCGCCGGTCAGAGTTCCCAGAAGCTCAGCAAGAACGCAGACGCGATCAAGTACTTCGAGAAGTATCTTGAGATGAAACCGGACGCGAAGAACGCTCCGGCCATCACCTTCACGGTCGCCGCTCTCTATCAAGGTGCGAAGAACAACGCCAAGGCTCTTGAGTTCTACAAGAAGGTTCAGGACGATCCGAAGTTCGGCGCACAGGCACAGGACATGATCAAGGCACTCGGCAAGTAATCGATGGAGTTCCTCGAACTTCTTGCTCCGGCAAGAAACACTGACATCGGCATCGCGGCAATCGACTGCGGTGCCGATGCCGTGTATATCGCCGGGCCGGCGTTCGGGGCGCGACAAGCCGCCGGAAACCCGCTGGAAGACATCCGGAGGCTCACGGAATATGCCCACCGGTTCGGAGTGCGCATATTCCTGACACTCAACACAATCCTTTTTGACGATGAGCTCGCGGAGGCCGAACGGCTGCTTGCCGGGGCCAAGGCCGCCGGGGTGGACGCAATCATCGCGCAGGATCTTGCGGTCTGGAAACTGACCGACCTGCCGGTCCACGCATCGACCCAGTGCGCGATAAGGACTCCGGAGAAGGCCCGGCTCTACGAAGGGATCGGGACATCTCGGCTTGTTCTTGAAAGGGAGATGTCCTTGGAACAGGTCAAGGCAATCCGTGACGCCGTCTGCTGCGAGCTGGAGTTTTTCGTGCACGGAGCCTTGTGTGTCTGCTACAGCGGCCAGTGCTATATGTCAGAGCGGATCGCAGGTCGGAGTGCCAACCGGGGGGAATGCATCCAGGCGTGCCGGTCGCTTTACGACCTTGTGGACGAAGAGGGAAACGTACTGGTGCGGAACAAAGCCCTGCTGTCGCTGAAGGACTACAATCTCAAGGACAGGCTGCAAGACCTTGCCGATACGGGAATATGCTCGTTCAAAATCGAAGGCCGATTGAAGAACATCTCCTACGTGCGGAATGTCGTCCGGGCATATTCATTGGCATTGGATGAACTGGTCACGGCGAATCCTGGGAAGTACCGCAGGGGTTCGTTCGGACGGGCGGAAGGCGGGTTCAGGCCGGATTTAGCCAAGACTTTCAACCGGGGTTACACACAGCTGTTTCTGGACGGGAAACGGTCAGGAAACTGGTCTTCGATGGACGCTCCGAAATCCATCGGGGAAGAGGTCGGGACAGTGGTCTCCATCTCTCCGATACGCCAGAACTTTTCAAGCGGCAGGAGGACGGGCTTCCCGACCGGCGAAAAGTCAGGTGAAGAAAGCATCACGATAACAGTGCGGATGAAAAACCCGGCCGGGCGGATTCAGAACGGAGACGGGTTCTCGTTCCTGTCCAAAGGCCGCGGCGAGATTGTAGGTTTCCGGGGTGATGTCTGCCAGGGCAACCGGATAACGTGCCGGAATGTCCAAGGGATCTATCCGGGAGCGAGACTGTACCGGAACCTCAGCTGCGCTTTCGTGAAGGAACTGGACTCCGCTCCGCCAGCGAGAATGATTCCGGTTTCGGTGGACATTTCGGTCTCTTCGACAAGCCCTGTGACCGAAATAATCAGCTCTGCGGCCGATGACACTTGTCCGATGGCCGAAAGCATTGGTTCAGTGACAGAAAAGAACCTGTCGGCGAGCCGGCCGAAGCAACTGCGCAAGCAGGTATATTCACTGGCAGTCAACGCAATAACTCAAGATGGGCGAAGCATTGTGATGGAACGCGAGGCCGGGGACAACGTGGCGGAGCACCCCGACAGGATGCGCGGATTGTTCTCTGCCCAGATTTCAAAAGCCACGGGAATATATTCATTCACACTCCGCACGCTTGATGTAGAAACTCCTGACGGGTCGCTGCCGCTCCTTCCGGCCTCGGCTTTGAACGCCATCAGACGTGACATCGCCGCCGCTCTCGAAGATATGCCTTGCAAGGCTGTTCCTCTGCCGACAGGTCAGGTGAGCGGACGGCCAGACCTGTCACAAGTCCGAGATATTCAAGAACCGGCATCGGACGGCATCCACCTTTCCTACAAGGCCGACATCGCCAACCACATCGCCAGAGAGACCTACCTGTCACTGGGTGCATCCCAAACGGACGATGCCTTTGAAATCTCGCACCGCACCGACGCCGAACTGATGCGCACAAAGTACTGCATCCGCCACGAACTCGGCCTCTGCCCGATCCAAAGGCAAACGGCAGGAGATCAAGGCAAGGCCAAGCCCGCCGCCGGTTCTTCAGACCCGGCCACAGCCAAGCCGCCGGGACACCTGTATCTTACCAACAACGGTAAGCGTTACTCCCTCTCTTTCGATTGCCGCAATTGCGAAATGACCGTCAGAGCAGATTCCGTAACATTTCATTGAGAAACTGTTTAAAAATAATTTCTCTTTTTTCTTATGCGGCCTTTCCGGCCATT
>CAVCPY010000198.1:0-19761 GCA_963604245.1 Eggerthellaceae bacterium
TTCCAAAGCCGAAACTGTCTCGAAAATTCCGCATAATAAAATGCGGAAACCATTTTTAAACAGCTTCTAAATCCCTCCCCTCGGGGGAGGGACTTACTCCGTCACAATGTGACGGAAAATAAGGTTTTTCGCACATACGAAACCTAAATTCTTATTTCTTCTCCACCAGACGCACCTCATAGAGCCGCTTCCAGCACTTGCCGGTAAGGTAAATCTTACCGTCCTTCGGGTTGTAGGCGATTCCGTTCAGCACATCTGTGTCGGCATCCCGCAAAGACTCAGGCAGAAGTCCGCTGCAATCAACCGTCCCTTCGACCGTCCCGTCGGAAGGATTGATGATCACAATCATATCCGTCATATAGACATTCGCCCAGATCTTCCCGTCAATCCATTCAAGCTCGTTCAGCATCTGCACCGGCCGCCCGTTCATCTTGACGGTCAGCACCTTCTGCTGCTTGAACCTCTCATCCATAAAATACAGCCTGGCGGAACCGTCGCTCGCAATGAGGCTCTTTCCGTCAGTCGTCAGTCCCCAGCCCTCCCGCGGATACCTCCAAGTTGATTTGTAGGCAAGAGTTGTGGCGTCATAGACAAATGCAACCTTATTCAGCCAAGTGAGTATGAATATGTTGCCGTTCAGTTCCACAGAACCTTCAATGAAATATTTCTTGTCGAAATCAAACCTTTTCAAGGCTTTTCCGGTAGCTATGTCAACCTTCCGCAGAGTTGACTCACCGTATTGCCCGGTCGTCTCGATCATCTCCCCGTTCAGGAAGAAAAGTCCCTGAGTGAACGAAGTCTCATCGTGGACATATTCCTTCACCACCTGAACCTTGTACTGACGCACCTTGGCATCGGCGCAAGAAGAGGTTGAAAGCAGCGTCAGCATAGCGAGCCCAATCTCTATGAATATATTCACGAATCCTGTCATCTTCATTTTCTGCTTTCTTTGTAAGCCATCGCCGCCTCCACGAACTTCACGAAGATCGGCTGCGGCCGCTCCGGAGTGCTCTTGAGTTCAGGATGGAACTGCACTCCGATGAAGAACGGATGTGTAGGAATCTCGACTATCTCCACAAGCCCCGTGTCAGGATTCTTACCAGTGGCCTTCAGTCCGGCGGCCTCCATCCTTTCAAGGTAGGCGTTGTTGAACTCATAGCGGTGACGATGCCTTTCGGAAATCATCTCGCTGCCGTAAATCCTGTAGGCCAACGAGTTCACGTCCAGTTTGCAATCGTAGGCTCCAAGCCTCATGGTTCCGCCCTTTATCGTGGTGCTTTTCTGCTCCTCCATCAGGTCAATGACAGGGTTGGCGGCGTTCGGGTTGACCTCGGCGGAGATCGCATCCTTGATTCCAAGCACGTCTCTGGCGAATTCGACCACGCACATCTGCATTCCCAGACATATTCCGAAGAACGGCACATTATGCTCACGGGCGTACCTTATTGCAAGAATCTTGCCTTCCAGTCCCCTCTCGCCGAATCCCGGAGCTACGAGGATTCCGTCCATTCCGCCTATCCTTTCCTCCAGATTGGAGCTGTCAAGATGCTCGCTCTGAACGGTGTGGACATTCACCTTGCACTCGTTTGCGGCACCAGCGTGGACGAACGACTCAAGGATGGATTTGTAGGCATCCTGAAGCTCGACATATTTCCCGACAAGGGCGATGTCCACCTGATGCTTTGGATTATAGAGTCTGTCAAGGAATGATTTCAGATTCGTGAAGTCCGGTTCCGGAGCGGATATCCCGAAATGATTGAGAACCATCTCGTCGAGATGCTCATCCTCCATATTCAGAGGCACCTGATAGATTGAGGGAGCGTCAATGGACTGGATGACGTGCCCGGGCTTGACATTGCAGAAAAGAGCCACCTTGCGCCTGAGCTCCGGGGTGAGTTCCATTTCGGTGCGGCAGACGATGATGTCAGGGTGGACACCGGCCTGCTGGAGCATCTGGACAGAGTGCTGTGTAGGCTTGGTCTTGAGTTCCTTGGCCGCGCGGAGGTAAGGGACAAGAGTCAGATGGATGCTGATCAAGTCCTCGTCAGGCAGTTCCCACTGGAGCTGACGGATGGCCTCCACGAAAGGCTGGGATTCCATATCTCCCACAGTTCCTCCTACTTCCGTAACAATCACATCGTATTTTCCGGTCTTGCCCAGAAGCAGCATCCTGCGCTTTATCTCGTCAGTGATGTGAGGTACAATCTGTACGGTCTTGCCCAGATAGGCTCCTTCCCTCTCCTTGTTGATGACCGTCCAGTAAATCTTGCCGGTCGTCACGTTGTTGGCCTTGGACATATGCACACCCAGAAATCTCTCATAATGACCGAGATCCAGATCGGTCTCCGCGCCGTCATCCGTCACGTAGCACTCTCCGTGCTCGTAAGGATTCAGCGTACCCGGATCGATGTTGATGTAGGGATCGAATTTCTGGATGGTGACCCTCAGTCCTCTGGCCTGAAGAAGTTTGGCCAACGATGCGGCAATGATGCCCTTTCCCAAAGAGGATGCCACACCGCCAGTAACGAAAACATACTTTGTACTCATTTCTTTTCTGCTCTATACTGGACTACAAATTTATGTCAAAAATGTGATTTCAAAAATTTTTTGTTCATTAAATGCTTTTCATCGGGATATCATCGACTGTTTTTTTGTACTTTTGCAGCATAAAGGTGGGACGGTCTGCCGCGCTGCGGGACTTCTGTCCCGGGTGAGGAAAGTCCGGACAGGACAGGGCACCCTGCTGGGGAAAGCCCAGATGGGAGCAATCTCATGGCATACGTAACAGAAAAGAACCGCCTGACCACAGGCAAGGGTGAAAACGCGAGGCAAGAGCTCACGACGGGTGTCGGCGACGCCACACGGGTACGATGTCAGGGCCTGCAAGACCAAATATACTGGCAGACGAGGGCTGCCCGCCCGATGCCAGGGGGTAGGTTGCGTAGATAAATGGCAGACTCAAAAACAGAAACCGGCTTACGGTCCCGCCTTTTTTTATCTTGGATTCGCCTTGGCGGTGGCCTCGACATCAAGGGCTTCGGCGAGAATCAGAACCGGATTTTTCACCTTGTACCCTGTGGACATCTCGATCTGCCACTTGCAGGTCTCGCACTCGCTGCAGACGAAATCAGGGGCAAGAGCCTTGATCCGCTCAAAGACAGGGCGGCCGATTTCCTGCGAATATTTGTAGTTCTCCTTTTTGAAACCATAAGTTCCGGCGATTCCGCAGCATCCGCTGTCAAGAACAGTGAACGACACCCCCGGAATCATCTCCATCAGAGCCTTTGTGAATATGCTCCAGCCGAGTTTCTCGACGTGGCACGGGATGTGGTAGGCAATCCTCGCGCGGTAGTCTTCCTTGAACACCAGCTTGACCTTGCCGGAATCAATCAACTCGAACAGGAACTTCTCCACAAGGGTTATGCTGTCGCGCACGGATGAATTATCCACGGAAAGCACGTCAGGATATTCATCCCTCATCGTGAATACGCAGGTGGAGGAAGTCGCGACTATCGGCAGCCCCGCCGCAGCAGCCTTCTCGAACTCGGCGACATTGTGCTTTGCGTGCTTGGTCGCCCCGTTCCACATACCATTGGAGATCATCGCCACGCCGCAGCACTTCTCGTCCAAGAGCTGAACCCCGTAGCCGACGGCATTCATCACCGTGACGAAAGCCTTGCCGACCTCTGGCTGCTGGAACTCAGTAGAGCAGCCGTGAAAGAAAGCGACCTGTTTTGAATATGCGTTCTGGGCCTCCCGGGCTTCTTTTCTGAACCAAGACTCGAATCCGCGTGCCTTGTATTCAGGGAATGTCCTGTGGCTGTCTATGTGAAGAGCGGCGTCCATCACGGCCTTGACCGGCCTTGAAGCCACCATAAAGTTCACCACCGGAGCGAACGGCCTTACCATCTTACCCATAAAATCCGTACTCGCAAGAAGACGGTCGCGAAGTCCGGGAACTGCGGTGCTGAAACGTCGGCGGGCCGAATGGATAAGGTCAGCGATCTTCACCCCCGAAGGACAGGCCACCTCGCAACGCTTGCAGTTCATACAGTACTTAAGGTTCTCATCGAAAAAGTACTTGTTCTTAAGGCGAAGCCTCTCCCCGTCAGGGCCGGCCTGCTTGGGGCCGGGATACAACGGATTGACAGCCACAACCGGACAGTAAGCGGTACAAATCGTACATTTTATGCACTGTTCGAAATTATTGAAGCTGATGTTTTTCTCCTGCATATCTCTTTCAATGTCAAACGAATATGAACGATTTACTTACCGAGGATGCTGTCAGCGGCGCTGAACGCCGTCATAATCGCCACACCGGCTCCGCTGCCTTCAGCGAGGGGATTGCAGCAACCGACCTCCGAACCTACCACGTAAAGATTCGGGACAACCTTACCGCCACGCAGAGGCTGGAAATCCCCGTTGGTCTTCACGCCGAAACCTGTATAGTTCTGGCGGGCGAAGAATTTCTCATCATACCAATCCTTCCTTTCGGCGGGGTAATCGACATCAAGTCCGAACACCGGCTCCTTCACGGCATCCGGTGAGGCTACCAGGCCCTTTCCGAAGAGGTTGCCGCTTGCAAGGATAAATGTGTCAGCCTCGATGCGAAGCTCGCCGAGATTGACAGTTCTTATGCTTGCCACACGTTCTCCGTCGAAAAATGCGTCCTGTGCCTCGTCACCCATAAGATAAGTGCCTCCGGCGGCTTCATAGGCTTTTTTCAGAAGTCTTTGAGTGCGTATTCCCGGCACGGACGGCGGTGTCGTTCCTATGAACACGACCTTGGCCGGAATCATTTCCTTCATCCACTGCATTATGACCGGATCCTCAAAACCGAACACCTCGGGAAGAACAACGACATCCTCACCGTCAAGAAGTTCCTGCACCTTGTGGGCAAACTGTTTCCAGCATACTTCCTGATTCATCACCCGGGCTATGTTCACCGACCTCATCTCGGCCGGATTCTTGCGAAGATGCTCGATCCCGTCAGGTTTCACGGAGCATACCCGGCACTCCGTTCCTCTTTTTTCAAGTCCCTCAGCTATGAAACGGGTATTGAAATCCAGAAAGCCTGTGAAGTTAACTATCAAGGCATTCTCCCCTATCTTCTCATCCTTTGATGCAAGCAATGTCACATCGTCCATAGCCAGCCAAGCCGGCTTCAATGCGCCTAGGGCGGTGATACGGTAGCCGTTGCGGACAGATACTGTCTCTCCGACGTCCGCGGAACCTGTCGAAGCGACCGTATGCAGCGCGACCCCGCAGTCCGAGAAAAAGCCCGGCGTCGAAGCGGCATATTCATAAATCCTCCGCTTCCCTATTTTTGAATATGGATGCCCGGCAGGAAGAGTCTCCATCACAGAAAGCGGCTCGGCAACTTCCGTTCCATCAGGAAGTTTCCCCAGAAGACCGAAAGCTCCGGATGAAAAGTGGAGGGCGTTCTGCCCGGCGGACACCATCAGGCATTTCTTCCCCGTTTTCTGCAACCTGATTCCGCAGACCAACGAAGAAAGCCCGCCTCCTATAAGTACAACGTCAAATCTCATTATCTCTTCCTCCTATATCTCCTCACCGAGTCCCATCACCTCTGTATATACCCACTGGGTGTAGGCACACTCCCTGAGCGTCTCACCCCAGGCCACCGGGTACATTCCTTTCCACCTCTCGTCCATAAAGTCCTTAAGGTCAGCCCTGGCCGTGGCGGCGCACTTTCCGGCCTTCGCCAGACGGCCGGCTGCCCTGCACGCACAAAGCTCACCTTGACAAGTCCCCATACCGAAACGGGTGCGTCTGCGCAAGTCCACCAGATTGTTTACCTCTAGGTTTTTGATGGCGGAATCCACCTCTGACACAGAGACTTCCTCGCACTCGCAGACAAGACTCCCGTTCACGTCCCCGTCAAAGTCCAGTTTGGCGGCCCGCGTTCCGAAACGTCCTACGGACGCCTTCTGCACCATCGTGGGCACCTCCCAGATCTTCTTGGAAATCTCCTCGATTCCTCCGGAATCCGAACCCGGCAGCGGAGTGTCGGCGGTCACGCACTTTACGTCCCGTCCGAGCTTTCCGCAGACAGCATCTGAGGCCATCTCGGCCATCAGCCTGTAAGTCATTAGCTTGCCTCCGGTGATGCTGATGAATCCCCTGATTCCGTCACGGGTCTCGTGATCCAGACAGACAATGCCCCGGCTGATGTTGCGGCCGCTTGGATCGTTGTCAGCAGAAACCAAAGGACGGACACCGGCGTACGCCCTGAGCACTCGTGTCTGGGCCAGACAAGGAGCAAGTTTCGCTCCCTCGGTCAAAAGCAGATCGACCTCGCCGGGTGTCACCTTCAAGTGGTCACATTCCTCGTAAGGGACTCTTGTCGAAGTAGTCCCGATGACACAGACCGTGTCGCCGGGGACAAGGATGTCGGCGTTGGCCGGCTTGCGGCAACGGTTGATCACAACGTTGTTGACCCTGTGCGCGAAGATCAGCAGCACTCCCTTGGCCGGGAACATACTGATCTCCGCCCCGGCCATCCTGGCGATGTGATGTCCCCAGATGCCGCCGGCGTTGACCGTCACAGGCGCATAGTAGTCTGTCACAATCCCGGTGTGATGGTCAAGCACCTTCACTCCCTTGATCGTGTCCTGATCCTTGATGAACTCTATGACTTCCGAATATACCAGAACCTTGGCTCCGTGAATCTTTGCGTCCAACATATTCGAGGCGCAGAGACGGAACGGGTCGACGGATCCGTCGGGGACTTTCACCGCTCCGATAATGGATGGATTCACAGACGGTTCCATCCTTCTGGCTACTTCAGGATCAATAACTTCCGCATTGATTCCAGCCGTAAGGCAGGCCTTGACGAACGTGTCCTGATAGGTCAGGTCATCCTCCGGCAAAGTGATGAACAAACCGGAAGTGTCATCCACGCAGTGACGAGCTATCTTCTTGAGAATCAGGTTCTCTTTGATGCATTCTGTCGCGGATTCCTGATCCGTCACTGCGTAACGCGCTCCGCTGTGAAGCAGTCCGTGGTTCCTTCCGGTAGCTCCCGTCGCTATGTCGAAACGCTCGACAAGCAAGACACGCAGCCCTCTTAAGGCACAGTCCCTGGCAGTTCCGGCACCAGTGATGCCGCCACCGACGACAATGACGTCATATTCATTCATCTTTATTGCAATCCGGTATATTGGTTAATTTTCGACCTTAGTGTCCTTGACAGGCTGACCGGTGTGTAGCTGTCCGACCGGTCGAGCCATTCCAGCGCCAACGCCGGCTGACCGCACATAAAACAACCGAGCGCAATGTTATATGCCGCACAAGCCTTTTTCTCGTCATTCCTGGAATTCAGAAGCGTGA
This sequence comes from Eggerthellaceae bacterium, assembly GCA_963604245.1. Taxonomy (GTDB): domain Bacteria; phylum Bacteroidota; class Bacteroidia; order Bacteroidales; family UBA932; genus Cryptobacteroides. Next base: position 7,354 of record CAVCPY010000198.1, read on the forward strand.
TCCACTGGCCGATCGCCTCCTTCCATCTGTAGGAATAAGCATATTCTGCGCCGTTGTCCCAGGCGCTCTCCGCACCGGCATAGTAAACCACGTGGAAATCATCCTGTTTCCACGTGGACACAAACGTTCCGGCCGCGGTGTAGCCGGCATTCTCGGCTCCGGAGGACATATTCTTCCAGACAGCATTGGTGACCGCATCCTTCGACGCCTTTCCGTCATTATAGACTTCCACGCTGAATGTGCGGCCCCCGGCAAAGCCATACACCCTGTCCTCCTTGTTCATCGAGTCATAGACGAAAATCTTGGTTGTGAACGGCACGGAAGCGACACTTACGTATGAGGAGTCAACGGAAACACGCCGCCCTGTCACCTTCATCGGCTCCTTGACGGCAGGAATCCCGAGTTCCGGTATATCGATGACAAAAACGACATCCTTGCCGGTCTCCATCACAAGGCTCATCAGAGAATCCTTTGAGGCGTAATCAGTTCCTTCTCCACCACGTGCGGTGAACAGCTCCACAGCCCGTTCTCCGCCGAAATAGTCTTCCTCCAGACGGGTTGCGAAACCTGCCGCCGCCGAAGCGTTGAACAGAGTGTCGCGCGGGTTCCCGTCAGTGAGATAGACAACTCCGATCGACTTTCCGGCAAGGTTCAACCCGGACTTGGAAGGCCCGCGCATCTCAGGACTTACGACAAAAGCCTGAGGCGCACACGAAACCAGCGCCATAAGCGCCGCCACTACCATCAATGATGCCCTTTTCATATCGCTTGAATATTATATCGGCTCCGCGATGAGGTCATACTCATCAGCGCCTGTTATCCTCACGTCAATGAATCCGCCACACAGTTCCAGGGCGGATTTTCCGCCGAAAGCATCGGGCTCATATTTCACCACGATCTCCCCGTCAACTTCCGGACTTTCATACTGGCTTCTGCAGATCAGCACTCCGTCCGCATAGTCGTCCACAATGACACGTTCAGTCTTTCCAACCCTGGACTCGTTGAAAGCCAGGGATATACCGCTCTGAACCTGCATCAACTCCGCAAGACGGCGTTCCTTTTCCTTCTTCGGAACCGAATCCCGATAATTCTCCGCACCGAATGTACCGTCTTCCTCCGAATATGCAAACGCACCCAAACGCTCAATCCCGGTCTCACGGACAAAGTCCAGCAACTCCGAGAATTCCTTCCTGCCCTCTCCCGGATGCCCGACGATCATCGTTGTCCTCAGGACAACTCCCGGAACCTGTTCCCTCAGCTTTCTTATCAGCGTCCTCGTCCACTCTCCGTCCACGTGACGGTGCATCTTGCCCAGTACTTTGTCGGAAATATGCTGAAGAGGAATGTCAAGATATTTGCAGACCTTCGGGTTGTCCGCCATCTGGTCAAGCACATCCTCCGGGAAATCAGCAGGATACGAATAATGAATCCTGATCCACTCTATGCCATTCACCTCTGACAACCTGCGCAGGAGGTCAGCAAGGGCGCGGCGTTTGTACAGGTCTATTCCATAATAGGTCGTGTCCTGTGCGATCAGGATCAATTCCTTGACGCCTTCCTTCGCCAATGCCTCGGCCTCGGCCACAAGGTTTTCCATCGGCACGGACTTGTGCGCCCCCCTTATGAAAGGGATGGCGCAATAAGAACACCGTCTGTCACATCCTTCCGAAATCTTCAGGTAGGCGGACGGCCGGCTGTCCGTCCTGAACCTCGAGGGTTCTTTAACCGGAGAGCATCCCAGCGCCTTCACAATCGGGTCAAGTTCCCTTGCCCCGAACCAGAAATCGACTTCAGGAACAAGCTCTGGCATCTGTGACATATACCTTTGGGAAAGACAACCGAAAACCATAAGTTTTCCGACTTCCCCGGCTTTTTTGCGTGCGGCCGCGGCAAGGATGGTCTGGACGGATTGTTCCTTCGCGTCACCGATGAATCCGCAGGTATTGATCAGAAGCACGTCCACGGGACAAACCTCATCCTCAGGCACGATGCGCCACGCATCCTTGGCCTGAGAAAGGAGGTGTTCGGTGTCAACCGTGTTCTTGGAACAGCCTAATGTTATGACCTGTAGAGATTTCACTATTTGTCAGCCTTATCTTCGGTCGTGTTCCCGGCCTCTTCCGGGGCGCTTTCCTCCTCCGGATTCTCGAAATCCAGGGAAGCGTAATTCTTGAGGTAATTGTACCAATCGACGACCTTCTTCATATGTGAGACATAAAAGCGGTCTCCGTCATAATCAGGAACAGCCTTTTCAAAAAGTGCCTTGAGGTCTTTCGGATCCGACTTGGATGACGGAGCGTCCGCGTCACCGAGAACTTCCTTCATCTTGAGGAATACTTCACGAAGCTTGACCTCACCCTCTGTGGTATAGATTGAAATGTCTGCCAATGTCGTTATGCGGCTCTTTGCGTCAGCCACAGTCCTTTTCTTGTCGGACAGGGTCTCGATGACAACACCGTTACGCGCCTGTGCGACATACCCGAACAGGCCATGCTGGCCTGAAATCGAAAGAATTTTTGCAAGATCTGTTTTCATATTCAGATAAATATAACTAAAAATGATTGATATCAAAATCTAAGCCCAAAGAACGTTTTTTCAGTTTCTATTCTCAATTGGGCGAAAGTTCCGCCGTTACGGATGATGGCGTCCACCTTGGATATGTCGAAATGCTGGGAAGACATCCTTTGTATGACGCTTTCCGGTGCAACATTGTCCCTCTCACACGCTCTTTTCAGACGTGTCGCCAGAGGAGTGTCAACCAGAATCACTTTAGAAACGACTGACAGGAACTCCGGCTTGCAAAGGATTATTGCGGATTCCATCACACAGAACGGCGGCTTGCCGAAAAAAGTTCCGGAAGCGGGCTGCCCGTCAAAGCGCGCGCTCTGCATTGCGTTCCAACGTTTGAAATCACGGAGCACGGCAGGGTGGACAATGCCTTCAAGCTTTTTCAGTTTCTCGGGAGACGTGAAGACAATGGACGACAGTTTACGTCTGTCCAACGAACCGTCGTCCAGGCGTATTCCGCAGCCGAACGCCTCCTCGATTGTGTCAAGCAAAGAGTCGTCCCGGGCATAAAGCCTCTTCGCCGCTGAATCCGTGTCATATACGGGGATTCCGCGGTCTGCAAGAAAAGCGCAGACAGAACTCTTGCCACTCCCTATGCCCCCTGTGACCGCGACTGTCCTCATTGCCTCCCCTCCTCGACACAATCGAACACTTCCGGGGAGACGGTACATTCCAGAACACTTTCCGGAATCCTTGAAGCGTGGGCTATGCACTTGCCGCCTATCGATTTGGCGAAATCACGATAGTCGATGTAGAAACTCACATCCTCCGTAGGATCCTGCGACAAAGGGAACGCACATTTAAAGACCACCGTCGCCGTGGACGGATAGACAGACAGTTTTCTGCCGGCCGGAACATTCCGGACACCGACCGAAACCTCGGAGCGGATTTCCACATAACGGGTCACATCCAGGGAATAGTTCACTTCCGTCTCGGACATCCGGATGCCGGCAACCGGTTCCAACTTCACAACTCCGTGAGCGCTCGACTTGAGGTTGAGCAGATCGATGGTGCGGGTGAACACCCTGTCAATGTTCTCAAGGTGAAACGGCTCACCGTAAACGGTGACGGAATCCGGCTGAAGGCGGATCTGCCCCATCGCCATATACTGAGGCTTGAAACTCAGCACCTGGACAGCCTGGACAGGCACCCTCTTGTTGTTCTCGAAAGGGAACCGGAACTGCACAGTCTCGGACAGGAACGACTCCAGACGCACCCCGTCACCGAATATCTCCGTGACATAATTGCCGAGCTCAGCGGCGGTGATGTAGAAGAGTTCCCCTTCCTTGTGGTGCAGATCCTTGGCGTCGAAACGGATGGTCAAGGCCTTGCGCTTCGCCTGATGACGGATTCTGAGCAGGGAAAAGCCGGATGTCCTGCAACGGGCCGCGATTATGCTCGAAGTGGAGGAAACGTTGGAATGCCCCTCGATGTTGCAGTGAGCCACAACCGGCACGCCAATCGTGTCGGAATAGTTCAGGGAAAGATTGTGGATCAGCCAGATGCTGAACGCAAGCAAGAGAGACATCAGAAAAACTGCAATGTCTCTCCCGTCAAGATGCAGTCTTCCCAGCAGTCTATGCAGGCGTTCCTTCCACATCCTCCAAAGAATATAAAGCAGGTTACTGCTGAGGAGCGTCCTGTGTGAAATCCCTTACAAGGGAATTCTTGTCAACCCTGAGTTTGACATCCCCGTCGACCTTGATGAGGACAGTCCTGTCCTTTATCTCTTCGACGGTGCCATAGATTCCGCCGGCGGTGACTACCTTGTCGCCTTTCTTGAGGCTGTTGCGGAACTTCTCGAGTTCCTTCTGCTGTTTGCGCTGCGGACGGATCATGAAAAGCCACATAATCACGAACATGGCGATGATCATAATCCAAAACATACCGCCGCCGGCGCCCTGAGGCTGTCCGGCGCTTGCAGGAGCGGACGCCTGAAGCAATGTGAAAGCAAGAATATTCATTTCTAAAAATTAAAGTTAATGTTCACAAATTTAAGCAAATTTTTCGGTCTTCACTATATCCCCTTCCTCAATCAACCTTTTGACGAGGCGGTCGAGGAGACCGTTGACGAACGAGCGGCTCTTTGGAGTGCTGTAATATTTGGATATCTCAACATATTCATTGATCGTCACGCGCAGAGGCAGGGACGGGAACGCCTTCGCCTCGGAAAGCCCCAGGACGATAAGTGCCGTGTCTGTGACGAAAAGCCTGTCTTTTTCCCATTGGGACGTGCTGTCGGCCACCAAAGGGGCGTACTTGCCGAAGCAGGCGAACGAGGTGCGGAGAAGCTTGTACACGAAAGCCTTGTCACTCTCGACAGTGACTCCCCTGTCCTGCATCATCTCGCTGCGGTAGAGCGGCGGCAGCGACCAGCGGTCCCCTTTGGCGAAAGACTTGAGAGTGTCGCAGCAGACTGTCAATGAATATGCCAGATCGTCACACCAAAGGATGGAAATGTCCTCAAGAATCTTTTCCAGTTCCGCATTGTCAACGAACTCCTCCTCGAATATTCTTATGAACAGCCTGACATCCTCCTCCATCGAGGCCTGAGGCGAATCCATATATTCCTTGAAATATTCCTTGGTGATGATGGAGTCATATATATTTCTTATCAGGGCGTCGTACGGCTCCCACGAAAGCTTGCGGCGAGAGATGATCTTCTGAAAATCAGGATCCCGCTCCAGAAGCGGGGCAATCGAGTTCCGGACGAACTTCAGGTTAGGATTCCTCTCCTCCTCCGTCGGGTTGAACTTCTTTCTGGCGTTTTCCATTCTTGAACGCCCCTCCGACGCAAGGTACGGAATGATGTCAAGCATAAAGAGATACAGAGACCTCGTGGCTTCGCAGGATGCCTCCAGCAGTGATTCAGCCTCGGCCAGAGTCATCGACTGATTCTCGGCGTAGCTGTAAAGCACCTTGAAAGCCTTTATTCGCAGGATTCGTCTGTTCAGCATAATTCAATTCAAAATTTTATGCAAAGATAACACACAATTTCAGATTTTTCTTAAATTTGTGCGGATAACAAAACATTCAGCGCAAGATGTACAAAGATGATTACGAGCGGCCGAATTACGCTGACCGCAACTCAGAGGACGTTTACTCCAAGCCTGTAAGGGCAGGAAAGAGGACGTATTTCTTCGACGTGAAGACCACAAAGGGCAACAACGACTACTACCTGACGATCACCGAGAGCAAGCGCAGGCAGGAGGCGGACGGAAGTTTCTCGTTCGACAAGCACAAGATATTCCTTTATAAGGAAGACTTCGACAAGTTCCAGGAAGGGCTGTCAGAAGTACTGGCATATATGAAAGAGAACCTTCTCCCTGATGTTCCGGAACACACAGGCGGTGCGGACAATCCGACGGCCGCATCCGATGACACCGACAGTCAGGGCGCTCCGTTCAGCGATGTCAAGTTCGAGGAACTTTAGAAGCTGTTTTAAACAGCGTCTTAGAGCCGGCATCGCCAAGGGTATCGATCAGGATATTTCCAATGCCATCTGTCCTCCTTCTCATCGGAGGACTTTTTTTTGTTTTTTTTTATTTTATGCCTAAATTTGAAATTTGAAAAGATAATGGCGCGAACTTAATGTTAAACACATAAACACACACTGAAATGAGCAAAGACATGTCTAGGCGTTCCTTTCTGAAGACAGGAACCGCAGTGGCCGCAGGACTTGCGGTAGCACCGAACATCATCATCGCCGGTGAAAAGACACCGAAGAAGGAGAAGAAAAAGAAAGTCGCCCCGAGCGACAAGCTGAACATCCTCGGTGTGGGCATCGGAGGCCGCGGAGCAGCCGACCTCGCAGAGATGGAGACCGAAAACATCATCGGACTCTGCGACGTGGACTGGAAATACGCCGACCACGTGTTCAACAAGTACCCTCAGGCAAAGAAGTACAATGACTACCGTGTGATGTTCGACGAGATGCTCGACCAGGCCGACGCTGTGATGGTCGCCACCGCCGACCACACCCACGCCATCATCGCCGCACAGGCGATGGCGGCCGGCAAGCACGTCTATGTCGAGAAGCCTCTAACCCTCACCGTCTATGAGGCAAGACTCCTGACCAAACTTGCGGCGAAGAACCGTGTGGCCACACAGATGGGCAACCAGGGCGCTTCAAGCGCAGGCACCAGAAAGGCCATCGAATGGCTCTGGAACGGAGAGATCGGCGAAGTCCGGAGAGTTGACTGCTTCACGGACCGTCCTATCTGGCCGCAGGGTCTTGAAAGGCCGACCAAGGTTGAGGAAATCCCTTCAACCCTCAATTGGGAATCATTCATCGGACCTGCCCCGATGCGTCCTTACAACTCGATCTACACCCCTTGGAACTTCCGCGGCTGGTGGGACTTCGGAACGGGCGCAATGGGCGATATGGCCTGCCACATAATGCACGTGCCGTTCAAGGGTCTGAAACTCGGCTACCCTACCAAGGTTGAGGCCAGTTCGACCAATGTGCTGACAGACTGCTGCCCGAGCGCGGAGATGATCCACCTGACATTCCCGGCCAGAGAGAATATGTCCAAGCTTGCGATGCCGGAAGTTGACATCCGCTGGTACGACGGCGGCTTCAAGCCTGAGAGACCGGAAGGACTGCCGGAAGGCTTCAACCTCAACATCGGCGGCGGCTGCAGCATCTTCTACGGCACAAAGGACATTCTGATCGCCGGTTGCTACGGTAATGATCCTATCCTCGTCTCTGGCAGGAAGCCTGAGGTGCCTCACCTTCTGCGCGAAGTGACCCTTTCACACCAGCAGGACTGGATCCGCGCCTGCAAGGAGGATCCGGAGTCGAGAACCCCAAGCGCCTCAGATTTCAGCGAGGCCGGCCCGTTCGTCGAGATGGTTGACCTCGGCGTGGCCGCCGTAAGGCTTCAGGCCCTCAATCAGATTCTGGAATGGGACGGACAGAAGATGGAGTTCACCAACATCCCTGCCGAAGCCACAATCAAGATCCTCGAAAAGGACGGCTTCTCGATCCACGACGGACACCCTACATTCCAGAACAAGTACACTGATCCGGTAAACGCACGCCAGTTCGCCGCCAACCTGATCAAGCGTCAGTACCAGAACGGCTACGAGCTTCCTGAAATGCCGGAATAATGAACTTTTAAAATAATCAATGAATATGAAGAAGATTGTTTATGCGGCAGTTGCTGTCGCAATCACCCTGACTGCGGTTTCCTGCGGCAACGGAAAGAAGAAGACCGCCGCTCCGGCCGAACTCCAGTGGACCGGTACCGAGACGGTCGAGACAAAAGTAGAAAAAGAAGGCGCTCCGGCTTACATCAGCGTGGAGAAGCCACAGGTTGACCTTGCCTCTGTCCCTCAGGACAAAGACGGTTTCTATGTGATTTTTGACGGCGAGACCCTCAACGGATGGCGCGGATACGGAAAGGACAACGTACCTTCCCGCTGGACTGTCGAGGACGGCTGCATCAAGTTCACCGGCTCCGGTACCGGCGAGGGACAGACCCTTGAAGGTGGCGACCTTATCTTCGCCCACAAATTCAAGAACTTCCAGCTTGAGCTCGAATGGAAGGTCTCCAAGGGAGGAAACTCCGGAATCCTCTACCTCGCGCAGGAGATCAAGGAGTATAACGCCGAAGGCACCCCACAGTGGTCTCCAATCTACATCTCATCCCCTGAGTATCAGGTGCTTGACAACGCCAATCATCCTGATGCGCAGCTCGGAATCGATGGAAACCGCCAGTCCGCATCACTGTACGATATGATTCCTGCCAAGCCACAGAACCAGAACCCTTACGGCGAGTGGAACACCGCCAAGATAATGGTTTACAAGGGAACGGTAGTTCACGGGCAGAACGGAGCCAACGTGGTTGAGTACCATCTGTGGACTCCGCAGTGGACAGAAATGCTTCAGGCCTCCAAGTTCTCTCAAGAGAAGTGGCCTCTCGCCTTCGAACTCCTGAACAACTGCGGCGGTGACAATCACGAAGGCTACATCGGTCTCCAGGATCACGGAGATGACGTGTGGTACCGCAACATCCGCGTAAAAGTGCTTGACTAATGAGAAAGGCAAGTCTTGTTTTGTTGGCCTCCGCTCTTCTTCTGAGTATGGTCTCTTGCTGCGGGAATAATAAGGACAAGGAACCCGTAAGAAAGGAAATCAGCGTCCAGCTCTACAGCATCAGGGACGTGATAGGTAATCCCGAACTGTACGCAAAGAACCACGTAGAGGCGTTAAAGGCTCTTGCACAGATGGGCTACACCTCAGTCGAGGCCGCCTGCTACTCTGACGGAAAACTCTACGGGGTTACCCCGGAGCAGTACAAGGCCGACCTTGAAGCAGCCGGGCTGAAATCACTTTCCACCCACATCAGCAGAAACCTCAGCGACGAGGAACTTGCGTCTGGGGACTTAACAGAGGCCCTGAAATGGTGGGACCAGGCTATTGCCGCCCACAAGGCAGCCGGATGCAAATACATTGTCTGCCCATACTTCACCGTTCCACAGACTCTTGAAGGTCTCAAGACCTACTGCGACTACTTCAACGCCATCGGCGCGAAGTGCAAGGAAAACGGGATGCAGTTCGGCTACCACAACCATTCCCACGAGTTCAATAAGATTGATGACAAAGTCATCTATGAGTATATGCTCGAGAACACCAATCCTGATTATGTGTTCTTCGAGATGGATGTATATTGGGCTGTTATGGGCAAGGCCTATCCTGTCGAACTTTTCCAGAAGTACCCTGGCCGTTTCACGCTTCTCCATATCAAGGATCACCGCGAGCTAGGCGAGAGCGGTATGGTTGGCTTCGATGCGATATTCAAGTATGCCGACATTGCCGGAATGAAGGATTTTGTGGTTGAGCTTGAGGCGTTTACCAATGGTGACTGGAAGGAAAGTATGAAGATGTGCGCTGACTACCTTCTCCATTCGGATTTCGTTAAAGCGACATATTCGGAATAATCCCTCTAATGGGACATATTAAAGAGGATGGCCAAAAAGGAATCATTTTGGCCATCCTCTTTTTGTTAGTGATGATGTAAGTAAGCGTTAAAAAATAACTTGGTAATCTTTACGTGTCTTTTTTGACTATATTCCTTTTCTCATCGGTCGTGTACGTCCAGTACACTTTGGAAGAGGGAGCGTAGCAGTAGCTACGTGACCGATGACAAAGATGAAAATGTCCGGAAAGGCCGTGTGAGAAAAGAGAGGAATCGTTTCAAAACAGCTTCTTAATGCACAAGATGCAAAGATCTTAACTCGGACATACTTATTATTATCATTTTTTTATTATATTTGAAAAATTAGAAAAGAAAGTTAGTCGTATCTTAGACATATTCAATTATGGACAAGATTCTGCTTAAGAACATAACTTTGGAAGGCCGGCAGGTGGACATCACCATAGCCGACGGTCTGATTGAAAGGATTGCGCCGCACTCCGGGGAGTACAGAGAAGCGGCCTCCGGAGTAGAGACGGTTGACTGCACCGGGAAGGCGGCTGTGCCCGGTTTCATCAATATGCACACACACGCCGCAATGTCACTGATGAGGGGCATCGGCGAGGATATGGCGCTTCAGGACTGGCTTGGACACATCTGGACAATCGAGTCAGAGCTTGACGCGCCGTTCATCTATTGGGGCACAAAAGCCGCCGCTCTTGAGATGATAAAGACAGGCACAACCACGTTCAACGACCAATACTGGTTCTCCCCTACCGCAAGGATCGCCGCAGACGAGATGGGCATCCGAGGTGCGGTGTCCTACGTTTTTCTGGACCGCAACAATCCGGAGGAGGCTGCAAGAGAAAAAGAGCAGTGCATCCAGATGTATGAGACGGTGCCCGGATGGAATTCACGTTCCATCTTCACAATCGGAATCCACGCAATCTACTCGGTAAGCGAGGCGCTCATCATCTGGGCGGCTGAATATGCCCGCAAGCACAACCTGAAAATCCACATCCACGTGGCCGAATCTGAACGTGAGGATCTGGACTGCAAGGCGGCTCACGGCGGACTTTCACCTGTGGAATACCTTGAATCCCTGGGGGTTCTGGGACCGGATGTCATCGCCGCTCACACTCTGTGGCTTTCTGACCATGACATCGAACTGCTGGGCAGATACCACGTGAACTGCGTACACAACATCAACTCCAACACAAAACTGGCTTCCGGCTACAAATTCAAGTGGAAGGAGCTTCAGGATGCGGGGGCGAACGTCTGTCTCGGAACAGACGGATGCGCGTCTTCCAACAATCTGGACATACTGGAGGCAATGAAGACCACGGCATTGTTCCAAAAAGCCTGGAGAAAGGATCCTTCAGCCCTGCCTTTGCAGACACTTCTGGATATGGCCACGGTGAACGGAGCAAAGGCTCTCGGACTTAAGACAGGTGTGATTGCCGAGGGGTATGGCGCTGACATCCAGATTGTTGACACAGACAACACATTCTTTCTCTCACCCGCTCCTTTCCTTGCCAACTTCATCTACTCGGCACACAGTGACTGCGTCTCCTCGCTTATCGCAGGAGGCAAGTTCGTGATGCGCGACCGCAATGTGTTCGGCGAGAAGATGGTTCTCAAAGGTGCGCGTATGGTTTTGGGCGAAATCAACAACAAATAACCACCTGCCGCAAGAGCGGGACTTCCGCTCTCAACGGTAATAAAATTAATAGCAATATGGATCCAAGAACAGAAAGAATCTACGGCGCCGCCGAGTATCTCAAACAGCAACTGGGCGACCTCAAGCCGGAGGTCGGCATCGTGCTTGGCAGCGGTCTGGGAAAACTTGCGGAGAGCATAGGCGATCCGCTCAAAGTTCCTTACAAGACAATACCGGGGTTCCCGGTCTCCACGGCGATAGGCCACAAGGGCAACTTCATCGCTGGCAGACTCGGCGGAAAGACGGTCATCGCAATGCAGGGACGCATCCACTACTATGAAGGTTACCCGATGGAGCTGGTCACGCTCCCGATACGCGTGATGAAAGTCCTCGGAATCAAGTACTTGTTCGTGTCAAACGCCGCCGGAGGAGTCAACTACAACTTCAAGGTCGGCGACCTGATGATCATCACCGACCACATCAACCAGATGCCTAACCCGCTGATCGGGCCGAATATGGACGATTTCGGGCCACGTTTCCCTGACCTGACCAGACCTTACGACCTCGGATTGATTGCGAAAGCCGGGGAGATTGCAGCCGGGATGGGCATAAGACTCCACAAGGGAGTCTATTTCGGTGGAACCGGCCCGACATATGAAACACCGGCCGAGTACAAGTACATCCGCGCTATAGGCGGAGACGCCACAGGAATGTCCACAGTCCCGGAGGTCATCGTGGCCCGGCACTCGAGTATTCCGGTGTTCGGAGTTTCGGTTATCACCAATGAGGCGCACGATGACTATGCTCCCGACTATGTGAACGACGGAGAGGATGTCATCAAGGCGGCCGCCGCGGCGGCTGACAGGATGTGCGCGCTATTCACAAAAATGATTGAGTCGCTGTAATATACTAAACAATGAGATACGTTTTCATTCTATACTTTGTGTTCGCCGTGTTCATCATCGGATTCGGAGCCGCGCTTTTGATCAACGGCGTGCCGTTTTCCTGGAAAATCGGCGGCATCCTGCTGATAGGGCTTTATTTCCTGTACCGCGGAACGGCCACCTGCGTCAATCAGAAACGCCGCCGTGAGCTTGAGGAAATCGACAACAGAAATGACCCTGCCAACGCTTAGTGATGATGAAATAATGAGAAGCTGTTTTGAAATGGTTCCCGAATTTTATTATGCGGATTATTAGAGACATTTTTCGGCTTTGGAAGAGGGAGCGTAGCAGTAGCTACGTGACCGATGACAAAGAT
>CAVCPY010000199.1:0-11674 GCA_963604245.1 Eggerthellaceae bacterium
ATTCAGACCAAAAAGACGAGCAAAAGCACCAAGTTATTTTTTAGGAATCACTAAGTAAGCGTTAAAAAAGAACCCTGCGGAAAGTCAAAATTTTATCGACTTTCCGCAGAGTCCCCCACAATGCAGCTTCCCGTAAAGGTCCCCCTCCGAGAGCTCCAGAAGGTAGAGCCCGGAGGCGTAGTACACGCATCTTTCAAAGAAACTGTTCTCCTCCGAGGCCTGCATCTCCACGATGAAGGACCTGTCGGCCTTGTCCACGCAGACCAGGTCCAGCACGGTCTTCTTCCCGTAGAGCAGGGGGAAGTCTCATTTTTGAGACAGCCTCCCCATTGCCTGTGATCCGAAGAGAAAGACGTGTCCGCCCTGCGGAACAGTCTCATCCGCAACATTCCGCACCTGATCATTTTCCTGAATTTCAGGTAACGATCGGCAAAAATTTTCCTAAAAGAAGGAAAGCTCCGCAATGAAATCGCCACCATCAGAAGTGTGTATATTCATTCGAAAAAATCCTTCAAAGTCACCTCGTTTTGAACCACACCACTATATTCATTAGGTTTCAGGCCGTAGGTTGTGATGAATACGAGGTGGAGGGTTCGCCGGAGTTTGAGGGTATCCCTGAATGAGTTGATCTTATTGTCCAGTTCCTGACGGTACTTCTGGGTGATGGTGAAAGGCCCCTCCCAGAATTTGATCTCGCAGAGATCGATGACACGGTCGGCTCGGCTTATCACCATATCAATCTGTGCACTTTCCGATCGCCACGCAGAGATCTCAGTCATTATGCCTTGAATGCCAAGTGTTTTCTCTATCTGAATATGATGGTACATACACAGTCTCTCGAATGCGATTCCAGCCCAAGTGTTATGAAGTGTGGTGCCAATCTGATAAGACCAGAACGGTTTGTCCGAGGTGCCATATTTTCTGATGAACTTGTAATAGAAGATTGTGTAGAAGTCTGTCAGTTGATAAACTGTGCCATTCTCCTTCTTGCCGAAGGCTTTATATTTACGGATTATGTCGCAGTCGTCCAAGTCCGATAGGATTGTGCTGAGACCACCCCCGTCTGGGAGACCTGTCGCGGCTATGACCTCTTTTCTGATCAGGCCGGCGTTCCTGCGGCTGAGCGCCTCTATCACTTTCATATAATCCTCGCTGTTTTCAAACAGGGAGGCGTACAGGTTGTCGAATTCTCCATCCAGTTTGCCTTTTCTTTTGAAGAACATTTCATCCACATTCTGAGCAAGGCTTTTCCCTTTCTCAAATAGGCTGAGATAGTAAGGGATTCCGCCCATAATCATATAACATTCAGCGATGTCCTTTTCATCAAGGTTGATGCCGACGGATTTGAAATAGGCCTTGCATTCCGCAAGATTGAATGGTCGGAGGTAGATTTTTCCTGTCACCCTGTTATGCAGGCCACCCTTGTTCTTGAGAATCTTTTTTGTGATCCAAGATGTGGCAGAACCGCAGACAATCAGCATAAGATCGTCTTGCGTGCATCCCCAGTCATTCCAGAAGTGTTCGATGGCCACGACCAGATCGCATCGATTGGTGTACATAAACGGCAATTCGTCTATGAACACAACCTTGCGTCCTTTCTCATTTGAACTTTCGATAAGCGTCTTCAGAAAGTCAAACGCTTCCATCCAAGATTTAGGGTAAGGACAAAGTGGGGAGCCTTGCTTTTTAAGGGCCTCACCGAAATTGACAAGTTGCGCGGCCTTGTCTTTGACCGCAAGTCCTGTCACCTTGAAGAGGAATCTGTTGTCGAAGAATTGGTTCACCAGAAATGTCTTTCCCACGCGTCGTCTTCCATAGACAACAACAAACTCCGGCTTTCCGGAATCATACAACTTTTGGATTTGACCAATCTCTGATTTTCTGCCTATTATTTTCATCCTGCTAATTGATAACCTGCGCAAAGTTAAAAAAAAATCGACTTTCCGCAATGTTTATAGAGATATACCCTGCGGAAAGTCGATAAAATTTTGACTTTCCGCAGGGTTCAAGTCATACCTGCAAAGATAATTTTCAATGAATATAACAAATCCGGGCGGCCTATGCAGGTCACCCGGATTCTGAATTGAGATGTGACCGGCCGACATCGGTCAGCCGGCGCTTGATATGTCACGGATTACTTTCTTGAGAAGAACTCGCCAGCCTGACCGGCAGGGTTGCACTGGAAGAAGTTAGAATAAGCTGTGACGGTCGAGTGATTGAACACATTCGTACCTGAAAGGACGACTCCGAATCCGCAGATCAGATTCATTGACGAGCCGTATTGGCTCAAAGTCTGAAGTTCCACGTCAGCGGTAGTCCTGTTCTGGTACATAATGGTGTTGAAGTCGTCGGAAATCTTGAACCACATCCAGGCATAGTCCGGATCGCCGAGTTCGGTCTCTGTGTAAAGCCAAGGCTTTCCCCACGCAGTATCGGTCTTTGTCGCAAGGCCCGGGAAATATGTGGCGTATTTGCCGTTCACGGACTGGCCGACGCCGTCCCTTGTGTCAAGGAAGAAACCTATGCGGGCTGTCCGAGCGTCATAATCAATGTCAAGGCAAGCGTCAAGGACTGTGTCAAAGAACAAACCCTTCACACCGATATTGTTCGTGTATGTCTTTCCGTCCGCAGCCTTGAGAGCCTCTGTGTTCCTTGGCTCACCAAAAGTGACAGATTCAAAAACATATGGATCCTTTGCGGCAACATAAGATCCGGTTCCGGCGAACACCTTGGTAGTGAATGTCCAAGCACCCTTAAATGAAGCCGGACCGATCTGGAGAGCCTCGAAGGTGGAGCCGTTGGCGAAGATGAGTTTGGCGGAACGAGGCTTGCCGGTCTCGTTCTTGGTCCAGGAAATCTTACCGTCGGCATAGGAAAGGAACCCTTCGGAAACGGCGGTTGAACCCCCGTCAGGGAAATCGATGGAACCGGCCTCGTCGGAAATCCACTGGCTTGAGACCTTGGCGAGAGTTCTTTCTACCGTGTAAACCTTACCTGCCGCAACTGATGCCGCAGGCTTGAAATCAGCAAGGAAAGTGTCCTCCCCGATGTTCACGACTATCTTGGAAGTCAGGTCGTCAGCAGCCCAGACAGCAGCCGAGGCGGAGACGATGTTGTTGGCGACAGTCGCGCCGAGACTGATTGCACCTTCCTCGCTCTTGGCCCCGAGCACACCGCCGGAGATGTGAAGCTTGTTGTGGATCTTGCCGTCGGACAAAGAGACGGTAACAGTGGCCTTAGAATCAACCTCGGTTCCTTCAGGGAGGGCAAGGCTAAACTTGAGCAGACTCGTCTTGTAGGCGAAAGGAATGCTGGCCGCAAGTGCGTCAGGGTCAGAGGAAGTCAGATCCTTGAAGTCAACGGCTCCGAAGATGACCTGTTTGTTCAGGGCAGTGGCAAGGTTGGCCTGCGAGCTGATGTCGGACACGATGTCGTCACCACCGTCAAAGTTTGTGGTGTTGGCCGTGTTTGTTAGGTAGGCGATGATCTTGCTGGCTCCTTCAGGAATGGTCACAAGCGGCTGACGGAAACAAGCCGTCTTGCCGTCGAAAGAGATGGACTTAGGGTCAATGGCGAGTTTCGTCGCAGAACCTACGACCGAGTTGTCAGCCTTGGCGAAATATGCCCAGATCACATCGTCATTGCTGAACCTTGCCTTGTAGCTGCCGTCCGTCGTCTCTGAATATGAAAGACGTGTGGCCGGATCTCCGAGAGAGGCGGTGATCGTCAGGGTCTTCGCACCTGTCTCCGGAGCGACTACTTCATTCTCAGCCTTGTTGCAGGCGAGAAGTGAAGCGGCGAGAGCGAATATTGTCAATATTTTCTTGTACATAGTATTATCCTCCAAGATTAAAGTTTGCCACCGTTGCCAAGGTCAAGGCCGTCGCCGATGTTGACATTGCCTGTGAATGAGAACTTAGGGCCAGTAGTCCAGTCATAGTAGAATTCCTGTCCGGCCTTGCCCGCATTCAGAGCATCGACAACATTATTGTAATTCTGACCTCCAATCTGAGCCGAAGTGGAAAGGGTTCCATCCTTGGCCGCCGGAAGAACGCTGTCAAGAGCCTTCACCTTGGAAGCCGTTCCCATCGCATTTACAGAGCTGCCTTCAAGGAAGTATGAATAGTGTGCCTTGTTGTTTCCAAGATTGCCCGCTATCGCTCCGACTGTGACAAGAGCCTCCGCCGGCGTTTGGGCACCAGCAAGACCAACCTCACCTCCATTGTAGCAGTTCCAAATCTCACCATAGATTGAACCGGCGAGGCCGCCGACGTAGGCATTCTTGAACGATGCGTCGGAATATTGAACCTTTCCGGTGTTCAGGCAGTTCCACAGGTAAACACCGCAGGTGGTCAGGCCGTTTGTCCTGCCGACAATGCCTCCCGCATAAGCGCCGTCATCCTTCTCTGTCTTTGTCGAAAGAATATTTCCGGAGTTCTCGCAATTCCTGAGGTCTGAGCGGCTACCTACAGTTCTACCATTAAAATAACCGATAATGCCACCTACGCCATAAGCGGCAGTAATGTCACCGGTATTCTTACAGTTGTCCACAGGCATCCTGGTCCACGAACCGAAATCATACTGCCAACCGACGATTCCTCCGGTATCGCCTTGCTTGTTGGTTACCTTACCTGTGTTTGTACAGTTACGAATCTCGATTCTGGTAGGGCTATTGTTATAGCTGTGCGTGTATCCTACGATTCCGCCGACACCTTGGCCATCACCCGAAACCGCACCGTTATTTGTACAACGCTCAAGACTATAAGACGTGTTGTTTCTGAGTTGAACCTGAACGAAGCCGGCGATGCCGCCGACCCATCGGCCTTGGGTACCTTCCAGTTTTTCTCCGACCACCTCACCGTTGTTCACACAATCGCGGACATTGGCAACAGTGATACCCCAGCCGAGAATGCCACCGGCAACTCCCCAATGGGTGGCGACAACACGCCCCGTGTTCTCGCAGCGGTCGATGCCTGTCCAATAGCTCGTACCGGAGATGCCTCCAACCTTGTTCTGAGCCGTCATTGTGCCGGAATTCTTGCAATCCGAGATAGGCATATTCTGGGCGAAACCACAGATACCCCCTGTTCCGTTAGTCCAATTAGACCTGAACGAACCATAAATTTTTCCGCCGGATGTGTAGATATAATAGACATCACCGTTGGTCTCCGTGGCGGTGACGTTTCCGGAATTGGAGCAATCCGAAACACTGCCGATATAGCCGTATCCTACGATGCCTCCGGTGCTGCTGTTACCGATGACATCGCCGGAGTTCTTTGAATTGATGACAGTACCTGTCCTCAAGGTTCCGCAAACTCCTCCTACCATAGTCTTACCTGCGATGCTGCCTTCATTGGTACAGTTGTCAAACACCAGTTCGCTGGCGTTTCCGGAGTCCGACCAGCCGGCGATACCACCGATGAAGTTGCCGGTGGACTTGATGTTGGCCTTGTTGACGCAGTCAGTGATCTTCGCACCGGCGGCGGCGTTCACAAGACCGCAGATACCGGCGGCATCGTCGAACGTGGAGTTGACAGTGCCTTCAACTGTCACGTCGTGGATGTTGGCTCCTTCGGCAATCGCTCCGAAAAGGCCGCAGGATCTCTTGGCCGTCTGGTTGATGTTGAGGGTCACGGTCTTGCCATTGCCGTCGAAATCGCCGACAAACTGCTTCTTGACATTGTCAGGATCGACGGAAGCGTCAACAGACGCATCATAGTAGCCGACCGAGGTAGTGACAGTCTTGATGTTGTCCATCAGCTTCACGTACTGGTCTTTCATATTGTTGCCCTCGTTCACGTAGTAGGCGAACGCAAGGAAGTCGGCGGCGGAGGAAATCTGCCAAGGGTTGCCCTGAGAACCGTCTCCGGAGAGCGGCTTGAGGTCGGCTCCGATGGTTCCGAGGTCGTAGTAGGCGTTGACCTTGAACTCCTTTTCGGAGACGGTGGTCTTGCTCTCGCTCGCATTGTGGAGGTCCACCGTGACGGCGGTCATCGTCAGACCCGCAGCATAGGTGCCCGGAATGACAGTGGCGTACAGACTGTTGCCGTGGTCTCCGTTCACATTCACGGTCACACCGGCCGAGTAGCTGTTGCCCTCGATCGTGCTGACCACAGGTGAACCGGAAGTCAGGTCAACGCTGAACGTGCCGGCCACGTTGTTGCCGTTGGAGTTGATCGCGACAACCTTGACAGGAGCCGCGGCGTCAGGGTCAACCTTGAATCGTACGACGGAGGTCACGTTCCTCATCTTCACATAGCGGTCTTCGGCTATGGCGCAAGAGATGTTGGCGCTGCCGAACTGGCCGTTCTGCTCACTTGGAATCTCAAGGGTGAACTTGCCTTCCTTCACATCCTTGGCGGCTGTGCAAGGATAGACAACGTAAATAGTGCCTTCAAGGGTGGTGGAGAATTCGAAATATCTCTGACCGGCGAACTTGGCGTCAACCGTGAGTGTGTCGGCTTCTGCTCCGTTGGTGACGAAAATCTTGTCCCCCTCTGACCAGACCGTCTTACCCTGCTTGGTGATGTCGGTCTTGGTCTGGGTCTCCTCGTCAAAGGAGCAGGTGAAAGTCCTTAACTCTCCCCTGGTCTTCCCTCCATCGAGAATCTCTTCACGTGTGCAAGCCACTGAAGCTATCGCAAGAGCGGCCGCGAAAAGCATTTTTATACTCTTTTTCATCTTCTGTTCAATTAAGGATTACTTGTTCCAGTCCCAACCCGGTTTGTCATAGTCCTCGGTGCCGGATGAGTTGTCCGGCTGGGTAGGCTCCTCGCTCTTCTTGACCTCAACCTTGACAATCTGCCAGGTGCCGGCCTTCTTGCTCTCGTCGCTGACGTACTTGAAGGCGATCTGGATGACAGAACCGATGTAAGAGTCAAGCTTTACCTCCTCGGATGTCATCACCTCCGAGCCGAGGCTTTCAGGATAGGAGAATGTGATGGATGCCGGAGTCCAGTCTCCGCCGTCCTTTCTGATCAGGACGGAAGTCTGCTCCTTCGCCACCTCAATGCTGGCGAAATCCCTGACGATGTGGTCGAAAACAAGGATAGGCTTCTCGGCGTTCTTCAGGTCGATTTTCTCTGTGTAGAGGGTTGCTTCGGTCGTGTAGTCTGCGTTCTTGTAGCCGGAAGCCCTCCAGCCCGTAGATGCGCTCCAAGACCAGAGTGCGTCGAATGCAAGCGGGAAGACCGCATTGTTGACAATGGCTCCGTTCTCGGCGGAGTTGTAGTTGGCGGTGTAAGGGAATGCCTTTGTCGCAGCCGTGTCAGGACTCGGCTCCGAATATTCCTCAAACTTCACAAGGTAGGCATAGACCACCTTGCCGCCCTCGTAGTAGCCGATGATCGTGACGGTGCCGCGCTCCTTGACATTGTCAAGTTTGCCACCCTGTGTGCCGTAGGCCACCTCGCTTGCGCTGAGGCCGGCGACCTGAACGGAGCCGGTGCCGTCAACGAGGTTGAACGAACCGTCTGACTTGAGGCTCTTCACGGTTCCCGTAAGCTGGAAGCGCTGGTACTTGTAGATGTTCGTCAACTTTGCCATCGATGCCACGTCTATGGTCTGCACCTCAGGAACAAAGGCGTCCTGATTGACGGTAAGTTTCGCAGAGAGGGTCCCTTCCGTCTGCTTGAATGTGACGGTGGCGGTACGCTCCACCCCCTCATTTTTGCCCACAGTCACTCTTACAGACTGGGATTCCTTGGAAGGATCTCCTGTAATTGGTTCAACAGTCACCCAGGATGCTGAATTCTCGACAGTCCAACCGACCGTCGCGGTGAGGGCTACGGTTTCAGATCCGCCCTCGACCTTGAAATTCAATTCACCCGGATTAACCTTTACGGAAGGATCGCCGTAGTCGGGATCCTTTTCCCCGCAGGCGGCGAACGCGAATGTCGCTACGACCGCTGCGGCCAGTGTTAACAAGTGTGATTTCATTGTGTATAAAATTTGTGATTAGAGATTAATTCTTAATTTCTTACGAAGTACATTCCGTCCGAGTCGCTGCTGTTGTAATTGGCCTGATAGATCACATCATAATCAGAAGCCAAGGTGGATGCGTTCGTGGAGGTCGCCTTCACGCAGGAGATGCCGCAGATGTAGTGGTTGCCCTTGGAGGTTTTCTGACCCTTGTCCTTGAACACGTACCTTAAGGTGTTGAAGTCATCACTTACACTGAACCACAGCCACTCGTAATCGCTGTCGGAAAAGACACCCGCTCCAGGAGCGAAATTATATTTTCCCGAAGCCCACCCGCTTGTCTGGTTCAACTCAGGCAGGAACGACACATAACTGCCGTTGCCGGCATCCTGAGCAGTCCGTCTGTCCAGGAATATCCCGAAATTGACGGCCTGTCCGGTGTAGTCAATCTCCACCACGGCGTCCATCACGGCATTTAGGTAAAGTCCCTTGGCACCAAGGTTGTTAGTGTGTTCGGATCCTGAAGCATCCTTCAAAGCCTCGGCCTTGAGAGGCCCTCCGAAAGTCAACGAGGCCGCATAGCCAAGGATGGTGGCGCCTTTACCGAGCGTTTTGTGCGGATCAAACAGTTTGGAATACAATGTCCACCCTCCCTTGAAGTCTTCCGTGGAAATCTGGGTGACTGAATATTCAGTACCGCCAGGAAGTGCTATGGTCGCTGTCCTTGGCTTGCCCGTGGTGTTGGCCGTCCAGGAGAGCGTGCCGTCGGAATAGGTCAGCCAGTCCTGCGAGGCGTTGCCGACACCGCCGGAAACCGTCTTGGCGCCGGACTTGTCGTCTGTCCAGAGACTGTTGGAAGTAACACCTATCTGGAAGGTCTTCTTGAGCGGTGCGGCTGCGGCGTCCCAGGAGTCGTAAGCCTCAAGGGTCAACTCGTAGGAGCCGTCCTCAAGGCTGCCGAGGGAGCGAGTCCACTCCTTCTTCATCCCGGTGGTCTTGGCGCTCTTGTAGAAGTCGGCGAGAATCTTTTTGGTCGCGACTGTCACTCCGGATTTCTTGAGGGTCAGCACATAGTGATGCACGAACTCGTCATCCGTGCCGGCCGCCCATTTAGCCGTGGCGACCCCATCGGCTACATCCACGCTGAGCGTTGACAGTGACGGAGCCGAGTTGGCAAGGCTTAGGGTCGTGTGGTTGTACTTCGTCAGGTGGCTCTTGCCGGATGTCGGGTAGGAGGAAACGATTGGCTCCCCGATGACATCCTTGTTGTAGAAGTCCATCCTCAGGACACGCATATTGCCGCTGGCGTCGAACTGGAGCAGGTTGCCCTGCGAGAAGTCGTTGCAGTCCTTCATCACGGTGGCGCTTGACATATCCTCGTACTTGCCGTTCTCAAGGGCCATATAGCGCACGGAGGCGCATCCGAAGACTGAGAAGTCCCCCTGCCATACGCTGCGAGGGTCGTTGAGAGGGAAATGCAGATGTCCGCCAAACACCACCGCCTGAGGGTATTTCTTCAGAACAGGGGTCAGCACGTCTGTCGCCCAGTAGTGCGGAAGAGTGGACTCCCATATTCCTCCCTCCTCTCCCAGGCGGCTGCCATAGACGGTGTTCTTGATCATCGGGTGAGTGAGCACGATGACGTATTTCTCCGGTTCGGCGGAAGTTATGGCCGCCAGCTGCTGGTCAAGCCAGGAGACGGCCGCAGGGTCATAGGCGATAGGGCTGTCGCCGTTCGGGGAAATCGTGAGAATGTGATAGTCCCCGACAACGCAGTGACGGGCTTCGTAATTTGTCCTCATTGACTGATCCTTGTCCGCCAGGAAATAGTTGTCGCCGAACATATTCCTGATGTACGCCACATCGGACACCATTGTCGAAGCCCAGGCGTAATTCGGAACATCGTGGTTGCCGATGGTGTAGATCATCGGGGTTTTAGTCACGTCGATCTCTGATTCGAGAGTCGATTTGAAGAGGCTCAGCTGTGAGTTGCTCGGGCTGTCGATAAGATCTCCGACAACGAGGACTCCGCCTATGCCGTTGGCGTCATTCTCAAGCGCCTTCGCCTTGAGCTGCTGGAGGGCGGATTTCCATTTGTTCGCCTGCGCCTGCTGGTTGATGTGCACGTCGCTCACCACTCCAAGGGAAAGGACGATGTTGGTAGCGTCAAAGTCCTTTGTCTTCACCGAAGGAGCCGTTATGACGAACTTGGCCGCATTGTAAACCTTGCCTTTCTCGACCGTGAGAGCGGAAGGGTTGTTGGAATAGCCGATCTGCTTGCCAGCGGCGTTGTAAACCTTCAAGATGTAGCCTTTGGAGAGTTTGAGACCAGGATAAAGTCCGAACCAGAAAGTCTCCCCTGGCTTGATGGTCTTCGTCAGGGAAGTCGTGGACTCGAAGGCCGGGGTAGTGTTGCCGTTGACGCTTTGGCTGCTGAACGACACGAGCATATTCTTGCTGACTTTTTCAGAGTTGTTGCCCTCAAGCACCACGTAGGAGGCTGCGGGCTCGTCAACGCAGAAAGCAAGGAGCGAGAACACGTTCCTGAACACGAACTTGCCCGAGCCGTCCGTACAGTTCGCCACAGTGACGGAAGGCTTCCCCACGGAGGTGCCGTCAAGGTTGCCCGTTGACCAGTTTGCCTTCTGGTAAGTTTCGATTCCGCTGCCCGGAATCATTGCGTAATAGCCTGAAGCTCCTGAAGGGAGAGTTCCGTTGGAGACAAATTTTGCGGTCAGACCGTCGGAAGAAATCTCCGAAGCTTTGATGGTCTCCGTGACAAGGGTCTCGCCCTCAAGACAGGCCACCTCTATCACATCTCCTTCCGACCAAGTGGATTTGAACTCCGGAGTCGTGGTGTCCTCAAAGGAGGCGGTGAACTCGACCGCTTCAGGCTGAAGTTCTCCTGCGGTTATGACCTTCCCGTTCGGGACGGTGAGCTTGTCCGGATAGACGGCCTTGCTGACGACTTTGCCCGAAGCGTCACAGGCTGTGACGGTATAGCCCTGGGCAAGCACGGTTCCCGGGATGAGGCTGATGTAGCAGTCCCCAGCACCGTCAACATTGACTTTGATGGTTTTCTGCGCTTCGAAGGAGGGCTTTGCGGCCGGAGAAACGGAATAATCAGAAGTCGAGACCGTGACATCGTAGTTCAGATCCTCCCCACCGTTGCCTTGCAGCTCGATGGACTTGACGTAAGCGTCAGAGACGCTTACCTTGAGGAACGAGAACATATTCCTGAAACTCAAGGTTTTTCCGCCTTTGCCGCACTTGGCGACGGCAACGGAGCGGGACGAGGCCGCCGAAGAGGAGACCGTCCAAGAGGATGCAGGATCGCACCCGGTCACTCCTGTCTCCGCGATGAAGGCGTAATATTCATCGCAGTCGGCTTTGATGCTGCCGTTCGATGTGAAAGTGGCGCTTGCCGAGGACACCGAGGATGCCTTGACGGTCTCGGTCGTGGATTTGCCGTCCTTGACTCCGACGAGCTGAATGGCGTCCCCTTCTGCCCAGAAAGTCTTGAACGGAGTGCTGACGGAAGCGTCAAGTGTGACTGTGAAAGAGGCCGCCTGAACTTCCGGCTCCGGTTCGGGAGTCGGCTCTTGCTTCTCCTTGCAGGAAGTCGCTGCGGAGAGAAGCAAGAAAAGCGCAATCAATATGGAATGATACATTTTCATCAATTTCTTTTTTTAACAGCTTCTTAGTAAGCGTTAAAAAATAACTTGGTAATCTTAATGTGTCTTTTTTGACTATA